>CAZPVJ010000040.1:0-98780 GCA_964590005.1 uncultured Alteromonadaceae bacterium | reverse complement strand
GCAGCGACGGCCTGTGCAGCGATACCGAGGCGCTCCCGGGGCAGTTCCTCCATCATGATGATGAAGCCCTTGTTCAGTTCACCGAGCAAGGCATCGCCGGATAGCCTGACATCCTGAAAGAAAAGCTGGGCGGTGTCCGAGGTATGCTGGCCGATTTTTTCGATCTTCGTGCTCTTGTCGAAGCCGGGCAGGGTGCTGTCCACCAGGAACAGGGAGGTGCCCTTGGCGCCTTTGCCGGGATCGGTAATCGCCGCGACGATCACCAGGTCGGCGTGAATGCCGTTAGTGATAAATATCTTGGAGCCGTTCAATATCCAGTCATCGCCGTCGCGAACTGCATTGGTCCTGATGCCCTGAACATCCGAACCGGCACCAGGTTCGGTCATGGCGAGCGCACCAATGGCATCACCGGATACCAGCGCTGGCAGCCAGCGCTGTTTCTGCTCCTCTGTACCATGACGGCTCACGTAAGGCGTCACGATATTGGAGTGAATGCCATAGCCTGTGGCGACGCCGCCAAAGCCCATGCGCGAGAGCTCCTCGATCATTGCCAGTGTGACGTGCGGGGTTGTGCCAGCACCGCCATAGGCCTCGTCGACGTCCGGGCAGAGTAGTCCGGCGGCGCCCAAGGTACGCCATAATTCCCGGGGAACCAGGTGATCCTCTTCCCACTGTTCAAAGTGCGGTGCGACTTCCTGTTCGAAAGCCCGCCGGGCCATATCACGGAATAATGTCAGATCGTCCTGGTTCACGGCTTGGTTCATGGGTTGCTCCAGTGTTTGCGGCAAGTATGAGGAGGCAGATTGTGGTAAAAACGGGCGAGGATCGCAATGATGGAAACTGAAAAAATTGATTTTAACCGACAGATAGCTGTATAAAACTCAGCCAAAATGCGGTTTTGCCGTCAATTTAGGACAATTGATTAACTTTTAATGACACAGAACGATATCGAACGTGCGGACGTCTCGGCGCATTTTGCGCGCGTATTGATAACACGCGCCAGCCAGTTGGGGGTCGACCGCCAGGCTTTAATGCAGTCCGTAAGTTTGACGCCTGAGTTATTGGCGAATCAACGAACCCGCATCAGTCCGGCCCAGCTCGGAGCCTTGTTGCGCAAAATCTGGGTGGAGTTAGACGATGAACTCAGTGGGTTTGGTGCTGCGCCACACAGGTTTGGCGGCTTTGCATTGATGGCGCGACAGATGGTGGACTCAGCTAACCTGCGTGAGGCGCTGCGTTACTCGCTGCGTTTCTATAACCTGACGTCACTGGCCTTTCGCTGGCGCTTGCGCGACTCCTTTGAGCCTACACTCGAGCTCACCCTGGTCGACCCCGGGATGGACGGATCGCACTTCCTGGAGGAGTTTCTGATGCTCCTGTGGCACCGCTTTGCCAATTGGTTGATTGGTGAGCGTATTCCGTTGTTGCGGACCAGCTTCAGCTTTTCCCCGCCGGCACACGCGGCGGAGTATCAGCTGATGTTTCCGGGACCACTTGTCTTCGATGCACCTCGCAGCAGCCTGCAGTTTTCTGAAGACTGGTTGCGGGCGCCGGTAATCCGCTCCCGTTCAGACCTGCGCCGCTACCTGCAGCAGCTACCGGACCAATGGTTCGTCAAACAGGTGTTCGATGGCAGTATGTCCGAGAAAGTCCTGCACGCGCTGAATGAGGCCGACGCAATGCCAGGCCTGGAATCCCTGGCGAGGCGTTGGAGCGTGAGTAGCAGGACCATCCATCGACAGCTGGAAGGCGAGGGGACAAGTTTTCGCAAGCTCCTGGAGCAGGTGCGCCGCGACCGGGCGGTGTCCATGTTGGTCTCGGACAACTGCCAGGTAAAGCAGGTGGCCCAGGCCCTGCATATGACAGAACCGGCCTTCTCCAGGGCGTTCAAACAGTGGACTGGCGTGTCTCCGCTGGCCTATCGGCGGGCCCGCAGTGGCTAACACCAAAGGAGTGGTAGCCAGCAGGATTTCTGGTGCTACACTTAGCGTCTTTTCGCGAACCTAACAGGAGATAAATCATGCGCGAGTACAAGCAGTTTTACATTAACGGCCAGTGGGTTGATCCCGTCACTCCCAAAGAACTGGACGTGATAAACCCGGCCACCGAAGAGGTTTGTGCGCACATCTCAATGGGCTCGGAGGCCGATGTGGACCTGGCCGTTGCCGCAGCCCGGACGGCCTTTGAAACCTTCGGCCGTACCAGTCGTGAGGAGCGGGTTGAACTGCTCGAGTCCTGCGTGGAAGTGTACAAGAAGTATTACAACGATATCGCCGATGCCATCCGTGAGGAGATGGGTGCGCCGATGGAGCTGGCGGTAGGTGCCCAGGCGCATTGTGGCCTGGGTCACCTGGAGGAAGCCCTCAAGATTCTCAGGACATTTTCCTTTGAGGAAGACATGGGTGAGCACCGGATTTTCAAGGAGCCCATTGGCGTCTGCGGTCTCATCACCCCTTGGAACTGGCCGGTTAACCAGATTGGCTGTAAGGTGGCGCCCGCGCTTGCCGTGGGCTGTACCATGGTATTGAAGCCCAGCGAGGTTGCGCCGCTGTCTGCCTACTTGTGGACCCAGGTGATGGATGAGGCCGGTGTTCCAGCGGGTGTTTTCAATATGGTCAACGGCGACGGCCCTGTGGTCGGAACCGCGCTGTCCAAGCACCCGGATGTCGATATGATGTCATTCACAGGCTCCACCCGCGCTGGCAGCCTGGTAGCGCAAAATGCCGCGCCCACGGTGAAGCGTGTCACCCAGGAACTCGGCGGCAAGTCGCCTAACATCATCCTTGAGGATGCCGATTTAACCCAGGCTGTTACCCGCGGCGTCATGCACATGTACATGAACACAGGCCAGTCGTGCAATGCACCGTCGCGTATGCTGGTGCCGGCCGACAAGTTGGCGGAGGCCGAAGCGATTGCAGAGAAGGTATCCCAGAGTGTGGTAGTGGGCGACCCGACTGCCGAAGGCACAACCATGGGGCCGGTTGTTTCCGAGGTTCAGTTCAATAAGATCCAGGGGCTTATCGAGAAAGGCATCGAAGAGGGCGCCAAGTTAGTAACAGGCGGTCCCGGGCGTCCGGAGGGTCTGGAAAAAGGTTACTTCATCCGCCCCACCGTGTTCTCTGAAGCGAACAACGAAATGACGATTGCCCGTGAAGAGATCTTTGGCCCCGTATTGACCATGATTCCCTACAAGACTGAGGAAGAGGCGATTACCGTAGCCAACGACACGCCTTACGGTTTGGCGGGGTATGTACAGAGTGGTGATATCGGCCACGCACGCGAGGTTGCATCGCGGATACGCGCCGGCAATGTCCATGTCAACGGTGCTTCGGGTGGCTATAACGTGCCGTTTGGCGGCTTCAAGCAATCCGGAAACGGGCGGGAGTGGGGCCACCATGGCTTTACGGACTTCCTGGAAATCAAAGCAGTGGAGGGCTATGGCGAGTAAGCCATGGCAGCGTTTGTCCTAGCCATCGATCAGGGCACCACCGGTAGCTCGGATGCTATGATGGATGAGCATGGCTCAGTACGAGCCGCGGTAAATAACGAATTTCCCCAGATTTACCCCAGGCCCGGTTGGGTTGAACACAACCCTGCGGATATCTGGAAATCGGTGGAGAAAAGCATTGCAGCTATTCTCAGGAAGCGCATTTGCAAGGCCACAGAGATAGCGGCAATTGGTATCACGAATCAACGTGAGACGTCTTTGCTGTGGGATAGAACGTCCGGGGACGCACTCAACAATGCGATTGTCTGGCAGTGCCGCCGCACTACCGACTTTTGCGAGGGGCTTAGAACAGCCGGGCACGAGAAGCTGGTCAAGCGAAAGGCGGGCCTGGTTCTTGATCCTTACTTCTCCGGCAGCAAATATCGCTGGCTGCTGAAGAACACGGCAGGCGTATCGCGTTTGCTGAAGTCAGGCCGAGTTGCGGCCGGAACTATAGACAGTTTCCTCATATGGCGCCTCACTGGCGGCGATGCCCACGTGACCGACGTCTCCAATGCGTCGCGCACCTCACTGATGAACCTGAAGACCCTGTCCTGGGATCAGCAGTTGCTGGATCTGTTTGAAGTGCCGGCGAGTATCCTGCCCAGAATTGCACCCAGTAGCGGCAGCCTTGGCCGCACTCGCGGAGTAAAGGGTCTACCCGATGGTATTCCAGTGGCGGGGGTTGCGGGCGATCAGCAGTCGGCCCTTTTTGGCCAGGCCTGCTTTGGCGTGGGCGATGCAAAGTGCACTTTTGGTACGGGCTCCTTCATTTTAATGAATACGGGCAGTACGCCCCTGCAATCGCGGTCGGGATTGCTCACCACGGTGGGCTGGCAGCTGGGTGAAAAGACCCGGCCTGTGTACGCCCTTGAGGGCGGTGCCTTTATCTGCGGTGCCGCGGTTCAGTGGCTTCGCGACGGGCTGCAGATGATCAAACGCGCACCGGATATTGAAGCGCTGGCCAGCAAGGTGCCTGACCATGGTGGTGTTGAGTTCGTGCCGGCACTTACTGGCCTGGGTGCGCCACACTGGGCACCGGAGGCGCGAGGATTGATTTCGGGTGTGACCCGCGGTACCGAGCGCGGTCATATCGCCAGGGCCACGCTTGATGCTATGGCGCTGCAGAATGCCGATATTTTATTTGCCATGGAGCGTGACCTGGGCAAGCGAATGAAGCCTCTGCGGGTGGATGGAGGTGCGGCGGCTAACAACTTGCTGATGCAGATCCAGGCCGATGTGCTCGGTCGCCGACTGATTCGTCCCCGGGTTATAGAAACTACAGTAGCCGGCGCCTGTTATCTCGCTGGCCTGGGCGTTGGTCTTTGGAGTGGCACCGCCGAGGTGAAAAAGATCTGGCAGGCCGAGCAGGAATTCAAGGTGGAGATGTCCGCAGCTGCGCGTCGCCACCGCACAGAGTCCTGGCAGAGAGCCGTCGATCGCACATTGCTGTGAGCGCCTGAAGTGGCTGATGTCATTCCATTTCGCAAACGCTCGTTGAAGGACCGGCACAAGGGAAAAACCTTGTGCCGACACGGCCATCACAAATGGCAGACCGATACCACCACACGATTTGATGTAAAGCAGGGTAAACTGGTTACTGTGCTGCGTTGCCAGCGCTGCGGAGCCGAGAAGACCGAGGCCCGTTGACGCAGGCGGGCGTCATTCGAAGAGACGAGGAGAGTTTCATGAACATGCCCGAAGCTGTGCAGTCGGTTCTAGGTAAATACGCGACCTTCCAGGGAAGGGCGTCTCGTTCGGAGTATTGGTGGTTTGTTCTCGCGTTCTTGCTGTTCGCATTGCTGGTAAACATGATTGAGGGCGCTGTATTGGCCCCCATGCTCGGCTTCGAGGCTTTCGACCCCGCGGCTGGTAACCCGATGTCCATGATCGTGTCGCTGGCATTGTTCCTGCCGACGCTGGCAGTCGCCATACGGCGCCTGCACGATATTGACAGGTCTGGTTGGTGGTATCTGATCGGCTTCGTTCCGCTAATCGGCGTATTGGTGCTGATTTACTGGTATGTACAGCCCGGAACAGCGGGCGACAATACCTTCGGTCCGCCGCCTGCCGCGTAGTGCACGTGGTGCCGACTCGGGCGGTCGGCACCACTTACAGGGAACTGCGGGTTGCTGGTCTAGCGATCCAGTCCGCCCATCAGCATGTACTTGATTTCCACGTAGTCATCCATGCCATACTTGGAGCCTTCGCGGCCTGAGCCGGACTCCTTGACGCCCCCAAACGGAGCCATTTCATTGGAAATAATGCCTTCGTTGATGCCCACAATGCCAAAGTCGAGTGCTTCTGCGATACGCCATACCCGGCCTATGTCGCGCGTGTAGAAGTACGAGGCCAGGCCAAACTCGGAATCGTTGGCCATGGCGATGACTTCGTCTTCGCTGGAGAAGCGCACAACCGGGGCGACGGGCCCGAAGATTTCATTGCGGAACACTGCCATCTGGGAAGTCACTTCGGTGAGTACCGTGGGTTGGTAAAAACAACCACCGAGCTCATGTGGGCCGCCACCCAGCGCAACCTTGGCGCCCGCCGACACCGATGCTGATACCAGTTCATCGACGTCGTTGACGGCCTTGCTGTTAACCAGAGGGCCAATTGATATGCCGTCTTTGAAGCCGTCGCCTACGGCGAGATCCGCGGTTGCTTTCACCAGTTTGGCGACGAACTCGTCGTAAACGGCGTCGTGGACAAACAGGCGGTTTGAGCACACACAGGTCTGCCCGGAGTTGCGGTACTTGGAGATGATCGCACCCTGCACGGCTGCGTCGATATCTGCATCAGCGAATACGATGAAGGGCGCATTACCACCGAGCTCCATAGACGTTTTTTTCATGGTGGCTGCACACTGTTGCTGGAGCATCTTGCCAACCGGGGTGCTGCCGGTGAACGTGAGTTTGCGGACGATGGGATTGGCTGTCAGTTCTCCGCCGATATCGGAAGAACCCCCTGCAACGACATTCAATACGCCTGCCGGAACGCCGGCGCGTTCGGCCAGCACAGCCATCGCGAAAGCAGACAGCGGTGTTTCAGATGCCGGTTTGATGACGATGCTACAGCCAGCGGCAAGTGCCGGCGCTGCCTTTCGCGCAATCATTGCGTTGGGGAAATTCCATGGAGTGATGGCAGCCACCACACCAACCGGTTGCTTGATACAGACGATGCGCTTGTCGGGCGAGGGGCCGGGTATGACGTCGCCGTCTACGCGCTTGGCTTCTTCACCAAACCATTCGACAAATGCTGCGCCATAGGCGATCTCACCCCGTGACTCGGCGATAACTTTACCTTGTTCGGCAGTCATTATGGTCGCCAGGTCTTCCTGGTTGGCCATCATCAGGTCAAACCATTTGCGCAGGACATTGGCGCGCGTCTTGGCCGGCAAGTTTTTCCAATCCGTCATGGCGCTCTGCGCCGATTCAATGGCGCGGGCGGTCTCGGCTGCACCGACCTTTGCTACTTCAGCCACGACCTCGCCGTTTGCGGGGTTGGTTACTGCGAAGGTAGCGCCGGAGTCAGCATCTACCCACTCCCCGTTGATGTACGCTTGAGTCTGGAGAAGGCTGCTGTCGGAAAGTTGCAGGCTCATAAGGCTTGTTCCTCGAATATAATTGCAAATAGTAGTTAGTGCAGTGGCCGACGCACATACCCGCATCGTGTTAGGGGTCTGCTGCCCTGGAGGGCGAATGCTTCCCGCTCAGGCCCCTTGTCTGCGTTTCTGCAAGCCGTGCTTGCGGACCATGCCGCGCAGTTGGTCATAGGTCAGGCCAAGCGCGTCCGCGGTCAGGCGCTGATTATGCCCGTTTTCTGCCAGCGCTGCCCGTAACATTTGCTTTTCGATATCGGCCAGGCGCTGGTTGAAATCCACCTCGGCATTTGTCTCCGGAGACTTCCCCACGTCTGCCTGTTCTTCCTCGAACTCAGGAATGCGTGGGTAGGGTGACTGAAAGGGGTCGAGCACAATGCGGTCTACGGGGCTGCTGGGATCCCCCCAGCGGTGTAGTGACCGCTCGACGGCATTCTTCAATTCCCTGATATTGCCTGGCCAACGGTAGTGGCTCAGCGTAGTCATTGCCGCATCGGTGAACCCCGGAAACAGCTCCCAGCCCAGCTCTGCACTCATGAGTACTGCGAAGTGATTGGCCAACTCGGGAATATCTTCAGCCCGCTGGCACAGTGCAGGCAGGTGGACTACGTCGAAACTCAACCTGTCCAGCAGGTCATTGCGGAACTCTCCTCTGGCGGCGAGTTCTCGGAGGTCGGCGTTGGTTGCGGCGATCACCCTGACATCAACCTGTAAGGTTCTCTGGCCCCCGACCCGTTCAAACTCGCCGTACTCGACCACGCGGAGCAGTTTTTCCTGTAACCGTTTCGACATGGTGCCCAGTTCGTCCAGGAAGAGGGTGCCACCTTCCGCTCGCTCAAAGCGGCCGCTATGGGCACGTGTGGCACCGGTGAAAGAGCCGGCCTCATGGCCGAATAACTCGGACTCCAGCAGGGTTTCACTGATAGCGGCACAGTTCACTTTATGCAGTGGCGCGTCCCAGCGCTGCGAGAGGAAATGCAAGCGCTCAGCGGCGAGTTCCTTGCCGGAGCCGCGTTCACCGAGGATGAGCACTGGTCGGTTGATGGTGGCAAGGCGCGACACCTGGTCAAGTGCTTCCGCCAGGGCCTGGGAGTTACCGATGATGCTTTCAGGCTGTCTATTCATGGGTAAAATATACCAATATATGTGGCTAAAAAAACCAATAATTAGGTTAAATAAACCTAATATTAATCAGGATTTTTGGTGTATCGAGCCGGTAATTACTTAAAAACTGTTTATAAACAATGGGTTATGATTTTTGGCACGAAATATGTAATACCAGTGGTGTAAAGCGCCAATGCCAACAGACAACGAGCGCGTAGGGTAGGAGGCAGTAACAGATGACGTCGAATAATGAGCGATTTCTGATTTACACCGCCCTGCTGTTGATCTGCGTAGTGATGGGCGCCTTGTTGGGAATAGAGGCGGGCACCTGGACACTGGTCCAGATGACCGCCGCGATAGAGCTGACGTATTGGCTGGGTGCGCCCTACGGGGGCCACCCGTCACGCAGAAGCACGTAGGAAAACAGGCAGGAGTAAACCATGGGTATTTTTTCTCGCATGACCGACATCATTAATTCCAATATCAACGCCCTGTTGGATCAGGCTGAGGATCCGGAAAAAATGATCCGCCTTATCATCCAGGAAATGGAGGATACGTTAGTAGAGGTTCGTAGCTCTTCGGCGAGGGTGTTGGCGGACCGTAAGGCTGCTGCGCGCCGACTTGAACACGTCCAGGAGGAAGCTGCGGCCTGGGAAGACAAGGCAAAACTGGCGATCAGTAAAGGCCGCGAGGACTTGGCGCGGGCAGCGCTGCAGGAGAAGCGGGCAATAGAGGAGGAGCTTGTTGTCGTGGAGGCAGAGCTCAAGGCTACCGACGAGCATATTGCCCAGCTGAATGATGAGGTATCCCAATTACAGCAAAAGCTGAGTGATGCCAAAGCGAAACAGAAAGCCCTGTTGATGCGCAGTAAAACTGTCGAGTCACGAATCAAGGTTAAGCGGCAGATGCATAGGGAAGCACTTGACGGCGCCTTCCAGCGATTCGAGCATTTCGAACGTCGCATGGACAACCTGGAAAGCCAGCTCGAGTCGATGGATGTGGGTCGGGACGTGCCCCCGGATCTCGCCGCAGAGATCGATGCGCTGCAAGAGGATGAGCGCATTACTGATGAGTTGGAGCGGCTCAAGTCACAGATGTCTGCGACTGCCGAGGCCAAGCCCAAGGACAGCTGATCCTCATTGGCCAACTGGACACGATAATGGCAGCATGGCTATAAGCCTGATGCCCAAGGATTGAATGAATGGAATTCTGGAACTTCATGTTTGTACCCACCATTTTGTTCATGGTGGTAGTGGCGCCCATCTGGATCACAATGCATTACCGCAGTGTGAACCGTTCGTCACGCAGCCTGTCCGATGAGGATCGCGAGAGTATCGAGCATATGCTCGTTACCGTCGACAAGCTGACCGACCGTATAGGCGCCCTGGAGTCGATTCTGGATGCCGACCACCCTCAGTGGCGGCAGCAGGTTGATCGGCAAGACCGCGAGAAGGAGTAATCATGGCAAGCAGAGATAGAAGACACCGCAATAGCTACGGTCACGGCAGGCGACGGTTCCAGTCGCGCAAGGCCGCTGGCTGGGGAATGAACCTGTATCGCAATACCCGGGAAGGTAAAATCGCGGGTGTTGCTGCGGGCCTGGCCGATCACTGGGACGTGGCACACTGGGTCGTGCGCCTGCTTTGGGTGGGTGCATTCCTGTTCACCGGCACCCTGGCGCTCTGGGCCTATATTGGCGCCTGGATATTGCTGGCCCCGAGGCCTGCCCGGCGCGCGAGTGACCGCGATCATCACTATCGGCAAGAAGATACCAGGGAGCCCGAGGTGGAAATGGAGTATGACGAAGAGCTGCACGATTATCGTCCGCGCAAGGTGTTTCGTTATTCGGACAGCGCCGCGGTTCGTCTGCAGCGGGCCCGGGATCGGCTCGATGCTGCCCTGCGGCGAACTGAGGATATGGAGTCCTACGTTACCTCCCGTCAATACAATCTGAACAAGGAGTTTTCGCAACTGTAATGATCGGCCCCGCTGACGGACAGGTACCACGCGCAGCGGGGCTTTGCCTTTGCCGGTAAATTGGGTATCCTTTAGGTATAAAATCTATTTATGCAAGGAGCACTTGCAGCGTGGTACGGGACAGCATCCTTGGCTAGCATTGACGAAGCCGCCAGCACGACCCTCCAGGATATAGACCCCTATGTCCCGCCCCCCAACCCCCTTTTAGCACTGACCGAAGCGCACCGTGCGGTCGGCGAGATTATCACCTTGTCGCTTAGCCGCCGGGTACTGGCGCGTGCACCACAAGGTGATGGGCATCCCGTGATGGTGTTGCCGGGATTTCTGGGCGCCGATGGCTATAACGCGGCTTTCAGACGTTACCTGACTAAGCTGGACTACGCGGTACACGGTTGGGGGCAGGGCAGAAACCTGGGACCCAAAGAGGGCGTGCTGGAAAATCTGGAAGCACGCATCAAGTATCTAGCGGAACGTTATCAAGGCCCCGTGTCCCTTGTCGGGCACAGCCTGGGTGGCATTTTTGCGCGCGAACTGGCCAGGGAGTTCCCAGAGTATGTCCGCCAGGTCATTTCTCTAGGTAGCCCCTTTGGCGAGGGTCGACTGACAGCCTCTTATCCCGCGCGCCTTTTTATGGCGCTGAACCCGATGGAGGAGTTGCCCATCGAGCAGGACGAGTTGCACCTGCCGCCACCTGTGCCCACTACTGCGATTTATTCCCGGGGCGATGGGATTGTTAATTGGCAGACAACCTTGCAGAAAGACGGGCACGAGCAGACCCAGAGTATCCGCGTGCGCGGTAGCCATTGTGGCATGACCCTTAACCCGACTATCTGGTTTTTGGTCGCTGAGCGACTGGCCGTACCGGGTGGCGAATGGCGGCCCTTCGAGAGACGCAGCTGGCGCAGCTTGTTTTATCCCAACGCTTAATCGGTAGGCTTAGCGTGCAAGCTCCCTGGCGTGAAAGGCGATGTGGCTGCCGACAAAGCTCGCGATGAAAAAGTAGCTGTGATCGTATCCTGCCTGTATGCGGATGGTGGCCTCATAACCGGTGTCTTCACAGGCGGATTGCAGTAACTCGGTCCGTAATTGCTCTTCCAGGAAATCGTCGGCGCCACCCTGGTCGACCAGCATCGGTAGCTGGCCTGCCCCGGACCTGATCAATTCACAGCTGTCATAGTTCTTCCAGTCCTCGATGTTGTTCCCCAGGTAGTTGCCTAATGCCTTCTCGCCCCAGGGGCAGCGGCTGGGCGCGACGATCGGGGAGAAAGCGGATACTGAGCGGTAGCGATCCGGGTTGCGCAGGGCGATCGTGAGAGCGCCGTGGCCGCCCATGGAGTGCCCGAAAATTGATGAGCGCTCGGTTTGCACGGGGAAAGCGTCTGCGACGAGGGCGGGGATTTCCTCGCTGATATAATCGTACATGCGGTAATTCACCCGCCAGGGGTCTTGGGTGGCATTGACATAAAAGCCGGCACCGAGACCGAAGTCCCAACTGCCTTCCGGGTCATCGGGTATCTGTTCTCCCCTCGGGCTGGTATCGGTTGCCACTACCGCCACGCCATACTCAGCAGCATAGCGCTGCGCGCCGGCTTTCTGCACAAAGTTTTCGTCGGTACAGGTCAGTCCCGACAGCCAGTACAGCACCGGGACATCTTCTGACTCTGCCTGTGGCGGTAAGAAAATGGAGAAGTTCATTTCACAGCCAAGACTGTGCGATTCATGGGTGAAACGCAGTTGCTTGCCCTCGAAACAGCGGTTTTCGGCAGTTTTTTGCAGCGCCATATTGGTACTCCTCGTTTGGCCGCTGCTACTTTAGACGAAGGGAGGCGCCGCTGCACGTTCCCTCTGGTGGGCAATGTGTCTTATTTGTTTTAGTCTGGTATCAACGCAGCGCTGGACAGAGGAGATACAGGCAGGATGCTGGTCGTAAAGCCGAGAGCTGGTAGTTCATCGATTCCGGGCCGCGCTGGCCGAACCGTGTCTCGACGCTGATGCTGCACAGGATATGGCTGGGTTTTTTCCTGCTGGCGTTTGTCAGCGGCTTGTACCAGTGGCTGATAGGCGGCGACGCAGAGATATTCCAGCGTATGGTCAGCGCCCTGTTCGAGATGGCTGGGTTGTCGGTTGAACTGGCGATCGGCCTGATCGGATTGATGGCACTTTGGCTCGGTATTGTTGCTGTTGGTGAGGCCAGCGGGCTTATAGAGAAACTGGCTCGGTTATTGTCGCCGCTGTTTACCCGCCTGATGCCTGAAGTCCCCGCTAACCACCCGGCGATCTCGTCGATGACGCTGAACCTCTCCGCGAATATTCTGGGGCTGGATAACGCGGCGACCCCCCTGGGTATCAAGGCGATGAAAGACCTGCAGACCCTTAACCCAACACCTGAAGTGGCCAGTAACGCCCAGATCCTCTTTCTGGTGCTGAATACCTCGTCGGTGACGCTCTTTCCGGTGACAATCCTGCTGTATCGCGCCCAGTTGGGAGCGCCGGACCCCGCCGCAGTTTTTGTACCCATCCTGATTGCCACCTGTTGTTCCACACTGGCCGGGTTGCTGGTGACAGGATGGGTGCAACGCATCAATTTTCGCGATGCGGTAGTGCTGGCATCATTGGGTGGGGTTTTTGCATTACTCCTTTCCCTCGTTGCTTATCTAGCGACATTGTCGGCGGAGGAGTTACAGCGTCAGTCCAGCCTGGTCAGCAACCTGCTTATTTTTAGCCTGGTGATACTGTTTCTTGTTGTTGCTCACCGACGCGCGGTTAACGTCTATGAGAGTTTTATTGAAGGCGCCAAGCAGGGCTTCGAAACTGCGATAGGGATCATCCCCTATCTGTTGGCGATGCTGGTTGCGATCGGCGTTTTCAGGGCGAGCGGTGCGATGGATGTACTGCTGGACGGGCTGCGCGCACTGGTGGTTGGACTGGGGGCGGATGCTCGCTGGGTAGATGCTATGCCCACCGCTTTGATGAAACCCCTCTCAGGCTCGGGCGCGAGAGCGATGATGATCGACACTATGAATACGTTTGGGGTGGACTCTTTCCAGGGCCGTTTGGCGGCGACATTGCAAGGCTCTACTGAGACCACTTTTTATGTGTTGGCGGTGTATTTTGGCTCGGTTGGTATTCGTCATGCGCGTCATGCTCTGGCGTGTGGCCTGGCCGCTGATTTTGCCGGTATTGCTGCGGCGGTGGCGGTGGCATATTGGTTCTATGGATGACTGCCAGGTTGCAGCTCATAACACAGGCAATGCTATAGTGCAGGCGACTCGGGAGTTATCGATTTACACATGACAGATACACCTTTACTGGAACACTCATTGCTGGCGACCTTCATCCTGCCGGTCGCCAAGGCCCTTCGTCTGCGGGGGATCGATGCGATAGAGATATTAGAGGAAGTCGGTATAGATCCGGCCGGTATTGTGCGTCCTGACTGGCGAATATCTCATGCGTCGATGAACGAATTGATGCGGGCAGCTGTCGCCGCTACTGATGATGAGGCCTTCGGGCTTTATGCTGCAGAACAATTGCAGCCGCAGGTACTGCATGGTTTGGGGCTGGCCTGGCTGGCCAGTGACACGGTGTATGACGGACTTCGGCGACTGGTACGTTTCGGCAAGTTGATCAGTACCGGCGCCGAGCTAAGCCTGGAGGAAGAGGGCGACCTGGTTCACCTGCGTGTGGATCGTAACCTGGAGATCGAGAATTTTGTCTACGCGGGACGCGATTACAGCGTTGGCATGATAGTCCGCATGTGCCGCCTGACCCTGGGCGAGTTTATCGCGCCGGTGCGTATCGAAATCGAGCGCCCAGCGCCTCAAGACGCCGAGCGCTGGGAGTATATGCTCGCTAGCAAGGTGCTATTTGATATGCCGACGACCCGGATTACCTGGTCTAAGTCGGATATTGAGGACCCCCTGGTGACCGGTGATCCGGGGCTCGCCAGGGTCAATGACGAGCAAACGCAGGCCTACCTGGACAGCTTCCTGGCGCAGAGTACCTCGCGTGAGGTCGTTCACAGGATCGTAGAGCGTCTGCCCGACGGCCCACCGAGCCAGCAGCAGATAGCTGAAGATATGAATGTGAGTAACCGTACCTTGCAGCGCAAGCTCAAGGATGAGGGTACGAGTTTTATGGACCTGTTGCAGGATACTCGCTTGCAATTGGCTCGCAAGTATCTGCGGCAGCCTGGTCGGTCCGTGGTCGAAACAGCGTATATGCTCGGATTTTCAGAGCCCAGTACGTTTTCCCGGGCGTTCAAGCGTTGGACCGGTCTGGCCCCCGCTGAATATAGGGAAATCGAAGAGCAACACTGATTCTGTGCTGACATATTGTCGCCAATGGTCATGCCGCTGGCGCGCCGGGTTATGCCACTGGTTCGCTGTTGGCGCTATTGTTTATTCTCCATCATTGAGGAGAACGGCGTCATGAATAACCCTATTACCCTGATCACCGATAAAGTCCTGGCAATGATTCGCTCCATGGTTTACCTGGCCATGAGAGTAGGGCACAGGCACGGCGCAACCGTACAGGATATCGTGGGCTTTCTTAATGAATGGGCGCCGCCGGCTTCCGGTGAGTACCACGAGGGCGTGGTCGAGCGTGTGTTGTTCCAGCTGCGCGAGGATGGATTAGTCACTGAGGCAGGCGCCCGTTGGTATCTGTCCGGCTCGGCGCGCTGAAGGCTATGGCCCCGGGGGGCTTTGGCTCTATAATCGGCGCTCGCGAAGTGGTCCGGGGAAGGATGCCATGCGGAAGCTGCTGGTTGTTGCCGATATAAAAGATAACTGCTTCGCCATCCCGCGCGGCCTGCAGTTGGCTGCGCAGTTGAACTTCGCCGCGGAGGTAGTGGCTTTTGCCTACGAACCTCTCAGTCGTCTGGGTCTCAGCGACGCCCGGCAAGCCAAGGTTCGTCAAGATGTATTGTCCGAGCGAGAAAAATCTGTCCAGGCCCTTATAGACAGGTACCGGATCGAAGGTCAGAAAGTCATCCTCAAGGTCGTCTGGCGCAAGGACATTCACGGCTGGATTATCCAGCGAGCCGCCAAGGGTTTCGATGGTGTGGTAAAGACCGGGCACCGCTCTGAGTCAGCCATGTATACCTCAACCGATTGGCATCTCATCCGAGAGTGTCCCACTCCCGTCATGATTGTTGCGGAGAAAAAATGGCACAGGACACGATCTGTCCTCGCCAGCGTGGATCTCGGCACCCGCAACAGGCAAAAGCAGAAGCTGAATCACAAGGTCGTCGATTACGCGAAAAACCTGGCTGAGGCACTGGATGCGCCGCTCAAGATCATTTGTGCCATTGAGATACCGACTTTGCTGGCGGATATGGACCTCGTCGACCCCGGCACTTACGTCAGTGAGCAGAAATCGGCGATGGAGCCACACCTGCGAGAGCTTGCTGACCGTCATGGATTGCCGCGCAGTGCGTTTCGCTGCAAGCGTGGCCCTGTTGCCAGGGTGATCGGCTCGGAAGCCGCCCGGGTGCGTGCCCAGCTCGTGGTTATGGGCACAGTGGGCAGGCGAGGTGTGAAAGCTCGCCTCATAGGCAATACCGCTGAGTCTGTTCTCCGGCATCTGCGCACGGATGTTCTCACGCTCAAACCCTGAGCGCCGCCAACCCCTGCACGCCAGCTGACCCGACTGGGTTAGTTCGCGGGCCGGCTCTATCACCCCACGAATTTGCACTTTCCGGTATCGGTACTATCTTGTGGTGAGCACGTTGCGTTCCAGCACGTGCTACACGTCCCCTGGCCGATGCTTCTGCCCCGAAGTATACGGCTATTTTGGCCCGCTACCATTTCGTGGTTAGCGGGCTTTTTTATATATAAAACAATAATTAAGAAGCTAAATATAAAGCATTATCTAGTTATATTTCACAGTTTGGCGTGAATGGTCATGCTGCTGTCGCGTGTAGCCATGTAGGCAACAGGCCTGTCTTTGTATTCTCTCTCCCGTAGTCAACGAGCCCGTTAAGTCACGGTGCCAGAACAAAGGTAGGAGAGAAGTCATGCACGAGTTGATATTGCGAATTAACGACCCCGAAAAGTGTTACATCTTTGCCCGCAACGCCACCCGTAATGGTCACCCAGAGCTGGCCTTGCAGGTTCATCGTCGAGCTGTCGACCTGAGAGCCGAAGCGTATGGCGCGGAATCAGATGTCGAGTTTGCCGCGGTCAGGGCGATTTTCGCGTACGAGGAGGCCCTGGGTTACGCCAAGGGCAAGCGCACCCGCGCTACAGGCACCTGGCAGATGGTTAATCGCAGCGGCCTGTTGGAAGCGGTTGCGAAGCGCCTGGCATCCAGGGGTGGCGAGGACGTTGCTAACACGCTGAATGAGCTGGGTATGGAAGATTACAGCTTTGAGGCGGTCCGAGACGCTTTTCCCGAAACATTCGGGGCAGGTGAGAAGCTGGTCGCCTAGCCACTGGCGCCAGAACCTTTCTTCAGAGAATCCCTACCTTGGCCCGGCCCCAGACTGTAGCGGGGAGTAACCGGGCTCTTTTTTGGGGTGTGGACCGGATTTATGAAAACGACAGCGATTTTACAGGGACAGGCCGGCATTGGGATTGGCCTCGAACTCAACGAATTTGAGCTCACCGCGCTGGTTGCGCTGGTAGAGCAAGGGCAGGAGCGGCTCAGGGGACGTGGGCAGCTGACTGAATTACACAAATCGATGGATCTTGTTGCTGACCAGTTTTGTAGTTTGCTCGCGCATCTGGAGTTGGCTGAGACAGACGATTAACTTGAAGGAATCCCTACCTTTGCCCGGCTTTCGAGTCGGGCTTTTTTTTGCCGCTGAAAACCCCCTGGCGAGCTGCCAGTGAATCCCTGTTCATTCGCTTTGCTGTTGACGCGCAACTGTACTAAATTGGTCGGTCGCACCCCCGCCCTCTAACGGCAAGCGCAGAAACAGGAAAGATAATGGTCAGTCCTTTAAAAAGCCGCGTAGCAGATCTCGATGAGAGCCTGTTTATGCCACGCGAAATCAGCTGGCTATCCTTTAATGCGCGAGTATTGCAGGAAGCGGAGGATCCCGAGGTGCCCATTATCCAGCGCTTGCGTTACCTGGGCATCTTTTCCAACAATATGGACGAATTTTTCCGGGTACGGGTCGCTGAAGTCAGGCGCCTGATATCGGTGTCCAGCGGGGTCAACCGCCAGCGAGCCAAGGACCTGCTCGCTTTGATCCAGAAACGGGTCGTGGAATTGCAAAAGCGCTTTGAGAAAATCTACACGCAGGTTCTCGCTGATCTGCGTGCGCGGCGCATTTATATGGTCAATGAAAAGCAGCTCGACCCCGGGCAGCAGGCGTTCGTGCAGCAGTATTTCACTCAAACTGTATTGCCAGAATTGGAGCCTATCTTGTTGCGAGATGGTCAGTCCATTCCGGCACTGAATGATGAGTCGATCTACCTCGCGATAGAGATTAAGTCCGGCAATGAATTTAATTATGCGGTCGTTGAAGTGCCCACCGATCGTTTGCAGCGCTTTCTGGAGATTCCTCGCCGCAAGGGTAAAGCAGGTAAGGTTTTTATTGCTCTGGACAATGTGCTGCGCGCTTGCCTGCCACAGATGTTCCGCGGTGTGCTCACGATTGATCAGGCTGAAGCATACTGCTTCAAGTTTTCACGTGATGCCGAGTTGGAAATTGATACCGGTATAACCCAGAGCCTGATCGAAAAAATGGAGCGAAGCCTTAAGCAGCGTAAGAAAGCTGACGCGGTCAGGTTTGTGTACGACGCGGCGATGCCCGACAGGTTATTAAGTTACCTGAGCAACCGTTTTGGTTTCGGTAAGTACGACAGCATGATAGCCGGTGGGCGCTACCACAATTCAAAGGACTTCATCAGCTTTCCCAATGTAGGACCCAAATACCTTGAGTTCAAGGAGTTACCGCCGGTACGTATCAAGCGACTGGATGAGCCGGGTAGCTTGTTCGATAGTATCCGCAAGCGTGATGTTTTTCTGTATTACCCCTATAACCCCTTCGATTACATCATCGATTTGCTGAAGACCGCCGCGCTTGATCCGCAGGTAACCTCCATAAAAATATGTCTCTATCGTGTTGCCAGGGACTCACGGGTAGTGGACGCGCTGGTGAATGCGGTGCAAAACGGGAAGCGTGTGCTGGCCGTTGTGGAGCTGGCCGCCAGGTTCGACGAGGCAGCGAATATAGACTGGGCCCAGCGTCTAACCGAGAGCGGGATTGAGGTTATATTTGGTATCCCAGGTCTCAAGGTACACAGCAAGATTCTGTTGATCGAGCGCGCGGAGTCCAATGGAGTAAGATTTTACAGCCATATTGGTACCGGTAACTTCAACGAGAATACCGCCAAGCTATACACAGACTTCACCCTGATTACGCGCGACCAGAATATCGGCAAGGACGTCTACAATGTATTCGACTTCCTGCAATACAACTACAAGCGACCTCGCTATCGAGCGTTGCTGGTATCGCCGCATACAACGCGTCCCGCGATCATGGAAATGATCGAAGCGGAGATCGAGAGTGCGAGGGCCGGCTATCGGGCGTCCATGACGCTCAAGTGCAATAACCTGGTGGATAAACAACTGGTGATGAAGCTCTATGAGGCCAGTGATGCCGGAGTAGAGATTCGACTGATTATTCGCGGTATGTGCTCGTTGTTGCCTGGGGTCAAAGGTATTTCTGAAAACATCCAGGCGATAAGTATCGTGGATCGTTACCTGGAGCACCCTAGGGCATACGTTTTCTACAATCGCGGTAAGCCGCGTTACTTTATCGGTTCTGCAGACCTCATGACACGGAATCTCGATTACCGGGTTGAGGTAATATGCCCTGTGATGGAGCCCGAGAGCCAAAAGATGATCCAGGATATCCTTGATCAGCAATGGAATGACAATGTTAAAGCGCGACTACTGGACCAGAACCAGGTTAACGAGCGGGTGGCGCCGAAGAAAAAGGTGGCAAGGATACGTTCACAGGAAACTATCCACCGCTACCTGAGTGAGGGTAAGTTACCCAGATACCCAAAGTCGCGGATGAATGTGCCGGCTCGCCGGCGCAGAAAGCTGCGCTAGCTGATGCTTTTCAGCTCCCCTGTATTTATCGCGACACTAGCGCTGATCGGAGTTAACTAGACAATGGCCGGAGCCAGTCTGCTCGTCCTGCTGGATGATATCGCCGCCGTCCTCGACGACGTCTCTTTAATGACCAAGGTGGCCGCCAAGAAAACCGCAGGCGTCCTCGGTGATGACCTTGCGCTGAATGCCGAGCAGGTGAGTGGTGTTAAGGCCGATCGCGAGCTACCCGTAGTCTGGGCTGTCGCCAAGGGCTCTTTTCGTAACAAGCTGATTCTCGTGCCTTCTGCGCTGGCAATATCTGCGCTTGCCAACTGGTTGATCACACCACTGCTTATGCTGGGCGGCTTATTCTTGTGCTACGAGGGCTTCGAAAAGATTGCCCATAGATTTCTGCACAGCGATGCCGAAGACGAGGCACATCACCAGGAGTTGATCGAGCACCTGAGCAACCCGGATGTAGACCCGGCCGAGGCCGAGAAAGACAAAATAGCCGGTGCTATACGGACAGACTTTATTCTCTCTGCTGAAATCATTGTAATTACCCTTGGCGTGGTCGCCGAATCCTCTACCGCCACGCAGGTATCGGTAGTCGCGGGTATAGCGCTGTTGATGACTATAGGCGTTTACGGGCTCGTCGCGGGCATCGTCAAGCTCGATGACGCCGGGGTGTACCTCGCCGCCCGCGAGGGAGTGGGGGTAGGGCCCAGGCTGCAGCGTTGGTTCGGCCTGCGTCTCCTGGACTTCGCGCCCTGGTTGATGAAAGCGCTTGCGGTTATCGGTACCGCCGCCATGTTCATGGTCGGGGGGGGCATCCTGGTACACGGGTTGCACCCGATAGCGCTAGGAGTTGAGCAGCTCGCGGCTATGGCTGCCAGCGTCGCCGCGGTTGGACCGGCCCTGGCGCTGATTACACCTACCTTGTCGGGCGCGCTATTTGGCATTGTGGCAGGCGGTATCACGCTTGCCATTGTCAGCGCATTGCAGAAGCTGCGCGCAGCTGTGGCGTCAGCGCCATAGAGTTAGCAAATGCTGTTAATACATCCCGCTAACACTTTGTATTTTAAGCTATTTAAGCAGAGAACCTAGAATCCCCCTGAACAGTTTTTTGCCGAGGCTGCTGCCGGCGGCACTGCCCAGGCTACGGGCCATGCTCTTGATGAATGCCTCACTGGTACTCTGCCTGCTGCGGCTGCTGGTTTTCGTTTTGCCCTTCGCCTTGGCCTCCCGCGCCGCTAATTCGGCTTCCTGGGTCGCCTTGAGTTTGGCAGCTGTGCGTTCCAGTAGAATTTCGTGGGCAGAGCGGGGATCCTGGGTCTTACCGTAGATTCGCATATTGGGATCCCGGTCCAATACCGCTTTGCGCTCCGCCTGCGTTGCCTTGCCCATTCGCGAGTGCGGTGGCCTGATTAATACTCGCTCTACCGGGGAAGGAATCCCTTTATCAAGTAGGGTTGATACCAGCGCTTCACCCACGCCCATCTCCGTGATTACGGTGACCGTATCCAGGTCGGGGTTGGGTCGAAAGGATTGTGCCGCGACGCGCACCGCTTTCTGTTCCTTGGGTGTGTATGCTCGCAGGGCGTGCTGTACCCGATTTCCCAATTGGCTGAGTACACTGTCCGGTACATCCGACGGACTTTGGGAGATGAAGTAGACGCCAACCCCTTTGGATCGTATCAGCCTGACTACCTGCTCGATTTTCTCCAACAGTGCCTTGGGAATATCGCGAAACAGCAGGTGCGCTTCATCGAAAAAGAATACCAGTACGGGCTTCTCCGGATCGCCGAGTTCGGGCAGGTTCTCGAATAACTCCGAGAGCAGCCACAGGAGGAAGGTGGAATAGACCCTGGGGCTCTGGATCAGGGTGTCTGCGGCGAGCACGTTGATAACCCCCCGGCCGTCCCGCTCCACCTGCATAAAGTCTTCAAGTTGTAGAGCGGGCTCCCCGAAAAATTTCTTTCCACCCTCTCGCTCGAGCATGAGCAGTCGCCTGAGGATTGCGTTAACCGAGGCCTTGGATACGCCAAAACCGGTTCCCAGTGTCTTGGTGTTGTTGCCGATATATTCCAGCGTTGTCCGCAGGTCCGCGAGGTCAACCAGGAGCATGCCCTCGGTGTCGGCGAACTCGAACACCAGGGTAACCACGCTCTCCTGAGTTTCGTTGAGATCGAGCAGGCGTGAAATAAGCTGTGGCCCCATTTCCGATACGGTAGAACGAACCGGCGTGCCTTTCTTGCCAAACAAATCCCAGAAGGCCACTGGATAGCCGCGCTGGCTGTAGTTTTCGATACCAATACTTGCCACCCGTTCGTCGACCTTGGGGTGTGGCTTGCCGGACTGGCTGATGCCGGATATATCGCCTTTAACATCTGCCATGAACACCGGGACGCCCAGGTCGGAAAAGCCTTCAGCCAGGCACTGCAAGGTTACGGTTTTGCCGGTGCCAGTGGCCCCGGCAATCAAGCCGTGTCGGTTGGCATAGCGGGGGTTGAGGAAAACCTGGCCACTGCTGCAGCCGCCGATCAGGATACCGTCACTCATTGAAATCTCTGTGCTCACGATTGGGGAATACTGATAGCGTAAGCCCTGGGCGGCTTGCGCGCCAGTGTCCAGAATGACCGAAGGGCAGCGAACGTCGCTTTGCGCGCGCTGGTACAGCTGCTACCGTATATCCCGAAGAGGGGAGGGTTCCATGCGCTGGCAGGGCGGAAGACGCAGTAGCAATGTTGAGGATAGAAGGGGGCAGCGGGCTAGTACTGGCGCAGCGGGCGCCGCGCCTGCGCTTCTGCGATTTTTGCCCGCGCTCGTGCAAACGAAAGTGGGGCGCACCATCCTCCTGGTTGCGGTGCTTGTTTTCTTTGGCGGCAGGTTGCTTGGTATCGACCTGTTGCCGTTATTTCTTGGGGGCGGGCCGGTAGCTCAACAGGCGCCTTACCAGCCGACAGCAGAAGAGCAGCAGCTGGCGGAGTTTGTTTCGGTAGTGCTTGCAGATACCGAGGACAGCTGGCACTCGCTTTTCGAGGCACGCGGTGCAAGCTACAAGGAGCCAACCCTGGTTCTGTTTACCGACCGGGTAAATTCAGCCTGCGGCATGGCCGGGTCTGCTGTCGGTCCTTTTTACTGTCCTGCAGATCAACAGCTTTACATTGACCTCTCATTTTTTCGGGACCTTGATCAACGACATGGAGCGCCGGGAGATTTCGCTCAGGCCTACGTCATAGCGCATGAGGTGGGACATCATGTTCAGACACTACTGGGCATCAGTCAGCGAGTAAGGCAGGCGGGACAGGGTAAAAGCAAGGCGGAGGTAAATGCTTTATCAGTGCGACAGGAATTACAGGCTGATTGCTTCGCCGGCTTATGGGGTCATGCAGCGAAAACCCAGCGTGACCTGCTGGACCCGGGTGATCTTGAGGAGGCACTGACCGCGGCTTCTGCGATCGGTGATGATCGTCTGCAGCGTGAGGCGGGGGGCAGAGTGGTGCCTGACAGTTTCACCCATGGGACATCAGAGCAGCGCGTAAGCTGGTTTCGCAGGGGGTTCGAGGCGGGGCGGCTGGAAGACTGCGACACCTTTGCCGGCCCACTCTAGGCTGCTTGGCGCACCCGACCGTCTTATCTGCTAGCGTTCTTTGGCCTTACGGCTTTCTTGGGCGCGCTTTTCCGGGTCGATTTCACCTTTGCCCTGGCTGTGGTTTTTGTTTTGGCCTTGGACTTTGGCTTGCTCTTCGACTTGGCTGTGGCCTTGGCGGCGGGCTTTTTTCGGGCTTTTGGCTCTGTTTTCGCCTTTGCTTTTGCCGGTTTGCGCTTCGCTTTTGGAGCAGCGCCGGCGCGTGTTCCCGTCTTCCGCGCCTTTGCCTTACGCTTGGCGGGCTTCTTCGTGGCGACAGTGCGCAAGCCAGCCAGTTCTTCCAATTCCTGCAATGCGTCTTCGAGGTAGTCAATGGAGCGCTGTATCTGCGGCAGTGACCGCCGGCAGGCGACGATGCCAAAATCCAGCTGATTGTAATAACTCACCAGCGTGATATTCATGGCAAAGCCATCAAACACAATCGAAGCGGGATAAATGCCATCCAGCCGGGCACCATTCCAGTACAACTGTTCCCTCGGGCCCGGCACGTTCGAAATGACGGTGCTGAACGCGGGGAACTTGTCGGCGAGTCCTAGCACGGAGGTCGCGACGGCCGGTAACTGGGTCAATTGCATGAAAATTGCGGCTTCCCGGGAGGACAGTCCCTGCAGGAGCTCTTTTCCTGCGCGCATCGACTCCTGGATGGCGCGCAAGCGTTTCTCTGGATCCTTGATATTGGTTGCCAGGTCGGCGGTGATGAATCCGACCGCGTTGGCCGATTCCAGGTCACCCTCCTCACGCAGTGAGACCGGGGCCATCGCCTTTAAAGAGTGCCGGGGTAGCTCACGCTGAGCCTCCAGGTAGCGCCGCAGAGCGCCGGAGCACATCGCCAGCACGATATCATTAAGCGTACCGTCCAGGGCGCGGCATACGGCTTTTACCCTGTCAAAGTCCCAGGACTGGGCGACAAAGCGCCGGGCGCCGCTGACCTTGGTGTTGATAGACGTTTTGGGTACGTTGTGCCAAGGCACAGCCAGGTTGCCACTGCGTCCCAGGAAAGCTCCAGAGAAACGCCGCATAGCGCCCATCAGGTTGGCGCTGGAATCGTAGGTTTGTTTCAGGGCATCGGTCACGGCCCGCAATTCGCTCTCTCGCGGCTTAACCGGCTTGCGGCGATCACCGTAGCGCGCTGCCTTGTAGGCATCGTAGGCTTCCTGCGACAGGGGGGCGTGGTTGATCCGTCCGGACTTTGTTGTCGAACACATCCCACGGGTAATGTGCATGGCGCCAACTCCGTCGATGGCCGCATGATGCATCTTGTTGTAGACAGCGAACTGTCGGTTCTGCAGTCCCTCGATCAAATGAATCTCCCACAGCGGTCGATTGCGGTCCAAAAGCACTGAATGTAAACGGGAGGCAAGTGCAAATAGCTCCCGGTAACGCCCGGGCTTGGGCAAGGCAGAATGGCGGATGTGGTAATCGAGGTCCATATTGTCATCCGCTTCCCAGAACATCCCGCTGGGCTTGGTCACAACGTACTCGCCAAATGGTTTGCGGAAACTGCTGGCGTTGCGCAGCACGTCTGCAAGGCTGGCCAGAAATGCGTGTTCGTCGGCACCCTCTGGCAAAGTGAAAAGGTTGATGCCACCCACGTGCATGGGTGTTTCCCGTTTCTCCGCCAGCAAAAAACCCGCATCGGTTATCTCAATTCGGCGCATGCAGTACTCCCCGTCTTTGTTCTACTAATGTATAGACCAACTTTGTGGGCCTCGAAAGTTCAAGCGCTGATGGCGTATGATCAGATGGGTCTGCGGTGCCAAAGCAGGGCTGCCACCATAACCGCCATCGGTATCAGGCACAGCATCAGCAGACTTTGCCAGTCGATCAGGCTCATGGCCCAGCCCGCCAGCAGTGACGCGATGGCCTGGGTGGAGAATACCACGCTGTCGTTGAGCCCCTGGGCCTTGAAACGCTCCCCTTCGCTGTGGGTGGTGGGCAACAGGGCCGTGCCCGATACAAATAGAAAATTCCAACCGACGCCCAACATGACTAACTGCCCCCAAAAACCTATCACGCTTACATCGGCCAGCCCGATGACGATCATTGTCGCGTAGCACAGTAAGCCGGCGATCATGACTCCGCGAATCTGCAACGCCCGGAACAGCCAGGCAGTGACCAGGGAGGGCAGGAACATCGCAGCAATATGCGATTGAATCACAAACTTGGTGTCTTCGAGGCTGTGACCATGGTGCAGGTGCATGCTTATCGGCGTGGCGGTCATTACAAAGGTCATGACCATGAAAGCGATAGCGCCGGCGGCGATCGCGATGACCAGGGTGGGGTTCTGTAACATGGCCGCCAGACTCCGGGAGGGGCCGCTTACATGGCTTGATTGCCGGGAGTTGGCGGGGTGATAGAACAGCGTAAGCATGCCGGCAAAAGCGAAGCATATTGCGCCAAGCCAAAAGGATCCGCGGTACTCAACCTGCGAGAGTGATTTGCCCCAGACGGCCATTTCAGGTCCCAGATAAGCAGCAATTAAACCGGAGCACATGATTATCGAGGCTGCGGCAGGGGCTTTAGCCAGTGGAACACTTTCCATGGCGGCAAATCTGGCCTGTTGCAGCGCGGCGTTTGTTGCGCCGATCAGCGCTGCAGCCAGACACAGCAAGACGAAATTGGTGCGCGAGAGAGCCTCTCCGGCGAGGAGGCAGGCGGCGACACCAACAACAAAAAATAGAATGAAGGTGTTGCGTCTGCCCAATTGTGACATGCAGCGGGTAACCGGCACGACAGAGCACGCCGTGCCAATAATCATGAGCGCAATGGGCAGTGTTGCCCACCTGGCTGAGGGCGCCATCGTGGATCCTAGAATGCCCCCTATTAACAACATCAAGGGCGGGACACTGGTTCCGAGTCCTGCGATTAGAACCAGGAGCCAGACCGTTTTGAATTCACGGAACATGGTTCAAGCCTAACGCATAATGCACGTGGCGGGCTGGATTAATTCCCTTTAGACTGCCTGCAGTTTTCCCTGGAGGTTTTGACCATGAGATGTATCGCCACGCTTGTGCTCCTGCTGCTTATACCGTCTGCTGCGGCCAGTACCGAGCCCGTGCTGTCGGTGCACGCGCAGAAAACACTCGATATCTTTCGCAATATCGTGGAAGTGGATACCTCCAAGCGCATGGGTAACACCGCATTGGTCGTGCGCTATCTCACTGATGAGTTACTTGAGGCTGGGTTCATCGAGGAAGATATTCAGGCCGTTGCGTCGGGTGATTTTGCCGGAATGATTGTGCGCTACCAGGGTGATGGTTCGTCTGGTAAGAAGCCAATTCTGCTGTTGGGTCACCTTGACGTGGTTGAGGCTGAGGCCAGGGACTGGGAGAGGCCACCTTTTACGCTGGTAGAAGACGACACGTACTTTTATGCCCGTGGTACCCGGGACAATAAGTTTGGTGTTGCACAGCTTACCTCGACTTTTATTCGACTTAAGCGATCTGGGTTCGTGCCCACACGTGACCTGTTTCTGGTTTTCAGTGGCGATGAAGAAAGCGATATGGCAACCAGCAAAATTCTCGCGTACGACACGCCTCTGCTTAAGGAGGCGGAGTTCGCCCTGAATTCCGATGCCGGTTCGGGCGTGGTCAAGAATGGCAAGGCGAGCAGCTATCGCATCCAGGCGGCTGAAAAAACGTATGTTACCTGGGAGTTGACGGTCACCAATCCCGGTGGACACAGCTCACGGCCGCGCCTTGATAACGCTATCTATGAGCTTTCAACCGCTGTGTCAGCTATCGGTGATTACCGTTTTCCGGTCCGCTGGAGTGAAATGACCCTGGCTTACCTGCAGGCTACCGGTGAAAAAATAGGCGGTGAGTTGGGCGAGGCCATGCAGCGTTTCGCCTATAACCCAAACGACGAGGCAGCAGCCGATCGACTGTTCCGTGAGTCCAGTTACGTCGGCGTAACGCGCACAACCTGTGTGGTGACTATGCTGCAGGCGGGTCACGCCGAGAATGCCTTGCCACAGTCGGCGACGGCGACGGTAAACTGCCGGGTGTTTCCGGGCGTCTCGATTGCCGAGGTCAAACAGCAATTGACGGATGTTATCGGCAACGACGCTATCCGCTTTCGGCAGATTGGTGATTTCCCCGAGAGCCCGATTTCGGAGCTCAGGCCGGATGTGTTGGCGGCGGTTGGCAAGGCCGTGCATGCCCGCCATCCGGGAATCCCGCTGATAGGCTACATGGCTGCCAGTGCAACCGATGCGATGTATTTTCGCAATGTAGGTATCCCGACGCTTGGGGTAGGGGGCGTTTTTATGGATCCCGCCGAGAACTTTGCTCACGGGCTTAATGAGCGGGTGCCCAAAAGCGCCTTCTTCGGAGCGCTGGACCACTGGACAATCATTATCCAGGAGCTGGCCGGTTCCGGCGACGATCTCGCGCCAGGGCCATAGCACCTGTCGCTTATTCAATCAGGTTGAAAAGTCGACATATCGCAGCCAGAGCCGGGTAATCTGACAATGTTCCTGAACCCCTATTCAGGAACAGACCATGACCTCTGCCCAGGCCACCGAGAACCGCATCATCCAGAACCTGCTGAATGGCCCGTCTTATTCGGGGCGCCCGGCTCCGGGGCGCCCGGCTTCGGGGCCCCCGGCTCAGGGGCGCCCGGCTCCGGGGCACTCGGCCACGCCTGGTGCCGATCGGCTGATACGTTTGATTACCGTGACCGCGATTCTCTTTCTGTGTGGCAGCTATCTACAGGAGCTTCTCTGGGTCGCGCTGGCGGCGGCGACCATTGCAGCTCTAGGATTTAAAAAGTGATTAATATTAGGCAGATATGAAAATAAGTTAATTTTAATTCTGGGTATATCGGCTGGCCCGGCTTGACGGCCAGGTGCATTCGGGCAACGCTTGCACTGGAGTAACCAGCGCGGGGACACAGCGGAGCCATATGTCAGACCAGGTCATCTTACTGAGCCTTCCCCAGCTTCTCATCGCATTCATTCCCGTCACGATTACCCTGCTGGTGCTCTGGCGTTGGTCGATGGCGCCTGGAAATGCACTGTATGCGCTGGGCAGGATGCTGGTACAGCTATTGCTGATAGGGTACGTCCTCGCCTGGATCTTTGGTGCCACCAACGGCTGGCTGATACTACTGGTCCTGGTCATCATGCTGGCAGCCTCGAGTTGGATCGCACTGAGAACGGTACCAGAACATCGAGCTGAGCTGCTCCTGGCCTCGCTCCTGGGGGTGAGCCTGGGTGGTGCGTTTACCCTCGCTGTGATTACCCAGGGTGTTCTCCGCCTGGACCCGTGGTATTTGCCACGCTACATGATTCCCCTGGCAGGGATGGTCTTTGCCAACGCAATGACCGCTGTCAGCCTCGCCGCAGAGCGCCTTTATGCGGAGTTGGAACACGGAGACAACTGGCAAGAGGCACGTAAGAGGGCCTATCAGGCAGCCATGATTCCTGTTGTAAATTCCTTGTTTGCCGTGGGCCTGGTCTCTCTACCCGGCATGATGACGGGCCAGATCTTGTCCGGCGTGTCGCCACTGATAGCCGCCCGTTATCAAATCATGGTGATGTGTATGATCTTCGCCAGCGCCGGCATTTCCACAGCTATCTTCCTTTGGCTGGCACGGCGCGCAACGCGGTGAAGGCAACTTTCGTGGTAAAACGCAAGGGCAGGGGGGCGAGGCGTATCCGCGAAGATCTTGCGCTACTGTCCGCTCAATCAGTCTTTAGCGATATCAACATAGTGGTGACCGAGTATGCCGGTCACGCGGTGGACGTTGCTCGCGAATCCAGTCCAGGTTCTGATTTGCTCGTTGCGGTGGGTGGTGATGGCACCTTGAACGAAGTGCTTAATGGTTGCATGGCAGCCGTGAACGACGGCGCCTCCCCGGGTATGCCCTTGTTGGGCTTTGTCGCTGGCGGCACGGCCAATGACTTCCTCAGGTCGACACCTTCGGAAGGTACGCTGTCCGAATTGTTGAAGCTCGCTGCGCGTCGTTCGACGCGTTCGGTGGACCTTGGTCGAGTCGATTATGTGACTCGACAGGGCGAGCCCCGCAGCCGCTATTTTATCAATGTCGCTGACCTGGGTATCGGTGCCAGTGTCGCACGCCGGGTGAATACCGGAGGCCGACGGTTCGGGGCAAATATCGCGTATTTTCGAGCGATATTGGCTGCCTTCCTGTCATTCCAAAAGCCATTCATCCGGCTCCGTTCCGACGCGGGCCTGCAGTGGGAGGGCAGGGCGCTGGCCTGTGTGATCGGCAATGGCCGATGTTTTGGTTCTGGACTGTGTGCCGTGCCGGAGGCAGTTATCGATGATGGTAGTCTCGACCTGGCGATCATCGGCGATGTTTCGCTGGTCGATTTCCTGCGTAAGCTGCCGCGGCTAAAACGTGGCCAACCAATCCATCACCCCGAGGTTGTTTATCACCGCGCGCGGAATTTGGTGATCACTGCGAGTGGCCAGCGATCCGCGATGGAGCTCGATGGCGAATACCTCGACTGTGGTGATGTTACGGTTTCTGTGGTTCCTGGCGCTGTGACTTTACTGATGCCTTGACCTCGAGCAATAAATGAACCCGGGGTTGGTAGCCCGTTTGTCCTATACTTATCCCATGAAACCCCGTATCACTCGATTGGTTCGAATCTGCTTCGCACTGACACTCAGCTGCCTCCTCGCCGGCTTTGCCAAGGCAGATGCATGGTTGATCGATATCGAAGGTGCCATCGGTCCGGCCACCGCAGATCACATGATTCGTGGTCTTGATCAAGCCCAGGAAGCGGGAGCGGAGCTGGTCATCCTGCGCATTGATACGCCGGGTGGGCTCGATTCGGCGATGCGCGACATGATTAAATCGATTTTGGCGATCGACCTGCCCGTTATCGGTTATGTCTCACCCAGCGGTGCGCGGGCGGCCAGTGCCGGAACCTACCTGCTGTACGCTACGCATATCGCGGCCATGGCGCCAGGCACCAACCTCGGTGCGGCGACCCCGGTGCAAATCGGTACACCGTCGGTGCCCCAATTGCCGAAGCCGGAGGACCCGGAAGGGAGTGCAGACACGGCGACTGCCATGGAACGCAAGATCGTCAATGACGCGGTGGCCTACATACAAAGTCTCGCACAGCTGCGAGGACGCAATGCCGAATGGGCGGAAACTGCTGTGCGGGAGGGCGCCAGCTTGTCGGCAGATGATGCGCTGGATCAAGGCGTAATCGACGTGCGCGCTGATTCGCTGGAGGACCTGCTCCGGCAGATTGATGGTCGTGAAGTAGTGCTGGCAACCCGGGTGCTCAACCTGGAGACAGAGGCGTTGGCAATCTATGAGCACCCCGTCGACTGGCGCAGTGAGTTTCTGGCCGCGATCACTGACCCCAATATCGCCTATATCCTTATGCTGGTCGGCATCTACGGATTGATTATCGAGTTCTATAATCCCGGTATAGGCTTGCCCGGCGTGGTTGGTGCAGTCTGTCTTCTGCTGGCCATGTATGCCTTTCAGGTGCTGCCTGTCAGCTATGCCGGCCTGGGCTTGATCATACTGGGCATAGGTTTGATGACGGCCGAGGCATTTGCCCCGAGTTTTGGGATACTGGGTCTAGGCGGTATCGTGGCTTTCGTTGTGGGCTCGATCATGCTTATGGATACCGACCTGCCCGGCTACCAGATCGCAATGCCCATGATTCTTGCCTTCACCGTTTTTTCAGTCGCGCTGCTGGTTGGCGCGCTGGGTCTTATCCTGAAGTCACGTAGAAAGGCAGTTGTTACCGGCCTGGATCACCTTCTTGGTGCCGAAGCGACGGTGGAAGCCGTGGCGGACGATATCGCCAGAGTAAGAATGGATGGTGAATTATGGGAAGTGAGCTGCAATGCCCCTTTGGCTCCGCAGGACACAGTCATTATTGATAGCATCGACGGCGTAATACTGCAGGTCAGTAAGCGCGAGGGAGGATAGTGATGGACTTCGAATATTTTGGCGGAGTGATTCTTTTTCTGGCCATTGCCCTGCTTATTTCCACGTTTCGCGTTCTCAGGGAATATGAGCGCGGCGTTATTTTCATGCTGGGGCGATTCTACAAGGTCAAGGGACCGGGGCTGATCATCGTCATCCCGATACTGCAACAGATGGTTAGGGTGGACCTGCGCACCGTGGTTATGGACGTTCCCACCCAGGACGTTATCTCGCGTGATAATGTTTCGGTACAAGTTAATGCGGTGATTTACTTCCGGGTCATCGATCCCGAAAGAGCCATCATCCAGGTGGAGAACTACCTGGAAGCTACCAGTCAGCTTTCCCAAACAACCTTACGCTCGGTACTGGGGCAGCATGAATTGGACGACATGTTGGCAGAGCGGGAAAAATTGAACGCAGATGTTCAGGTTATCCTGGATAAGCAGACTGCCGCCTGGGGTATCAAGGTTGCCAATGTGGAAATCAAGCATGTAGACCTGAACGAGAGTATGGTACGCGCCCTGGCCAAGCAGGCAGAAGCGGAGCGAGAGCGACGCGCGAAAGTTATCCATGCCATGGGCGAGGCCGAGGCCTCGGAAAAACTGGCGGAGGCGGCAAAGGTGTTGGCAAACCAGGATCAGGCCATTCAATTGCGCTACCTGCAGACCCTGGTAGAGATTGCGGGTGACAAGAGTTCGACCCTTGTATTTCCCGTACCGGTAGATATCTTTGAGAAGTTCAAGGTCAGTGGATAGATGAAAGGGTGGACCGACGTCAATGAATTGGAAGTACTTTGGAAAGGTTCACGGGGCTATTTATCGCCTGAGTGGCGGTCGTCTGGGCGCGCGCATGGGATGGATCGATGTCGCCCTGGTTGAGACCATAGGACGCAAGAGCGGCAAGCCCAGAGAAGCTCCGATAGCCTGCTATCCGTACCGTGACTCCATTGTCTTGTCGGCGTCTAACAGCGGCTCCGACCGACACCCTGCCTGGTACTTGAATATGAAGGCTAATCCCAGGGTGAAAGTGCAGTTTGGCAGGGAGCGCTTTGCAGCGATTGCCGAGGAGGTGCCCGATGAAGAGCGCGACGCACTGTGGCCAAAGATAGTCAAGATCAATCATCACCAGGGCGAGTACCTGGAAAAAACCCAGCGTAAAATCCCCCTGGTGTGGCTGCGTCGTGAGGACTCTGCGGAGGCCTAGGCGTATGCCAGATAACCCAGGCCGGTCCCCAGCGCCATCAACACAAAGCTCACCAGGCAGGCAGCCTGTGCGGGCACAAGTTTTGACGCATCCTCCGAATATACCATCAGCCTGTGAGCTGCAAACAACGCCGGTGCTGCCCCGATAAGCCCCCAGGACATGCCGCGGGCTGTTTCATAGGAAAAGCCGGTCAGTAGCAGCCAAAGATACCCGGTCGTCAACAGCACGGTGAATAGCACGGCGGAGCGGTTTGTCCCCAGTCGCACTACCAGGTTACGTTTACCCGCGTCTCGGTCAGCCCGGTAGTCCGGGAATTGGTTTATCCAGAGAAAAGCACTGACCAGTATCCCCAGTACCATGGAGGCGTGAATCAGCGGTGCAGTCAGGAAGCCGGTCTGTACGAAATAGGTGCCGCAAACGATAACCGGTCCGTATGCAATGGCCACGGCCAGCTCGCCAAGGCCACGGTAACTCAGTCGGATGTTGCCGCCATGGTAGTACCAGGCCAGTGCCATACCGCATATGCCGAACAGCAATACACGTGAGTCTCGCAGCGTCGCGATGAGCATGCCGACAGTGATCGCAAAGACGTAGAAGGCGCCGGCGATCGCCCAGGTCTGCTGCCGACTGAGCAGGCCGTCAACCATCACCCGTTTTCCTCCCGAGAAGGGACTGCGTTCTTCGGGGGTTATCGCAAGGTCTGTTCCGCTATCGAAGTCCACGACTTCACCCGAGGCATTCTTGGCGATTTCCACACAGAATACGCCGACTATCGTCAATGCCAGCCAGCCCCAGTGCAGGGTGGCATCCGCAGCCGCGAAGCAGGCGGCGAGAAACAGGCCGGCGAAAGATGCCAGTGAGATCTTGGGATCTGCGAGGCGCCAGAACCCGCGCCAAAAGTGGCTTGCTGATTCAGTCATTTGCAGAGTTGGCTTCCGTAGATTCCGGGTCGCCAAACCAGCTCTCCATCTTGTTACGCGCTTTGGCGCGCACGTCGTCATTGATGTAGGTCGCAACCGCGGCGATTGCCAGCGCCAGTACGCCCAGGTCATCGGCGTAGCCCACCGCAGGTGTCAGGTCCACGATTGCGTCTAGTGGCGCGATAAAATAACCCAATGACGCCACGATCGTGGCCTTTGCCCACGCTGGCGCGCTCTCTTCCTGCCCTGCGTAATAGAGAAGCAGGGCTTTCTCTACAACCTCTTTCCCAGCTGATGCCGCATATTGTTTCAGCTTTTTCCAGAAGCCGGCTTCCGTATAGGCGCTTTTATAGTCCTGCAGGTCAGTCATACTTGATTCCCTCTCGCTTCAATGAAACAGCCATGGGGTTAGCTCCTCAAGATTCTCGACAACGATTTGCTGCGCCGTTGGATCCTCTTGCATCGCGTGTGGGTCGATATTCAGCAGCTTCAAGGCGTAGGGGATCAGCTTACCCCGCGTGCTGACTTCCAGGGCGCCGTTGATCATACCGTAATCGACTTCGACTACTTGCTGTTGTTCCTCACCTAATCTTGGATCGGGCACGATGCGAAGCGTGGTAAGGGTATTCCATTCGTGGTCTCCATCGATACCATGGTCTGAATCGTCCATGATTTCCGGCGTATCTCGAAAACGACTGAGTACGAAGTCGCGGTACTCGGCGTTCTTTTCGCACCAGGCGCGCACATGCCAGCGCAGTCCCGTATACACCAGTGTGTGTGGAACGATAATTCGGCCTTCCCGATCGGGGTTGTTAATCGAGACGTAATCGACTTCAAGGCGTTTTCTCTGGCGGGCCGCCTGCATGATAGGCCGTAAAACTTCGGGCTTTACATCCCGGACTGGCACAGACAGCACCTCCACATTGGCGACATTGAGTGACAGTGACTCAAAGACATTCATCAACTCGTTGTTGCGTGCCATCAGGTGTAGGTATTCATCGGCCATACCTGCAGTTACCCGGGGAGAGAAATCAACGGTAGGTTTGTATCCCTTCAGGTACTTGTCGTATTCCAGGTTGCCTGGCCCGACCTCTCGAATGTAGTTGTTGATGTCCTTGCTAGCCTGTTGTCGCCCGATGCCGAAGGTGTCGCACAGGTGACGGGTCGTCAGGCGACCCTCCCACAGCGCGATGGTCTCTATGAAGCGATAGCGGAGTAGCAGTTCCCAGCGGAATGGCCATTTGGTTGTTGTCATGATGTGTCCCCGGTGGCGTACTTCTCCCAGTTTACGCCATGCAGTGTACACATCAACTACATGTCATCTCAGGCGACTGGGATAGCCGTGTGCGATGCGTATAATGCGTGCGCCCGGGGCGGCCTCCAACCACGAGTCCAGTAAGAGAGCTATTGAGCGATATCGGTAACATTCTAGGGAAAGCAATCGGTCCACTGTTGGTGGTCTCACTGCTGCTCACAACCGCGAGGGTTACGTCCGCCGATACCGACCTGAATTTTAGTTATCGGGCGGTATCTGTCGAGGACGCCGGTGATTTCCCGCGTGAAATTGAACAAGCCTCGCGGGCTATGTACCGTGTTTGGCAGCGTTGGCTTGGCCACGATCGTCTCAGGTCGGCCCGGGTCGAATTGCTGTTACTCGGAAGTCCATTGGAATTCGAACAGCTCAAGCAGCGAATGGCCCCCGAATTGCCGCCGGTCAGCGGCTTTTACGCGACCGCGACAGACCAGGCAGTAGTCTATTACGACCCGGCAACACCCGATAACAACCGCTTCACCGCCCTGCATGAAGTGGCCCATCTGATCAGCTATAGTCAGGTCGGCCCGCTGGCCCGCTGGCTTGCCGAGGGGCTCGCCGAATACTTCGAGACATTGGTCCTGGAGGAGGACGGCGTTTATGTCCTTCCCAATCTCAGGTACCAGGCCGTATTGGGGCGCCAGCCCCTGATCGAATTTATGAGCTTGCCCGTCACCGCCTGGCAGGGCGAAGCGGTTGAGCAGTATTACGCGGCCGCCTGGTCGCTGGTGTATTTTCTGAGGGACTCACCGAGGGGGCGCGTCGCGCTGCGTGAGGTGTTGGTCAGGATGACCAGTCCATTGCGCAGGCAGCTTAGCGAGCAACAACTTCTCGACCTGTCTTATCCGGGTGGTCTCGTCGCATTGGAGGCCGACTGGCACGCGTGGCTAGACAAGAATGAATTCTATCCACAGAGGCTGCTCTAGCCTGGCGCGCGCCAGTAGCGGGGCAGGGCTGGTGTGTCGCAGCAGGTGCTAAGTTGTTATCATTTGGTCTGTTGCGACGCTATAAGAATTAAATGATGACTGGAACCCTGCGGCTCTTTTTGGCGGTGTTGTCTGCCTTCGCTCTTAGTGCCTGTAAATTGACGATCGAAGTGACCGAGGGCGGTCATGTTCGCTCAGCCTCGGGAGCTTACGATTGCAAGCCTGTTGAGGGTGCTGAAGTTCAGCAGTTTGATGCGCACTCAGGCCATTCACCACATGCGGGTTCCATCCACGTCCAGCACGAGGAGGCTTACCACTGCGATATCGAAATAGGTGATGCTTCATTTGACGAAACGTTTACCGCAGTGCCTGACGATGGCTATGAATTCAGTCACTGGAAGAAGGTACCCCGTGGATTCTTCGGTGATTCTGACAAAAACCCGGTAAGGCTCACCACCACCATTTTTATGGGTATTGAAGCCATGCGGGCGGTTTTCGACTCCGATATTACGTTCTATCTGGAGCCGGTTTTCGTCAAAGAGATCAAGACCGGGGACGTCAGCTGTGACATGTTTACGGGTAGCTTCGAGCGGATCCAGGAGTTGGTGTTTGAACGCGCGGGTTGTACCAATAGTGCCTGTCATGGCGGTGGTGCGTCTGCCGGTGATCTCGACCTTCGCGCTGATGTAGCCTATGACAATATCGTCCGGGTCATGTCCTCGGCCAATCTTGCCCAGCCCTTGCAGCGGATCTACCCGGGCGAGCAAAAAAACAGCTTCCTGTATCTTAAACTTGAGGCCGCTACTCGTGGCACATCGCTGCCTGGCGGTGGCGGCCAGGCGATGCCGATCGGCTTCGCGCCTATCTCGGATGATCAGTTGGAGGCAATGCGCTTATGGATACGTAATGGCGCGCCCGAAACAACTGACGTGGATGGTGTTGCGACACTGCTGGGTTGTGATTCGGCCACTGAACCCACGGCAAACAAGATCGATCCACCAGAACCCCCACCTATCGGGGAAGGCGTCCGTTTTGTCAGTGGTCCCTGGACCGTTGAGCCAAATAGCGAAAACGAGGTCTGCTACGCAACCTACTACGACCTCGAGCAGACACCGGAATACCTGCCGCAATGGGCGAAGACGGATTGCGCCGGTGGAGTGTTCAGCGACTATGAGGGAACCTGTATGGCGAGTAACTCTCGCACCCTGACACAGGACCCACAGTCCCATCACAGCATTATCGATGTCTATGTCGGTAGCGCATCACCTCTCGACCCTTCCTGGGGTACCTGGCAATGCTTGAATGGACCCAGTGCAGGTGAGGCCTGCGACCCCACGCGTATCGGGGTCCCGGTAGCCGAGGGAGGCGCTGACTGCGGGGGCGATTTGTACGTGTGCGGAACCCAGGCAACCAAATCGCTGGCCTGCACGGGCTGGGGCCCCGGAGACCGCGTATATAAATCGGTCCGCATGGGTGGTGCCCAGTCGCCAATTTCTTCCGAGACTTACGCGGACGGGGTTTATGCCGTATTGCCCACCCGTGGAGTCATCAGCTGGAATTCGCATGCTTTTAATCTGTCTGACAAGCCGACTACGGTAGAGCAGTACAATGAGTTCCTGTTTGCCGGCTCCGATCAGCGAGATTATAGAAACAGGGCCATATTTGACATCAAGGACATCTTTGTCGCCAATGTGCCACCCTACGAAGATCGGACTTATTGCTCTACACACACGCTTCCGGCGGGGTCGCGGCTAACCCAGTTGAGCTCCCATGCACACAAGCGGGGCGTATTGTTTGAAACCTGGCTGCCGCCGCAGGATCCGAGCTGCACTGTCGGCTCGGGCTGTGAGCCCAATGCGGAGCCCGCGGATTATGTAAGCCGTATCTATAACGACCCCCTGTACCTCGATTACGATCCACCTCTCGCCTATGACTCTGCTGATGTGGCGGAGCGCACGATGAAGTTTTGTGTGACCTACGATAACGGCAAGAACTTTCCCGATCTACTCAAGCGTAACTCCACCTCGGTCGGCACTACCTGTATTGGCCGGGCCTTTTGCGCAGGGGGCGCGTCACCCGGACTCAGTTGCGGCTCTGACGACAGTGCCTGTGGCGACGGCGGCAGCTGTGATGCCTGTGTGGTCAGGGGCGGGGTAACCACGGAGGACGAGATGTTCATTCTGCTGGGATCCTTTTATGTAGTTCCAGCACAGGAGCGATTCGCAAGTGACTGATCAGGACTTGATCGATAGGCTAAACAGCAATGTACCGAAGTTTATCCATATGTTCGGCGGAAGAGTCGTAGCCGTCGATAAGGCCGCCGGGACCCTGGCCTTTGAGTTCGATATCAGTACCGACTTCTGTCACTCGGTGGATATTGTCCAGGGCGGTTTTATTACCGCGATGCTGGATGCGGCAATGGCGCATGTCGTGTTGGCGCAGGGAGCGGATATCGTCAATGTAGCCAGCCTTGACGTCAATACCAGTTACCTGGAGGTAACCCGCGCTGGCTACTTGCGCGCCGAGGCTCGCATCATCAAGAGTACGTACAAAACGGCTTTCCTGGAAAGTCAGCTGTATGATGGTAGCGGCACCTTACTTGCGGTAGCCAGTTCAGTGGCTAAAGTGATACGGGCGAAGTCATAGGCTAAACTTGCCCCTGCATATAGCTCCCGGTTGGTCAGGAGGGTAGAGATGTTTGGATCAAAGCCGAAATCAAAAAAGTCGGAGTCCGAGGACGAGGAATTTGAAGTGCCGGAATTCCACATTGATCCCGAACTCGATGAAGACGGGCGGCTGCAGGTACTTATCGAGCGGTTTGTAAAGTATCGCTTACCCGCAATTGTGGAAATGAGGGATGAAGTCGAGAGCGGGGGCACGCTAAGCGATGGCGAGATCGAACTCCTGGATAGAATGATAAGCCGGATGCACAGCTTTAACCGCTTTGTGCATGAATACCCGGAGTACGAGGATCTGGTCGCCAAGCTTATCGGCCTGTACGACGAGATCGCGATACGCGCACTCGATAACGAGAAGGGCGATTGAGGCCAGCCAGCGGGCTTCTCTATGGTGTGTCATCCCTGATCCGGGCGATGAACGCTGTGATCTTCTCCAGCGTTAGCGTCGGGTAAATCTGGAATACGGCCACGTGGCTTCCCCAGCGTCCTTTCCAGGCGACAATTTCCCTGGCAGTCGCGTCCAGCGGTGGAGCTTCCCAAAGCGTCACGTTTTTATTGCGTAGCGCTAGCTCTCGAGCATAACGCGCGAGGGTAACGGGGTCCTCGGGGTCCTGTAACAGCAAGATCGGCACGGTCAGCTTGGCAGCCAGGTTTAACGCGCTGTCCTCGCCGTCAGGTAAGCCGTAAAAGGCGGCGGCAGCGAATGCAGAAGGCGTAAACACCTCGGGCGGCAAACCGGTTTCGACCCATCCGCCATTGGCGAATGCCGACCGTTCGTCCAGCAATGGGTCGATCAGTATAAGGCCATCCACGTGCGCGCCTCGTGACGCTGCGTGGATAATCGTCGCACCGCCCATCGATTTGCCCAGCGCGAGAACTGGCAAGTCTGGCGAGCGCTGTCTAATCCACTGCACACCCGCTATAGCGTCCTCCGCCTCTGTTTTGCCCCATTGCAGTCCCCGCTTATCCTCCCCAGAGGAGCCGTGATTGCGCAGGTCGATAGTCAGTACCGAAACCTGGGCGCCGACGGCGGCCCGGTAGAACTCCAGAGCCTGAAAGTATTCGCTATGGCGATTAGAGCCATGTCCGTGCACAAATACCAGGTTGGCAATCGGCTTCTCCGCGGGAATCCACCAGGCAGCCAGCGCAATTCCGTCTGCGGATTCTAGTTCCACCGATTCAAATGCCAGCCCTACCTCGGCCGGCGATTTATTAATGTAGTATCGGTCCGCGTGTAGTGCGGCCTGGGGCATGTAGACCAGTGTCAGGTAAGCGAAGCAGGCAACGAACAGAAAGAGCACTGCCGACCAGAATCTTATTTGCACGGGGAAGGTCCTAAAAACGATCTATGATGAGAGAGCCGGGTTCGACTGTGCAGTCTACAGTGGCAGCCGCGCTCAGGGGAATCCTTTCGGAGGTACCCGTCCTTTGCTGGCCTGTTCAAACGCAAAAGCCAGTTCAATCAGCCGGCCCTCGCTGCATGCGGTTCCGTAAAAGGCTACGCCAAACGGTGCCGGTTCGGGGCTAAAGTCTGCTGGCAGGGGAGGATCAGGCGCTCTTGGCAGCAGGGTGAATGGCACGATGACAGCGGGATACCCCGCTTTATTGAGAATTTCCTCGCCTGACCAGGCCGGGAGGAGTAGGGCGTCAAGCTCATGCTCTCGCAGGGCGGCGTCGATGCCTTCTGTTCGAGATAGGCGAATATCCTTGTCACGATCTTGCCGCCAGCGTTTGTGATCGCCAGTCACATCCATTTCGTCAGAGATATCCAGCTGGGCCTGGCCGTAGCGAAGCGTGCCAGCAGCCCTGTACGTTGTATTGAATTCTCGCAGTTCGGTCAGGCTGGCCAGGGGCGCGTTGTCACCCAGGCTGTGTAACCACCGGTTGAAATCGCGCTTCATGCCATATTTGAGAATAATCGAGCAGTCTTCATCGCCACCTTTGCCCCGCTCTTGGTCGTAGCAAACACCAAACAGCATATGGTTATCCTGGGGATCGGTCGCCACGGTGCTTGGCATGTTGGCGGGGTCTACCACGACGGCGCCCAATGACTCTAGCAGGGCGATGACCCGCGTCATCGCCTCGGTCTGAGCAGGTTCTAATCCGCCGACCGGTTCTGTGCCGCCGGGAGGCACTATCTGCTCGTAGAACAAAGCCCTTGGAATACCAATTCGCGCGCCACGCAGGCCCTCCGCATTCAAATGGCTTCGATAGCTTCCGTCTGCCGGCGGCGCGCAAATTCCCGTTGCATCGTCGTGACTGTCTTCGCCCTCCATAGCAGCCAATAACGCGGCGGCGTCAGCGACAGACTTGGCGAGCGGGCCGGCGGTGTCCTGGTCAGCGGTAATGGGGATGATGCCATGGCGTGACACCCGGCCAACAGTAGGTTTGATACCCACGAGCAAGGTGTCGTTAGCCGGGCTGAGAATTGAACCGGAGGTCTCGGTGCCCACATTGGCCGCCCAGAAGTTGGCCGCTGTGCCAATGCCGGAGCTGGAACCCCCGGTATCGAGCACCGAACGGCCATCATTCAGCCGTTCACGCGGATCGGGACGCGGGTCGTATGGGTTGAGTCCATAGCCCCGCAGTGTGTTGTAGTTGCCGGGCATGCCTGTGCCCACCCAGTTGGCCAGTTCTGTCATCGTTGTTTTAGCGAGGATGATGGCGCCCGCCTCACGCAGGCGTGTTACCAGGGTTGCCTCATACGGGGGTATGTAGTCCTTGAAGGCCAGCGCCCCTCCGGTGGTTGGCATGTCGACGGTGTGGATATTGTCTTTGAGTGCGATCGGTATGCCGTGCAACGGACCGCGAACCTTGCCCGCGGCTCGCTCGGCGTCCAGGGCATCAGCAATAGCCAGCGCGCTGGGGTTTGTTGTCATGGTGCCTCGCAGGCGGCGCTCATAACGCGCGATTCTATCCAGGTACTGCTCAACTATTTCGCGAGAACTGATATGGCCATCGGCCATCGCCGACTGCATATCCTCAAAACTAGCTTCTACCACGCTAAACCGTGCCTCTGACGGTTGCTTCTTTTCTGAGCAGGCGCCCAGCAGGTTCAACAGGAGTAACGAGGCGACGAGTAAGGGCAGCGTTGCTCGGAGGGTTTTTTGACTGTGGCTCATAGCAGGGAATAAGTCCCAAATCTCGCGTGGACAAGTATAGTGGATTATGGAGAATGTGGCGTCCTTCAGGCAAAAGCCGAGTGCCATGTTCTCCCTGTCTACCCTCAGGCAATTGTTTCGCCTGGCACTGCCCATGGTCGTGTCACAGGGTGCCTTTGCGTTAATGGTATTCACTGATCGGCTGTTCATGTCGCGAATAGACGCGGCACATATTGCGTCGGCCATGGGTGGCGGTGTCAGCTACTTTGTCAGCATCGCGTTGTTTACCGGTGTGTTGTCCTACGCCAATGCCCTGGTGGCCCAGTACTTCGGTGCCGGTGAATTGCGCAAGTGTCCCCAGGTAGTCACCCAGGGTGTGATCGTGTCTGTGGCCAGCTTGCCGGTGCTTGCGCTGGTTGCCTACTACGTGAGCGAGCTTTTCGAGCTCATGGGTCATGACCCGGCCCTGGTTGTGCTGGAACGCCAGTATTACTTTGTCCTTATGGCCGGGGCCGTGTTCGCGCTGATAAAAACCTGTATCGCCTGTTACTTCTCAGGCATCGGTGTCACCCGGGTAGTAATGATTTGTGATCTCATCGGTGTCGCGGTCAATGTCCCGCTAAGTTACGTGCTGATTTTTGGCGTGGGCGGAGCGCCGGAAATGGGTATACAGGGTGCTGCCTTGGGTACGGTGATCGCGACAGTATTCTCGATTGGTGTCTACCTGGTCTTTTACCTCAACCGGGTCCACCGTGAGCGATTCCATGTTTTGGAGTCGCTGGTTTTTAATGCGGGTATCATGCGCCGCTATATCAGGCTGGGCTTCCCATCAGGCTTCGAGGTTTTTATCGGCGCGGCCACGTTCAACCTGTTCTTGCTGATGTTCCAGGCCTATGGCGTCGCCCAGGGCGCCGCCATGGCTATCGTCTTTAACTGGGACATGTTGTCCTTTGTTCCGCTGGTCGGTATCAATATCGCGGTGATGAGCCTGATCGGCAGGTATGTCGGTGCAGGTGATATGTCCAGGGCCAAGCACGTCATATCTTCGGGCTTTATCATTGCCCTGGGGTACTCAGGATTGATGGGTCTGATCTTCATCTTTTTCAGGTTCGAACTGCTGGAAGTTTTCGCTACGCCCGGGCAGGACTTTTCTGAAATTCGGGAGCTCGGCGGAAGAATGATGATAGGCCTCACAACCTACGTGATGGCCGACGCAGTAATTTTAATCTGCACGGGAACATTGCGCGGTGCCGGCGATACTCGCTGGCTGATGGTAACCTCGATTCTTCTACACCTGGTGATGGTCCTGGTGCAGTACCTGGTGATTATGGTGTGGGAGTTGGAGCCAATAGTGAGCTGGTGGGTATTTGTCGCCACGCTTCTGGCATTAGCCATGGTCTACTTTTCAAGGGTGCTGGGTGGGACGTGGCGCCAGCCGGAGCGTCTTGCGAAAGTGATGCAGGAATAAGCTACAGCGACAAGATGCGGCGCAGCAGGCCGTCGTGGCGCCGCTTCTGTTCGCGCACCAGTAGCAATTCAGCCAGCTGTTCCTCGATTTGTTCGGCCACCTCACCACGAATTCGCTTGAGCTGGGCTTTGGTCAATTTCTTGCCCTTGTGGCTGGCCAGGCTGATCGGCTCACCAAAGCCTATATAACAGGGCTGTGGCTTTGGAAACAGGCTGCCCAGGGCACCAAGGGGGATAGGCGGTATGGTGTCCGGGCGCGTGTTTTCGTCGATGAGCCCCAGCCTGTTGAGCAACTTACCAAGCCGTGAATCCGGCAACTCGTCGCCCTCCAGGTAGTGCGCGTAGAACTCATCCGGACCAACCATGCCAAAGGGCATAATCGTATAACCATTTTCCGCCGCTAGCTTTACGAAGCCGTAGCGCTCCTTCCACTGCAGCTGGTACATCTCGCTGGCTCGCTTGACCGCTTCGTGTGCCCCACCCGGAAACACCAGAATGTCCTGCTTGTCTTCCATCAATGCCTTGCAGACTTCAGGGTGGCCCATGGTGGCGCCACGCTCCATCACGTAGTTGGCAATGCCCTCGTTGGCAAAGAGAAACTTGTCGCCCATGGCGCGGAGAAAGCGCCCGTACTTGACCAGCATCAGCGGGTTCAGGACGAAGCCGTCGAGGGCAAACAGCGAGTGGTTGCCGATGAAAAGGCAGGGCCGCTCGGGAATGTTCTCGGCACCCAGTACCGTGGGCTTAAAGAGTCGCTGGATGACCCGGTAAGTAATATCCATTTCGGTACCCAGCGGTGGCTGGGCTGCGAGGGCCCTGTCGATATGCGCTTGCAGTGCTTCCTGCTCGGCTAGCGGGTTACTGTCCTTATCGAAAGTACTCATAGTGTCTGATCATCGTAAAACGGGCGCAGAGTATACCAATTCTCTCGTTTGGTGGCCTGCAGACTTTCGATGGCTGGATATTTCGGCTAGAGTGCGGCCACGTTCTCATGCCGGAGATTATCTATGCAAGGGCAACATGTTGTTGTTACAGGACCCACTGCCGGAATAGGTAGGACGAGTGCATTGGCCCTGGCCGCCGACGGGGCGAATCTTACGCTGATGTGCCGGAATGCCGACAAGGCAGAGGCTTTGTGCCGGGAGATCGTCGCAGCGGGTGGCAGCCAGCCCACCGTTATCCTCATGAATATGGCCGAGCTGAAAAGTGTTCGTGACGCTGCCCAGGAGGTGTTATCCCTGGGTCGTCCGATCGACGTGCTGTTGAACAATGCTGGCATCGTTAATACCCAGCGCCGGGAGACCGTCGACGGGTTCGAGGAAACATTGGCGGTGAATCACTACGCGGTCTTTCTGCTCACCGGCATGTTGCTCCCGGCCCTGCGGCAGGCAAAAAATGCCAGGATCGTCAATGTCGCGTCTCACGCGCACACTTTCGTGCGCGATATGGGCTTTGAGGATATGCAGGCCGAAAACAAGTACCGTACTTTTCATGAATACGGTCGTTCCAAGCTGGCCAACATCCTGTTTACCCGTGAGCTTGCGCGGAGACTTGAGCCGGATGACATAACCGTCAATTGCCTGCACCCGGGTGCGGTATCGACCTCCCTGGGGCAGCAAAATGGCGGCTTGCTTGGCAAATTACTGCCGGTGCTGCTAAAGCCTTTCTTTCGTTCGCCCGAGAAGGGAGCGGAAACGTCAATTTACCTGTGCCAGAGCCCAGAGGTAGCGGATATCAGTGGCGAGTATTTTTACAATTGCCGCCCAAATGCCAGCAAGCCCTGGGCGCAGGATGACGCGGCCGCCAGGCGGCTTTGGGCGATAAGTGAGCAGGATACCCAATTCACCTTTCCCTCATAGCATGCAGCGACGGTTCTGGGTCGGTGTAATGTAAGGTCCCCGGGATTAAAGTCCCGCGATACCTTTCTTGACCCAGCGCAATGTAAGCGCATTTCTCTGCGGTATTGTTGTCTGACTCAAGGGCGGGCAGCGGTAATTCTTCATGACGGCCTACGCGATCATGGACGTCGAGATTTTCGATATCGAGCAATATATGCAGTTTATGCAGCGGGTAAAACCATTGATCGAGCGATCGGGTGGTCATTACCTTGCCCGAGGCGGCGAATTCAGGGTCTATGAGGGTGATTATGAGCCCCGGCGCCTGGTTTTGATGGAGTTCCCCTCGTTGGAAGAGTGGGACCGTTTTTATCACAGTGAAGATTACCAGCTGCTAAAGCCACTGAGGGATGCGTGCAGTCACTCGCGACTGGTGGCCGTTAGTGGCACCTGATCGGGCCGTGTCATTCTAATAGACCGGCACGCCTGCAATCCACGGATGCACGAAGATAAGTACCCCTACAACCACCGCCGTCGCACCCAAGGTAGCTAATTCGGTTCCCCAGCCGGGCACCTCGTCTTTGATCCAGACGCCATCACGTCGGTTGATTAACAGTATTTCCAGCAGGGCCCATAGGCCCAGGCCGCCAAAGAGAACGAGGGAACGGGAGTCACCATTGAGCAGCAGGTGCGCTCCGGCCCAGACAATAACGCCGGTGAGTTGAGGATGTCGCAGCACACGGCGCAGGCGTGAAGGCCGGCCGCTGACAACGAAAAGCAGTAGGGCAACGATGACCAGGCCCAACCCCAGCGGTTTCAGGGCGATTACTGGCAGGTAAATGAACTGCGGTGTAGCGCTGCGCCAGCCAAGTACAATCAGAACGAGCGCTGCCAGTACCGACAGCGAGAACAGTCCCTTGTAGCCGCCTTCGCCCAGCTTGTCCCACAGGGCCTGTTTGCGCGCCGGAGCAATACCAGGAAAGAGGTGTACCGCTGCAAACAGGGCAACACCCAGTATCAGAAGTGTCATCGGCGTTCTCCGGCGTGTTGTTATAGCCGAATAGCTTAACAGCTTACTGGGAGTCCTGTCAGGAAGCCCTGGCCACCGCTAGATGGGGTAGCGCAGCCTGCCTGGAGTTGCCCAGCAATTCGCAATAGCGTTGCTCGACGCGCTGGCAAGCTTGCCGCACAGGTCCCATTGTCTTGGCCTCTACCGGAGGCAACACGGTTATCCTCACTGTAGTGGGTCTGACCAGCAGTCCCCCTTTGGGCAAGGCATCCTTCACGTTGTGCAGGACGATGGGAACAATCGGCACGCCCGCCTTTTTGGCCAGGACGAAGGCGCCATGCTTGAATGGTTGGATTGTTCCCAGGGTACTGCGCGTCCCTTCCGGGGCGATGACCAGGGAGCGACCGCTGTCCAGCACGTCTCGTGCCTGTTTAAGCACATCGCTCTGGTTGCCGTCCTGACGGTCCACGAATATGGTGTCGACCTGGCGCATCAAGGGTCCGACCAGCGGGTTGTTGGCAATCTCTTTTTTGCAAAAGCCAACGACGTCTTCGCGCAACAGGTGAGCGAGCACCATGCCATCGAGCAGGCTCTGGTGGTTGAAAATAAACACAGCGGGGCGCGTTTTGTTCAGGTGCTCGATTCCGTCGATCTCGAATTCGAGCCCAGCTACGCCGCTACCGACATCACCGAGAAATCGGGTGAGACGATTGGCATTTGAGTAGTCGGGTGCGCCCAGTCGCTTGCCGATACTGCCCAGTATTGTGGTGACAGCGATCGTCTGGGCTGTCATGACCGTTCGCAGCAGCGACTCCAGGTCGGGCATGCCCCGGCTGGAAAACTTGAGTTGCGTCCATTGTTTGCTGCGCGCATGTGCGCCCAGGCGATCGGACTGGTTAACCGTTACCGGGTGGCCGACCTCTCTTAGAAGGGGCAGGTCGGCACTGGAGTCGGTGTAGAACCAACAATCTTCAAGAGAGCTGTTCCGCCGTTTGGCAATGCGCCGTGCGGCCATGCTTTTGCCCTCACCGTAACACATGGGTAGGCGTACCTTGCCAGTGAAGCGCCCGTCCAACACCTCGAGCTGCGTGCAACAGATCTCGTCGATACCCAGTACTTGTGCGATAGGTTCCGCCTGGTATCTCGTTGCCGCAGTGATCATTACCAGATGATGTCCCGCCGCACGATGGGCCTCTACAAGCGCGATGGCTTCGGGGTATATGCTCCTGGCGAGTGTGTTCTGGTAGGCCCGCTGTCCGAGCGAGCACAATGCATCCTCTGAAACGCCGGTCAACGCGTAGCTTAGTCGACGCACCAGGCGGTGGTAATTGCCTCCTCCGAGTTGTGCCTTGTGGGCGATGACGTCTCGGACCAGCTTCGCCGATTGCCGCAACTGGCCTTTACCGGCCCCTTTTTTTGCCGTTTCAAGAGCCAGCGCGAGAATGGAGTATCCAGCGATCAGGGTGCCGTCCAGATCGAAATAAGCGATCTTTGGCGAATTGCCTGTTCCCTGGGCAACGATACTTTGCAGATGCCGCCCGACGCGAGTGGTGCCCATGCTTGCCTCCGTGAACTGTTTGTTCGTCTACCAACCCTGGTGCCAGCTGATGTATCAAATGCAAGAACCCTGCCAGCCGGAGACCTAGCTTAAGAGTCCAATATGACCTCATGATGACAGTTTGGGTGCTGCCTTGCGGGGATTGAGCGACGGGATTGCACCAGGCTGGTGCGTGGGCGGTTGTTAAGGGCGCAATTCCTTACCCCTCACGGGTATCGCGTTGCATAGCCAGCAAACCCCGGCTCGGCTACTATGGCTGGATGCTACCGTCAGCGACAGATCACCTGCCTATCTACGAAATCCTGGAGGAGTTGAAGGCCAGTTTGGCCGTCAGCGACCAGGCGGTATTGCAGGCTCCTCCCGGAGCCGGCAAGACAACTGTCGTGCCCCTGGCGCTGCTCGATCAGCCGTGGTTAGCCGGCCAGAAAATACTGATGCTTGAGCCACGGCGGATGGCGGCCCGTGCCTCAGCAGCTCGCATGGCCCAGCTATTGGGGGAAGATGTCGGTGATACCGTCGGCTATCGCATCCGCATGGATACCGTGACGTCTGCCCGAACCCGGGTGGAGGTGATAACCGAGGGTGTTCTGACGCGCCAGTTACAACGCGATCCTTCGCTGGAAGGTGTGGGGCTGGTAATTTTTGATGAATTCCATGAACGCAATCTTGATTCCGATCTCGGACTAGCCCTGTCCTTACAGGCGCGAGAATTATTCAGGGACGACGCGCCGCTAAAGGTTCTGGTTATGTCGGCGACTCTCGATGGTGAGCGCGTTGCCGAATTGCTGGGTGGAGCGCCACTACTGGCCTCCGAAGGGCGTCAGTATCCCGTGGAGATGCGCTACGGCGAACCGTATCAGTTACAGAACCCCATCGTTCCCAGGGCAGTACACGCAGTGCTGCAGGCGCTGCGGGAGACCGAAGGCAGTATCCTCGTATTTTTGCCGGGGCAAGCCGAGATTAATCGGGTCGGTCGTGACCTGGCGCCGCTGGTCGGCGAGACCAGCATGGAACCCGTGAGGCTGTCGCCGCTGTACGGGGGACTTCCACTGGAGCAGCAGGAGCTGGCCATCAAAGCCGCGGCGCCGGGCAATCGCAAGGTAGTGCTGGCGACCAATATTGCTGAAACCAGCCTGACGATAGAGGGCGTGGATACCGTTGTAGATTGTGGCCTGGTGCGCGAGGCCGTCTTTGATCCGGCGACGGGCATGACCCGCCTGACAACCCGTCGTATTTCCAGGGCCTCCGCAGAGCAGCGGGCGGGGCGGGCAGGACGACTTGGCCCCGGGGTTTGTTATCGCCTGTGGAGCGAGGAGCAGCAACGGCGCCTTGTCGCCCATGGCACACCGGAGATACTGCAGGCAGACCTCGCGCCACTGGCCCTGCAACTGTTGGCCTGGGGCGTTGATGATCCCGACGACCTGAGCTGGCTTGACGCACCACCCGCAGGGCCGTTTGCCCAGGCAGTTTCAGTCCTGGAGGCTTGTGGTGCTGCGTTTCGTGGTGCCAGTGAACAATGGCAATTGACCCCGCACGGCGTGCGCTTGGCCCAGATCCCGCTGCACCCACGGCTCGCTCATATGCTGCTTGTTGGTTGCGATATCGACGCAACAGAAACTGCCTGCCTGCTCGCCGCCGTACTGTCAGAACGCAATCCGATGGCGGATCGGGGTGTCGACATGGCCATCACAATCGCGCTGTTGATGGGTGACCTGCCATGTCCGCGGCAATTGCAGGGCTGGTTCAAGCGTACCTGGTCACAGGCGCGGCGTTACGGTCGTATTGCCACCGAGGTTCACAAACCCAGGCGCTTCGCCCTCGCTGTAGCCGAGGGGGACGTATTGGGCGTGTTGCTGGCGAGCGCGTATCCCGACCGGATCGCCAAAATGCGGACCCCCGGGGATGGCACTGAGTACCAGCTGGGCAATGGCCGCAGCGCGCTGTTGCCCGCTGAGGATAGGCTGGCCGGGGAAAGCTGGTTGGTAGTGGCGGAAATTGGTGGCCACAGGGGTGAGTCAGCCGACCGAATTTTTTCGGGCACGGCATTAAACCCCGCCTGTTTCGGCGAGATTCTGTCGCCTCTGGTTCGAGTTGAAGACTGCGTCGAGTGGGACGACCGCAAGGGTCAGTTCATTACCGAGCGGCGCCATATGGTGGGTCGTCTGTTGTTGTCCAGTGAGCCGCTGGCCACTGTGCCTGAAGATGCCCGGGACGAGGCGCTGGTGGGCGTGGTGAGAAACCGCGGTTTGGATTTGTTGCCCTGGACGCCGGCACTTGAGCAGTGGCGCAGTCGCGTCAATCTGCTGCATCAGTTGGAGCAGGGCGGCGAGTCCAATCGCTGGCCGGATTTGTCGGACGAGGCGCTCATGGCGACACTCGAACAGTGGTTGCTACCGTACCTTGGAGAGGTCCGTAAACTGGAGGACTTCCAGTCAATAGACCTCAAAACGGTGCTGCTGAGCCTTTTGCCCTGGCCACTACCCCTGGAGTTAGAACGTCTGGCACCGGAGAAGCTCGCGGTGCCATCGGGTTCCAGTATCGCCGTGGACTATAGCCAGAATCCGCCGGTTCTGGCGGTTAAGCTGCAGGAAATGTTTGGTTGCCTGAATACCCCGACGATTGCAGACGGGCGGGTGACGCTGCAGATACATCTGTTGTCGCCGGCTCGCCGGCCGGTTCAGGTGACCCAGGATCTCGCCGGGTTCTGGCGGGATAGCTACCTGGAAGTACGAAAGGAGATGCGTGGCCGGTATCCCAAGCACCCCTGGCCAGAGAATCCTGCAGAAGCACCAGCGACGGCACACGTTAAACGGCGACTGGAGTCGACCTAGCGGCCAGCGTCCCGATTAACCATCAAGGCTGAACCTTTCCCTGAGAAACCGGGCAATGCCATCCTCATCGTGATGTCCAATAACCGCGTTGGCGGCAGCTTTAACTTCCGACTTGGCATTGTCGGGCGCATAAGCCTCATCCGCGAGTTCGAACATGGTCAGGTCGTTGTCACTGTCACCAAAGCAAATAACGCGTTCAACACCCAGCTCTTCTTTCAGGCTGGCCACTGCGCTGCCCTTGTTGCCTTCGGCATGATGCAGGTCCAGCCAGCACAGTGACTCATTTTCCATGGCTACACCCATGTAGGCGATCAGGCCGGGCTCATCATGAACCAGGTTTGCCACCGCTTCGATCGCGGATTTGGATCCGAGAGCGCTGATATTGGTAATGTCTGCGTCACCGGGTAGTTCGGCGAGGGGCATTACAGGGAGCTGACGCTCCTCGCTGAATGCCTTGACCAGTCGTCTCTCCGTATCATTGAGTAGTGGTGAGTGGTATACGGCGTGGCGATCCCCCGGCTCCAGGGTAAACAGGAACGGGGTGAGCTCCTGCTCGATGAACGCCTGTAGCAGGTGACGTATTTCACCCTGTGTGAGCAGATGCCGATGGCTGTATCGGCCGTGCTCCGGGCTCCAGATGACGACTCCGTTCTTGTATATGCGGGGTAGATGAAAACCGTGGCCTTCGAGTAGTGTGTTGGCGGCGTGCAGGGCTCGCCCGGTTGCGACGGTATAAGCGATACCGCGAGCCTGCAGCATTTCCAGCGTTTCACGGGTGTAATCTGAAATGGCTGACCGCTTGTTAAGCAGTGTGCCATCGAGATCAAAAACTATAAGGTCCATAACGGGGCGCAGCCGAGCCGGTGCGCCGCGGCTTCAGTGAACCTTGACGGGGTTGAGATCTGCAACCAGAGATTGCCGGGTTGCATCATCGATCATGTGCGCCGCTACTGTATAAGCGGGATGCTCAATGCCGGCGCTGATAGGCTCGCCCTGCTGCGCGGCTGAGATCATGTCCGCGCTTAACTCGAAACGCATAAAATGAACGGAAGATGTCTTGACGTCGTTTGAGCGATCAAGGTCTTCATCGGCGATAGCGTAGATTTTTTCGCCGTTACCCACCTGTAGCCACACTTTGTCTTCAATGCCAATCATTTCGGCGAGACGCTCGGCGCGCTCTTCGGCATCCTCATATTCAATCATGAAGGTGGCCTTCCAGTTATGGCCATCGGGGATCAATGGGTTGTAGGCTTCCAGTTCCTCGTTAATACCCTCGGCTTCGAATACCTTCTCGATGCGCAGCATTTCCTGGATTTGGTATTTGATGGTCAGCGCATCCTCGAAATACAGTCGGGCGTGTTCTCCCAGTGGTAACTGGCGAGATTTTTTGTGCGCCAGAACGCGGGCGCGAAAGGTCGGGCGCTGTTCAGCGTATTCTTCAAGCGACCACAGGTCGGCGCGTGAGAGGTGAGGCATCATAGTAACTCCTGGCTGTATCCTAAAGGCCGTAGGCCATCCGCAATAGCGTCATGGGGTGCTCGGCCCGATCTACTTTTTCAGAAAGATCGGCGATCTGGGTGGCGGCCATGGGGCAATCACTCATAAAGTGTGCAGGCTCCTGCTGGTCCACCTTCCTGACCACCGGGCGGGCAATTTTAACGGATTTGTCACGGGTCTCGGTTTTAATCGCATAAGTGCCATCATGGCCCGAGCAGCGCTCCTGCGCCGTCACCTCCGTATCCGGTATCAGGTTCAACACGTCGCGGGTTTTCAGGCCGATGTTTTGCACACGTTGGTGACAGGCCACCTGGTAGGCGATGTCACCCATGGCATTGGGGAATTCCGTCTTCAGCGCGTCGCCGCGGTGACGCTTCCACAGGTATTCAAACGGATCGAAGAAGGCTGTTTTGACCTTTTGCACGTCCGGGTCATCCGGGTACATCAGTGGTAATTCCTGTTTGTACATCAGTACGCATGAGGGAATCGGGGCAATAAGGTCATAGCCCTCGTCGACCAGTTTTGCCAGAACTGGGATGTTTGCGTCCTTCAACTTTGCGACTGCGTCGAGGTCGCCAAGCTCCAGCTTGGGCATGCCGCAGCATTTTTCTTTGGGGACAATGTCGATGTGAATGCCATTGTGCTGGAACACCTTGACGAAATCCTCGCCAATTTCCGGACTGTTGTAATTGCCATAGCAGGTGGCATAGAGAGCGACCTTGCCGGTGGTATCTCCGACCGGTGTCGGCTCAATTGGCTCTATCATCGGCTTGACCCGCTTGCGCAGGGTGTTGCTATGAAACTGGGGTACTGGTGCTTCGTGATGTATGCCCAGCGTCGAGTCGAAAAGCTTTCGCATCCCTGTGCTCTTGTTCACGGCATTCACCGTCACGTCGACGAGCGGGATGGAGGTGAGTCCGAAAACGGTGTCGGTGCTCGTGAGTACACGGTCGCGCAGTTTGGCCCCGTTCTCGCGGAAATTGACGGCTTTGGCGCGCAGCATCAGGTGGGGGAAATCCACGTTCCACTCATGGGGGGGCACGTAAGGGCATTTGGTCATGTAGCACAGGTCGCAGAGGTAGCACTGTTCGACGACCTTGTTGTAGTCGGCTTTATCGACACCGTCGACCTCCATGGTGTCCGATTCGTCCACCAGGTCGAACAGCGTGGGAAAAGAGTCGCACAAGCTGACGCAGCGCCGGCACCCGTGGCAGATGTCATAGACGCGCTCCAGCTCGGCCTCGAGCTTTTCCCTATTCCAGAAATCATCGGATTGCCAGTCGATAGGATGGCGCGTGGGCGCCTCCAGGCTGCCTTCTCTCACGTTAGCATCCCTCGTGGTTAGGAAAGGAAGAGGGCGGGCAGCGCAGTGCCGCCCGCCGGAACTGCTGGGTTAGTCGTCCAGGCCGTCGAGGGCTTTCTGGAAGCGATTGGCGTGGCTGCGTTCCGCCTTGGCCAGCGTCTCCATCCAGTCGGCAATCTCGTCGAAGCCTTCGTCGCGCGCGGTCTTGGCCATGCCGGGGTACATGTCGGTGTACTCGTGGGTCTCACCAGCAATAGCGGCCTTCAGGTTATCCGCGGTGCCGCCTATGGGCAGACCAGTAGCCGGGTCGCCGGTTTCCTCGAGGTACTCAAGGTGACCGTGAGCGTGGCCGGTTTCACCTTCGGCAGTGGAGCGGAAGACGGCTGCCACGTCGTTATATCCCTCGACGTCCGCCTTGGCGGCGAAATACAGGTAGCGACGGTTGGCCTGGGATTCGCCAGCAAAGGCGTCTTTCAGGTTCTGTTCGGTTTGGCTGTCTTTCAGTGACATGGTCTGTCTCCTTAATTATGGGTGGCACCCTGAATGGTTCAAGGATTGTACTGAAGGTAGACCACTATGGATCATCTCTCCAATGAATAATATTGATTAAACTGATCTAGAAAACTGATTGGGCAAATTATAGTCAGGGCGGCCGCCAGGGCGTGTTCAGGGTGCTGGTTCAGGCGGTGCGGCCGTTGCCTTTTTGGTACGTCTCTCCAGACGGGTACTAGCCGGCAGCTAACTGTCTATTTGCGAGCGCACGAGCTCCAGTGAGGCGCTGAGCTCTTCGGCTGACATGGGTTCCCGGGTCAGGTAGCGAACTACGCCGTCTTTATCGAGAATCGCCAGAACTGCCCCTTTTTCGCCCAGGTCCCAGACAGTGGCGCCAGTGCCTTCAGCGTCCAGCACCATAGTGGCATCGGGAAACTTCTTTTTGCTGGCCTTCACCTCCGAGATAACGAATCCTGTCGTGCCCCACAGGGAGGCGTCCAGGTTTACGATGGTGGTGACGTGGTAGCTACGGTGGTCCAGCTCTTCCTGTAGCAAGTCAGTGAAGGGCTCAAAGGTCTTGCTGTCGCCCATCGTGCCAGCGAAGTACTGCACGACGTGAACCTTGCCGGGATTCAGCTGCGAGCTCCAGGCGGTGTAGCTGAAGTCCTCGCCCTCCAGGAGCAATTCACCCTTATCTTCAATGGTGACTGGAGGCAATGGGGTTGCTTCAGCCAGGGGTTGGGCCGTTGCAGGCCAGGCAAGCGCCAGCAGCAACGCTGGGAAAGCAAAGGATCTTGTTATCACGACGTACGGTCCTCCATTTGACGTGGTTGTGCTAGTTGCGTTTTTTTCCGCGCCTGGGCCGGGAGGGATTTCTCGGCAGGCCCTGGTGTTGGGTTGTAAAAGCGTTGCCCTGCGCCGGAACCACGTGGTGCCGTTTGGCGGGTTGACGGGGTGGCACCAGATGGACTTTTCCATTCCCGATGAGGTCGGAGCGGCCCATTTTTTTCAGTGCCCTGCGCAACTCGGGCCAGTTATCGGGGTCATGGTAGCGCAAAAACGCCTTGTGCAAACGCCGTTGTGTCAGGTTTTTGACGGTGGGCATCACGTCGCTGTTCCGACTGACCTTTTTCAACGGATTCTTGCCGCTGTAATACATGGCGGTTGCCGTCGCCATGGGGGAGGGGTAGAAGGTCTGCACCTGATCTGCACGAAACTTGTTTCGCTTTAGCCAGAGCGCCAGGTTCATCATGTCCCGGTCGCTGGTACCCGGGTGGGCGGCTATGAAGTAGGGGATCAGGTATTGCTCCTTGCCCGCTTCACGGGAATACTTTTCGAACAGGGCTTTGAAGCGGTCGTAACTGCCAATACCGGGTTTCATCATCTTGTTGAGCGGGCCGTCTTCGGTATGCTCAGGGGCGATCTTCAGGTATCCACCCACGTGGTGACTGACCAGTTCCTTGACGTATTCAGGCGTTTCTACCGCCAGATCGTAGCGCAGGCCTGACGCGATCAGGACTTTTTTGACCCCCTCAACGTTGCGCGCCCTGCGGTACAGATTTACCAGGGGTGTCTGGTCAGTTTGCAAGTTTTTGCAAATGCCCGGGAACACGCAGCTGAGCTTGCGACATTTGGCCTCGACCTCTTTACTTTTACAGGCGAGCCGCCACATGTTGGCAGTTGGGCCGCCCAGGTCAGAAATGACGCCGGTGAACGCCGGGGAGGTGTCCCGAATGGCCTCGACCTCACGAATAATCGAGTCCTCGGAGCGGTTCTGGATGATGCGTCCCTCATGCTCGGTTATAGAGCAGAAAGTACAGCCGCCAAAGCAGCCGCGCATGATGTTCACGGAGTGGCGGATCATTTCGTAGGCGGGGATTGGCGCATCACCATAACTGCTGTGCGGCAGGCGCGTATAGGGCAACTCGAAAACCCAGTCCATCTCCTGGGTTTCCAGCGGTATCGGCGGTGGGTTAAGCCAAACGTCGCGATCGCCGTGAGCCTGCACCAGCGGTCGTGCGTTGTAAGGGTTGGTCTCTTTGTGCAGTATGCGCGAGGCATGCGCGTACAGAGCGGGATCCTCCCTGACTGTCTCGTAGGCGGGAATACGGATAACTGAGTTGTTTGCCTCCGTGATGTCACCTACCAGGCGTACGGTCTCGCCGGTATCGTCCTGTTTGTCCTTTGTGCTGCAGGCTTCAGTCCGTGTATCTTCGTAGGGGTTTACCGGGTTCGTAACCGGCCCCACCACGTCAATAGACGTGGAGTCGACTTCGTGCCATCCATCGGGTACTCGCTTGCGAACGAATGCGGTACCCCGCAGGTCGCGAATCTGGTTGACCGGTTCGCCACCCGCCAGCCGATGAGCAATGTCGACGATGGCCCGTTCGGCATTGCCGTAGACCAGTAGGTCTGCACGGCTGTCCATCAGCACAGAACGCCTCACTTTATCGCTCCAGTAGTCGTAGTGGGCGATTCGGCGCAGGCTTGCCTCAATGCTACCGACCACCAGGGGAACGTCGCGATAGGCTTCCTTCACTCTTTGGCTGTAAACAATCACTGCCCGGTCAGGTCGCTTGCCACCCACATTCCCGGGTGTGTAAGCATCGTCATTACGCCTTTTCCTGTCGGCGGTGTAGCGATTAATCATTGAGTCCATGTTGCCGGCGGCGACACCGAAAAACAGGTTGGGGCGACCCAGGGCTTTGAAGGGCTCCGCACTGGTCCAGTCGGGTTGCGCAATAATACCTACCCGGAATCCCTGTGCTTCCAGCACCCGTCCCACCACTGCCATACCAAAGCTGGGGTGATCGACATAGGCGTCGCCAGTGACAATGATAATGTCGCAACTGTCCCAGCCCAGCGCGTCCATCTCAGCGCGGGTCATAGGCAGCTCAGGTGCCGGACCAAAACACTCAGCCCAGTATTTGCGATAATCGTAAAGCGCTGTGTTCATCCGGTTATGCCGTCCTAGAAACGGTATACAAAGTCCGCGCCCATCATTCGTGGCGGAAAGCGGGCGCCGGTCAGGGAGCCAATACTGTCTCCATTGTCGCCAAACACCACGAACACCTCTTCATCAAAAAGGTTGGTGCTCCAGATTCCCAGTTCCCAGTTGCTCTCGTGGGGGAGCAGGGTGATGCGTGCATTGGTGATGCCAAAAGCATCGACCTTGCGGTTGGGGTCTTCCACGCTGTTGACGCGCTCGTCGCTCCAGGTGTAATCCAGTCTCGGTATGAGGTCGCCAAATTCACCCAGCGAAAAAATGTATTCTACCATCAGATTGATCTTGTTTTCCGGTGTGCCGACGCGCGGCTCCCCTGTCAGGTCGTCTTCGGCGGTTTCACCCGCGGCCTCTAGAATGGTGAAGTCCGTGTATTCAGTCTCAAGCCAGCTATAGTTGCCCGCCAGCCGCAACCGGTCGGTGGCAAGCCAGGTGAATTCCAGTTCTGCACCATAACCCTCGGCATCTGAGTTGCGCAGGTTATAGCTGGGAATGGGTTGCCCCAACAGTCTCAGCTCTTGCAGGTTGTCATAGTCGTAGAAAAATACCGCTGCGGTGAGCTGCAGGGCGTTATCGAGAAATTGTCCCTTCATACCCAGCTCGTAATTGATGACTTCCTCCTCGTCGTAGGAGGTGTCTATCTCGGGGCCGAAATTCAAGGTGTTGAAGCCCCCCGACTTGAATCCAGTGGCTACGCTGGCATACAACATCGCGTCGTCCAGTTGGTAGTCAACAACCAGGCGTCCGGAAAAATTATCCCAATCTTCCCGCTGTGTTTCGTCGAGCAGGGGCTGCCCATTGTTGTAGAAGGCCAGCCCAAAATCCGCCCCAACGAGCTGGTTTTGATAGCGCGTATACAGGCTGAATTCTTTATCGTCACGGGTGTAACGCAGTCCGGCGCTAAGATTAATCCTGTCAGTAATGCTCCAGGTAGCATCTCCATACAGTGCCCAGCTCTCGTATCGTCCTCGACTGTCCACTTCCTCTATCCAGGGTTCAAAGACCGCCATGCGGGGTGCCAGGTCAAACAGTATTTGTGGGATGCCGAGCAGGGGATTGGTTGATATCCCGAATTGCTCGAGCGTTCCCTGTCCGTTGAGGAATCCCCAGACGAAAGACGCGGCGGCGATACCGTCCGTGCCAGCGTCCTTTTGTTGTTGCCTGAAGGAGGGCAATACCTCACCAATCTGGGTATTGTTCAGAGACTGCAGTTCGACGATATCGTCCGGTGATAAGCCGGCCACCTGGGACAGGAACAGGTCGGAATCAGAAGTGCCCGCGCCCTTCAAGATCTCTGCCCAGGCAAAGGTCTCCAGGGTGCTGAGATTGAAAATAGCCCGACTGTTGTGCTCTACATTTTCTCTGCTGTAGCCGGCGCCGAGTGTCCATTTGAGCGTGTTACCACTGCCCGTTACGCGAACTTCCTGAGAGAAATAGTCATTGTCGTCCGGGTTGCTACCGTTGAATTCGTAGTCTGGATTGTTAGAGCCGTCGAGATCTTCGTCCAGCTTTGTTTCGAACTCTCGCCAGCCGGTGATTGAAGTCAGGGTCAGCTTGTCAGTTACGTGGTTGATCTCCAGCGAGGTGGCGAACATGTCCCGCTCTTCTCGATTGCTAAAGTCCATGGCGATGTCGCCAAAATCCCGGTAGCGCACTCCCGGGTTAGCCCTTTCGAATACCGGAGCCACCAGTGTATGCTGTGCGGCCGAGTTCTGGCGGATCTCGCTGTATTCAACACGCCACAATACGTCAGTGCTATCCCCCGGCCGCCAGAGTGTGCTCAGTCGAACACCCTGGTTATCCTCGTCATTGAGATCTTCGCCAGCAATATTGTCCAGGAAGCCATCCCGATTGCGAGATACAACCACCGCGCGTAACGCGAGAGTGTCTGACAGTGGTTGGTTTATCATTAGCTCCCCGTCGAGGCGGTTGTAATCCCCGACAACCAGTTTGGCCCTGCCTTCGCTTTCAAAGACCGGGGGCTGACTCAGGATATGTATGGCGCCGCCTGTGGCGTTGCGGCCGAACAAGGTGCCCTGCGGTCCTTTCAGGACCTCTACCCGGGCAAGATCCACTAACGCGGCCTCGGCTCCGGCACCGCGCGCTGCGTAGACATTATCGACATAAACCGCGATAGCGGGATCCGATCCAACCGTAAAGTCAGCGGTTTCTATCCCCCGGATGGTGTAGGTCGGCTGGAGTGACTTCTGGTTGTTCATTTCGACCCCAGCGGTGAATCGCCCGAGGTCGGTCAGGTTGCGAGCTGATAATTGCTCCACAAGATCAGCATTAAAAACGCTGATAGCGATGGGTACATCCATCACATTTTCGGCGCGCTTCTGGGCGGTAACAATAACTTCCTCGAGCGCGTTTTGCCCGTGACTTTGTGCTATGCCAGCAGCAAAGAGCAGCAAGACAATCCTTGCTGAGCTGAAGATGGAGTAACGGTTTTTCATGCGGGCTGGAGCGCTTCCTGCTCGGGCTTTAAGGCGAAATTGTGGGGCGACAAGTATAGGGTAATTCGGCAGCGATCCACAGATTTGCCAACGCGGAGGGGTTTTACAATTACCGCTGGCCAATGCCCCCGCTATCTTCACTCTGGCGGTGAGCATCCAGATTGGCGCCACAATGTTTACAGTGGCTGGCATCTTTTTCATGCCCGGCCCGTGCGCACTGTGGGCAGTTGCGCGTGGTCCTGTCCCGGTGGCTGGCCATTTCGTTGGCCAGCTCGGCGGTGATGATGCCCGTGGGCACTGCGATGATCGCATAGCCAATCAGCATGCCCATCGCCGACACCATCCGCCCCACGGTGGTCTGGGGTACCAGGTCGCCGTAGCCGACGGTCGTGATGGTTACGATCGCCCAGTAAATGCTCAGTGGGATATTGGTGAAACCGTGCTCCGGGCCTTCGAGGACATAAATGAGGCACCCGAAAATGATGGTGATAACGATCATCAAGGAAAAGAAAACGAAAATCTTGCGCGATGATCTGCGCATTGCGCCAGCAAGGATATTGGCTTCACTCAGGAAAGCGAGCAGTCGCAGTACCCGGAAAATGCGTAGGATTCGCAACAGTCGAATGATAAGAAGCGAGGCGGCTCCGGGAATCAACAGCGCGATATAAGTGGGCAGGATGGCTAGCAGGTCGACGACGCCATAGACGCTGGTGATATACGCCTTCCGGTTGGGCGAGCACCAGATACGAACAAGGTATTCAATGGTAAAGAGGGCGGTAAACACCCACTCAATTTGCCAGTAGAGGGCGCCGCGGATTTCGTGCTCGCTCGGTATCGAGTCGAGCATTACCACGGCAACGCTCACCAGGATAGCGACGATAAGGCCAATATCGAACCATTTGCCGGCTGGAGTCTCGGTGCCAAAGATGACGGCGTAGAAGGCGTCTTGTAGAGGCGTCGTACTTCTTAGCGTCATTAGCTTGTGATGGCCTCCTGCAGCGCGATGATATCACTATAGACAAGCCGTGCCGGTCAGCACAAGCGGGTTCTTAGGTGGGCAGCCCGCTGACCACGTCCACCATCGCAGCGGTGAGCGCTGCCGTGTCCTGAGTGCCCATGATATAGGGCGGCATGGCGTAGACCAGTTTGCCAAAGGGCCTTACCCAGACACCTCGTTCGACAAACTGCGGCTGGATGGTGACGAGGTCGACCGGCTCGTGGAGCTCGATGACACCGATTGCGCCCAGCGTGCGAACCTCTTTTACCGCCGGTAATGCTTGTGCCGGGGCGAGACCGCTCGTCAGTTCATCATGGAGTCGGGCAATGGTACGCTGCCAGGGCTGGGAGAGCAGTAATTCGATGCTGGCCGCGGCGATTGCGCAGGCCAGGGGGTTGGCCATGAAGGTGGGTCCATGCATAAACGCACCGGCGTCACTATCACTGATGCCATTGCTGATCCGGTCATTACACAGGGTAGCGGCCAGGCTCATATAGCCGCCCGTTAATGCCTTGCCGACACACAGGATGTCTGGTTCCACGTCAGCGTGCTCCAGCGCGAACATCTTTCCCGTGCGACCAAAGCCGGTGGCAATCTCGTCGAAAATAAGTAATACGTCAAACGCGTTACACAGCGCTCTCAGCTTGACCAGGTAATCGGGTGAGTAAAACCGCATCCCGCCGGCCCCTTGTACAACCGGTTCGACAATCACGGCGGCGATCTCGGCGTGCTTCTCAGCCAGCAGGTTTTCCATCTCGGCTATTTGCCGATCGCTGCAATTCTCTTCAAAGGGGCAGTCAGGTGCTGGCGCAAAAAAATGGCTGGGCAAGACATCGCCGAACAGGTGATGCATACCCGTTACAGGGTCGCACAGGGACATCGCGCCGAATGTATCGCCGTGGTAACCACTGCGCAGCGCAACCAGTTTCTGCTTCCCGGGCTTTCCCGAGCCGTGCCAGTACTGCAATGCCATCTTCAGCGCAACCTCGACCGACACCGAGCCGGAATCGCTGAAAAATACACGGTTAAGGCTTTCGGGAGTCAGATTCACCAATAGCCTGGCGAGTTTAACAGCGGGTGGATGAGTCAGGCCGCCGAACATCACGTGCGACATTTTGCTGAGCTGATCAGTTGCGGTCCGATTCAGGACAGGGTGGTTGTAGCCGTGAATAGCGCACCACCATGAGGCCATTCCATCGATGACCTGGCGGCCGTCGGCGAGGGTCAGTCTTACGCCATCAGCGCTGACCACGGGAAACATATCCGGAGCCCGGGTTGCGGAGGCATAGGGGTGCCAGATCGTGGCGCGGTCTTCCGCCTGCAGGTGTTCCCAATCGGCTTCTTTCACTGTGCGAGGAGCTTGGACAGCGTCGGGTAGATGTTGGCCAGCATGATAGCCTGCGCTTCAACGGTGGGGTGAATGCCGTCGGCTTGCATCAGGTTGGGATCGGTGGCGACTCCTTCCAGTAGAAACGGCCCGAGCACGCTGTCGGTGGCCTGCGCTATCAAGCCGTAGGATTCCCGAAAACTAGCGGTGTAGCGACTGCCGTAGTTGGGTGGAATTTCCATGGCCAGGAGAAGGACCTGCGCGCCACTGGTACGCGATAGCTCGGCCATAGTCTGCAAGTTATCCCTGAAATTGCGGATCGGGTAGCCGCGCAACCCGTCGTTGCCCCCCAGTTCTATCACCACGACGCTAGGGCTGTGCGCCTCTAACAGCGTGGGGAGGCGTCTCAAGCCGCCCGCGGTGGTCTCGCCACTGATACTGGCATTGACTATGGTATGGTCCGGGTGATCGTCGGCCAGCTTTTGCTCCAGCAGGCTGACCCAGCCCTGTTCGAGAGACATCCCATAGGCAGCACTGATACTATCCCCGAGCACCAGGATTGTAGGCTGATTCGCCCTGGCGAAAACCGAGCCGATTAGCAGCAACAATCCGATGGCCGCGCGAGCGCGTAACGACCGGTAAAGGAACCGTTGCATGATCAAAGCAGAAAACCTCCTGAAACGTGTCCCAATGGCGGGAAGCGAGCTGGAGATACTGAAAGGGATTAGTCTGGAAATCAAGTCGGGTGAGTCCGTGGCGATTGTGGGTGCGTCGGGCTCGGGTAAGTCGACGCTGCTCGGTCTGCTCGCCGGCCTGGATGAGCCGAGTGAAGGCAGGGTTGTCATCGGTGATACCGACATCAGTCAACTGGACGAGGATGGGCGGGCACTGTTTCGCGGGCAGCACATAGGTTTCGTCTTCCAGTCATTTCAATTGCTGCCGGCGCTGACCGCCCTGGAAAACGTGATGTTGCCCCTGGAGCTGAATGGCCAGCCCGATGCACGGGAGCAGGCGGAGTATTACCTGGAAAGAGTCGAGCTCAGCGAGCGCATCAGTCATTATCCGCGCCAGATGTCAGGGGGAGAGCAGCAGCGTGTTGCCATCGCCAGGGCTTTTGCCGCCCGCCCGGACATACTGTTTGCCGATGAACCCACCGGTAACCTCGATACCCGCACCGGGAGTCATATTGTCGAGGTGCTGTTTGAGCTTAACCGCGAGCAGGGTGCCACCCTGGTGCTGGTGACGCATGACCAGGGCCTGGCTGACCTGTGCCAGCGCAGGCTGTTGCTGGAAGCTGGCGAACTGGTATCGGGGTAGCGCGATGTCAATGACAGCGACACGAATGCTGGCCCGGGATTGGCGGGGTGGCGAACTGGGCGTACTGGTTGCTGCGTTGATTCTCGCGGTGGCGGTGGTTTCGGGCATCAGTGCTTTCACGACCCGTTTACAATCCGCCCTGGAGCAAGAGAGCCATCGATTTCTGGCGGCGGACCGCGTGGTGCGCAGTGGTCGAGATATGCCCTCGGAGTGGTTGGACGAGGCGCGTGACAGGGGGCTGCAGCAGGCCCGCACCCTGACATTTCCCTCCATGGTCTACGCCGGTGACGACGGTATGACCCTGGCCTCTGTCAAGGCCGTGACCTCAACTTATCCGTTGCGCGGCGAGTTGACTTACAGTGAGGAACCCTTCGGTAAAGTGCTGCCGGGGAGCTCGGGTCCCGAGCCCGGTGAGGTCTGGCTGGACTCGCGTCTGTTCGCCTTGCTCGACGTGGCTATTGGCGACCGGGTGGGCATTGGCGACGCCGAGTTTCTCGTGGTCGCGGCTGCACGTACAGAGCCGGACCAGGCGGCAACCTTCATGGGCTACGGGCCTCGCGTACTGATGCACTACGACGATATTCCCGCCACCGGGGTGGTGCAGCCGGGCAGCCGGGTGGAGTTCCGCCAACTCTACGCCGGCGAGGAGCCTGAGCTGAGATCCTTCGTGACCTGGGTGGAGCCGCGATTGGGCGACAGCCAGAGCCTGTTGGATGTTAACCAGGGGCAGCCCGGAATAGGTACAGCACTGGACAGGGCGGAGAGTTTCCTCCTGTTGGCGGGCAGCCTGGGCGTCGTGCTGGCCGGTGTTGCGATCGCTCTGGCGGCGCGCCGGTTCAGCGAGCGGCACAATGATTACGTCGCAATCATGAAAAGCCTCGGGGCAACATCGGGCGGCGTGAATCGACTCTACGGCAGTAGTCTGCTGCTTCTTGGATTGCTGGCCACGACCTTGGGCTGCGCCGCGGGCTGGGGCATGCAGGCAGCCTTTTTCGGTCTTTTTGCTGACCAGATGCCGGTGCAGCCAGGTCCTTCTGGCATACGGCCTTATGCGGTGGGCAGTGCGACCGCTCTTACCTGTCTTCTTTGCTTCGCCTGGCCGCCATTGCGCAGGTTGGGGCTGGCCAGCCCATTGCGTGTACTGCGCCGGGACATGCCAACTGAAGCGAGGCGCACCCTGGCCGACTACGTCATTGGGCTGGTCGCGGTAACTTTGTTGATGTGGGCTTACAGTCAGGACTGGAAGCTCACGCTTGCTGTGCTCGCGGGACTTGCGGTGACAGTTATGCTGGGGCTCGTCCTCGCCCTCACCCTGTTGCGTGGCGGTCGTCTGGTGGGAATGAGCGCCGGCAGTATCTGGCGGCTGGCGCTGGCCGGACTGCAGCGCCGCGGTACGGCGAATGCTCTGCAGGTCGTGATATTCGCCATGGCGATTATGCTGTTATTGGTTCTATTGTTGGTACGGACCTCGCTCATCGACGAGTGGCAGACACAACTGCCACCGGATACGCCCAACCACTTCATGCTCAATATCGCCCCCGAGGAGGTGCAGGGGGTGGACCAGATGCTGCGCTCGGAGAGTATCGCCAGCGAGGCGCTCTACCCGATGATACGGGTTCGCTTGATGTCCGTTAATGGCGAGGAGTTGGAAAAAACCGAGGACAGGAGTCAGCCACGTCGCCAGCGTGAATCGAACATAACCTGGTCCGACGTACTGCCAGCTGGCAATGCGTTGGTGGCCGGGGAGTGGTGGGCGCCGGATTCGGCAGAGTCTGTGGTTTCGGTAGAGCGTGAGTACGCTGAACGGCTCGGTGTGGCGGTAGGGGACACCCTGGGTTTCCTGGTCGGCTCCGAGCCCCTCGAGGCGACTGTCACCAGCATTCGAGAGCTCGACTGGCAGAGCTTTAAGCCCAACTTCTGGCTGGTGTTTCCACCGCGTGCCCTCGCCGATTATCCCGCCACCTTCATGACCAGCTTTCATCTTGGCGCCGGCGACAAGGCTTTTCTCAACACGTTTATTCGGACCTTCCCAACGGTAACAGTGGTCGAAATGGATGTTGTTATAGAGCAGGTGCGCTCTATTGTTGGGCAGGTCTCAGCGGCCATCGAACTGGTGTTGGCGGTGATATTGGGCGCGGGTTCACTGGTTCTGGTGGCGGGTGTGCAGGCCAGTGTTGATGCCCGCATGCATGAAAGTGCCATTCTGCGTGCGCTGGGTGCCAGGCGAAACCTGATCCTGGGTGGACTGCTTATCGAATTTGCAGCCCTGGGGCTTTTCGCCGGTTTACTGGCCACGGTAGCCGCGGAGATCTCCGTGTATATCCTGCAGGTCTGGGTCATGGACATGAGTTACTCACCATCGCCCTGGGTATGGCCTCTGGGAGTTGGTGTCGGTATGGTGTTGATCGCCAGCCTTGGCGTTTATTCCTGCAGAAGGGTGGTTTCCAGTCCGCCTGTAGCTCTACTAAGAGAGTTGTAGCGACGCGGTTTTCCAAGTTTACACTCAGGCGTTACACTGCCGGCCTGACGTCTGGGGAGACCACGAAATGCGCATTCATCAACGTTCGATTACACAGATAGCTTTGCTGCTGGTTGCCGGTGTGACCCTGCTCGCCTGTGAGCAGGCAGCGCCACCCGTGCCGCTGGAGTCGGGGGCCGACGAGGCCGGGCACGTGTCGGCAACACCCGCCACGCTGGCGCACAATGCCGAAATCGCACAGCGCTTGTCATTGGACGATCAGACCGACTTTGAACAAGCCACGCGAGGACTGATTGCAGTACCCGATGCGTTGCGTGCGACCACCGCGACCGGCGAGATCGCCTGGAATATGCCGGCCTACGATTTTGTCACGGGAGACGCACCGGAGACCGTTAATCCCAGTCTCTGGAGGCAGGCCAAACTCAATGGCATCCACGGCCTGTTCGAGGTCACGGATGGCATTTACCAGCTGCGTGGCTTCGATCTCGCCAACCTGACGCTGATTGACAGTGACAATGGGTGGATCATGGTCGACCCCCTGACGACCGAAGCCACCGCGAGGACCGCGATGGCGTTCGCCCGAGAGCACCTGGGTGATAAGCGGGTGGTAGCGGTTATTTTTACGCACAGCCACATCGATCACTTTGGGGGTGTCCAGGGAGCCTTGCAAGATACTGATCGGGACGGGCTCCAGGTCATAGCGCCAGAAGGCTTTCTTGATGAATCCGTGAGCGAGAACCTGCTGGCGGGCTCCACGATGCAGCGAAGGGCGACCTTCATGTATGGCAGAAACCTGCCCATGTCGCCAAGAGGGCATGTTGACACCGGGCTTGGCAAGGAGCCTGCCAAGGGCGGTCGCGTGGGCATACTGGAGCCGACCCGCATTATTTCGAAGACCGGGGAGAAACTGCTGGTTGATGGCGTGGAACTGGTATTCCAGAACGCCGGCGGCTCGGAGGCTCCCGCCGAGCTCACCTTTTACTTACCCGGAAAGAGAGCGTTTTGTGGCGCCGAAGTCATGTCGCGCAATATGCATAACGTTTATACACCGCGCGGAGCGAAGGTCAGGGATGCCCTGGCCTGGAGTGGCTTTATTGATGAAGCGCTGGCGCTGTTTGGTTCGCAGTCTGAAGTCTACTTTGCCAGTCATCACTGGCCGATCTGGGGTAACGACCAGATCGTGGCGTATATGAAACAGCAGCGTGATACCTACAAGTACATACACGACCAAACCATGCGTATGGCGAACAGCGGGGCGACCCCACGAGAAATTGCCGAGGACCTGACGCTGCCTTCTAGCCTGCAGCCTATATTTTCCAACCGTGGTTACTACGGTACCGTCAGTCACAACGCCAAGGCAGTTTATCAGGGCTATTTTGGGTGGTATGACGGGAATCCCGCGAATCTGAACCCACACCCTCCACAGGCCGCTGCCACGCGTTATCTTGAATACATGGGCGGCGCCGATGCGGTGCTGCAGCGAGCAGAGGCTTCCTACGCACAAGGGGATTACCGGTGGGTGGCAGAGGTAGTGAATCACGTCGTATTTGCCGAACCGGGTAATGTGACGGCCAGGGCGCTGCTCGCCAGGGCCTATGACCAGTTAGGCTATCAGGCCGAGTCCGGTCCCTGGCGGGATATCTACCTTACGGGCGCGTACGAACTGCGCCACGGCGCACCCGAGGCTGGCAATACTACCAGCGATGCGGCCGGCATCATTCAGCAGGTACCGACCGAGATGTTCTTTGAAGCCATGGCAGCGTCGCTCAGTGGTGAACGAGCCGACGGAGAACGGTACGTCATCAATATAAAGATCACCGATAGTGCTGAGCAATTTGTCCTGTCTGTCGATAACGCGGTACTCAACCACCATGCAGGGGCGCTCGCTGAGTCTCCGGATGCGACCTTGACGCTTACCCGTCCGATGCTGGTCGGACTGCTGACGCGTCAGCTATCCCTAACCGATGCTGCGCTGTCCGATGATCTAAGTGTGGATGGCAGCAAGCTGGCGCTGGCCGGGTTCTTTTCGCTGTTTGATACACCGGATCCAGCGTTCAATATCGTAACGCCCTGACCTGGACCAGGAATGTTCAGGCTGCGCTAATGCCGGCCAGAAAAGTGTGAACCCCGGTATCGACCTGCTTCTGCAGGTCGATGTGGCGCTCAAACAGTTCAGGAGAGTCGACTCGCAAGGTTGCCAGGCCGTGAATGCCCGCCCAGGCGGCATTGGCGAGATAGACGATATCCTGGGTACGGAATACTTCCTGCTCCATGCCGCGAGCAAGCATTTGTTGCACCAGCAAAATGGTTTCCCGGCTCGCGTCCCTTAACTCGGGGTACTTGTCGCCCGGTTGTACGGTGGGCCCGAACATTAACTTGAACAGCTTGGGATTGCTTGCCGCGTAATCCACGTAGGCATGGGCGAAGGCAACAAGCTGGTCTCTTGGGCAGCTGCCGGCGGAGTCGCCGGCTTCTTGCAAGCTGGCCAGCAAGCTGCGGTAGCCACGCGTAGCCATTGCCGCAAGCAAGTCACCCTTGTCTGCGAAATGACGGTACGGCGCCGTTTGAGATACGCCAATGGCACGGGCCAGGGCGCGAAGGCTCAGCTCCTCAGTGCCCTGTTCGCGCAGTTGCTCTATCGCCGTATCCAGCAGCTCGGCGCGCAGATTGCCGTGGTGATAGCTCTTCGGCGTGTCGGATTCTTCGTTCACTGCTGGGCAATCGCGTTTCAGGGCAGCAGGTGCTGCACGGCGTCGCGCTCCTCGGCCAGCTCTTGCTCGGTCGCAGACATTTTGGTACGGCTGAACTCGCCGACCTCAACGCCCTGTACGATGCTCCAGTCGCCATCCTTGCAGCGGCAGGGGAATGAGTAAATCAGCCCTTCGGCGATATCGTAGGAACCATCCGAGTAGACGCCCATGGATACCCAGTCGTCGCCACTGGTACCCAGCGCCCAACTGTTCATGTGGTCGATTGCCGCATTTGCCGCCGACGCAGCGGAGGAAGCGCCGCGGGCCTTGATGATAGCGGCTCCCCGTTGTTGCACGGTGGGAATGAAGTCGTTTTCATAGTAGTCCTGGTCGACCAGGCTGATAGCCGATTCACCACTCACCCGAGCATTGAACAGGTCGGGGTACTGGGTAGCGGAGTGGTTACCCCAGATGGTCATATTGGTCACATCGTTCACTGTTTTGCCTGTTTTCTGCGCGATCTGGGTCATGGCGCGATTGTGATCAAGCCTGGTCATAGCTGTGAAGTTACGCGGGTCGATGTCCGGTGCATTGCGCTGTGTGATCAGTGCATTGGTATTGGCGGGGTTGCCAACAACGAGCACTTTGATGTCGCGGCTGGCGTGGTCATTGATGGCCTTGCCCTGAACTGAAAAGATAGCTGCATTGGCTTCCAGCAGCTCTTTGCGTTCCATGCCGGGGCCCCTGGGCCGGGCACCAACAAGCAGTGCATAGTCGCTGTCCTTGAAGCCAACTGCGGGGTCGTCTGTGCAGACAATGCCTGCCAGCAGAGGGAAGGCACAGTCATCCAGCTCCATGGCGACACCTTGCAGCGCTTCCATGGCGGGTGTGATATCCAGGAGTTGCAGTATGACGGGTTGGTCATTGCCAAGCATATGGCCCGAGGCAATGCGGAATAGCAGGGCATAGCCGATCTGGCCAGCGGCACCGGTTACAGTCACGCGAACAGGTTGTTTCATCGGAAATCCTTCAAGATGGGTATCGTTGGGCGGCGCACATTGTCGTGGCAAACTGCGAAAAACACAAGAGATGTGCTTACAGCTGCATGCTCTGTCGCTGGACGGGGTGTCGGGAGCGCCTGTAAACTACCGCGCATCCAGAGCCACGATACCCAGAGAACGTGCGAGAACTTTCCCGGAAAGAAAAAACGGAGTTCAACAAGCTGCAGAAACGCCTGCGGCGTAACGCCGGCAATGCCATCGTTGATTACAACATGATCGAGGATGGCGACAGGGTGATGGTGTGCCTTTCCGGTGGTAAAGACTCCTATGCAATGCTTGATGTTCTCCTTGGATTAAAGAAAAGTGCCCCTGTAGATTTCGAACTCGTTGCTGTCAATCTCGACCAGAAGCAGCCTGGCTTTCCGGAAGAAGTGTTGCCAGCGTATCTCGATAAACTGGGCGTACCGTATTACATCCTCGAAAAAGATACTTATAGCATCGTCCGGGAGGTCATCCCCGAGGGCAAGACGACCTGCGGTCTCTGCTCACGACTGCGCCGCGGCAGCCTGTACGGTTTTGCCGAGGAGATAGGGGCCAGCAAGATAGCGCTTGGTCATCACCGCGACGATATCGTCGAGACCCTGTTTCTCAATATGTTCTTCGGCGGCAAGCTTAAAGCAATGCCGCCCAAGCTGTTGAGTGATGACGGTCGAAACGTGGTTATCAGGCCATTAGCTTACTGCAAGGAGAAGGATCTTGTTGCCTACGCAGATTACAAGGCTTTTCCAATCATCCCCTGCAATCTGTGCGGATCCCAGGAAAACCTCCAGCGCGTGCAAATAAAGTCGATGCTGGCGGAGTGGGAGCGGCAGTATCCGGGACGCACCGAAACCATATTCCGCAGCATCTGCAATGTGTCTCCCTCCCAACTTGCAGACGTCAAGCTGTTCGATTTCGGCACGCTGCGCGCCGGCGTGGACAAAGATATTCACGTCCCTGCTATCAAGGTTGTTAACCTTTAGGCCATGACCGATGGCGGTCCATTGCTGGAGGCCGACGCCTTAACTCTCGAGCGCGGTGGACGATTGCTCTTTCACCAGCTGTCCTTGTCAGTGTCTCCCGGTCAGTTAATCCAGGTCCAGGGAGCCAATGGAGCCGGTAAGACCAGTCTGATGCGAATCCTGGCAGGCCTGTCGCGCTATGGCTTTGATGGCGTCGTAACACGTCGCAGCGAACTGCTGTATCTCGGCCATCAGAGCGCTGTAAAGGGGCTTTTGAGTCCGCGGGAAAATATCGCCTGGCATGTTGCCGGTGCCAACCAACCGGCAGATGCAGAGATAGAACAGGCACTTCATGAAGTGGGCCTGTTTGGTTTTGAGGACGTACCGAGCCATACCCTCAGTGCCGGCCAGCATCGTCGGGTCAACCTGGCCAGACTGTACCTGTCAGATAGCCCCCTGTGGATACTGGACGAACCGTTTACGGCAATCGACGTGCAGGGCATCGGCTCTCTTGAAGCGCTGTTGCAGAAACACCTGGAGCGGGGCGGGGCGGTTGTCCTGAGCTCTCACCAGGTGCTGAATATCAGCTACCGGGTCCAGATGCTGAGCCTGCAAGAGGGCTTGCTATGAGCGCCCCGACTACGGGCGCATTCTGCCTGCGCTTGTTGCGGCGGCAGCTGGTACTTGCAGTGCGCCGGCCAATAGAGATCGGCAACCCCCTGCTTTTTTTCGCCATGGTGGTGGCGCTGTTCCCACTCGGGTTGGGTCCCGCCCCCCAGCAGTTGGCGCTGATTGCTCCCGGGGTCCTGTGGATCGTTGCATTGCTGTCCAATCTGTTAACGTCTGACGCGGTTTTTCGTAGTGATTTCGATGATGGCAGCCTGGAGCAGTTGCTGCTGTCGCCCCAGCCTCTGTACCTGTCGGTACTGGCCTATGTGCTGGCGCACTGGCTGGTAACCGGGTTTTTGCTGGCGTTGATCTCGCCGCTGTTTGCGGTGATGGTTAACCTGCCCGCACCGGCTATCCCGGCTTTGGCAGTAGCGCTGCTCCTGGGCACTGGAGTACTCAGCCTGGTGGGCGGTATCGGGGCTGCCTTGACGGTGGGTCTCAAGCGCGGCGGGATGCTGGTATCTCTGCTGGTCCTGCCCTTGTATATGCCAGTCCTGATTTTCGGTACAGCCGCGGTCGAGGCGGCGGCGGCCGGCAATGCGGTCGGTCCTTTTTTTGCCATCCTGGGCGCTATGCTGAGTCTGGCCATCGCGTTGGCACCTCTTGCTATCGGTGCCGGGTTGAGAATCAGCGTTGATGCCTGAACATTTTGTGGTCAGGACGCAGACGTCTCGTTTGTCGACGCTTGCCGGCCCTGTATAATCGCGCGGTCATGTGGACTTTCTTTCACAAGCTCGGCTCTCCACCCTGGTTGTACGCGATCTCCGGTACGATCTTGCGGTGGCTTTTACCGATAACGCTGGTGGCTTTGTCGGTCGGCCTGGTGTGGGGGCTGTTGTTTACGGCGCCCGATTTTCGTCAGGGTAACAGTTACCGGATCATCTATATCCATGTGCCGTCGGCGGTGGTGGCATTGGCGGGGTATTACGTGATGGCAACCGCTGGAGCGGTCAGCTTGATCTGGAAAATGAAAATGGCTGATGTAGCCATGAAAGCCTGTGCGCCCATCGGTGCTTCTTTGACATTTGTGGCGCTGGTAACAGGGGCCATCTGGGGCAAGCCGACCTGGGGTACCTGGTGGGTATGGGACGCTCGAATCACCTCGATGCTTATTTTGCTATTTCTTTACCTGGGTGTGGTGGCGCTCTATGAGGCCTATGACAACAAGGTCGCCGCGGGCAAGGCCTGTGCAGTATTGAGTCTCGTTGGCATGGTGAATATCCCCATCATTTATAAGTCTGTTGATTGGTGGTACAGCCTTCATCAGCCCGCGTCGATTAAATTCACCGGGGAGTCGACCATAGACCCCAGTATGCTGTATCCGTTGTTGCTTTCGATCGTCGCGTTTTATGCCCTGTTTACTTGTTGCTTGTTGATGAATATGCGCGCTGAGTTGTTGTCTCGCGAATCCCGCACGGGCTGGGTACAGAAGCTGGTGGCCGGGGGTGATCGCTGATGTACTTCGACAGCCTGACGGCGGTAATACAAATGGATGGCCATGGGGCCTTCGTCTGGGCTGCCTATGCGGTGACATCGGTGGTAATCGTCTTGATGCTGCTCATTCCGCAGCGCCGACAGCGTCGCTTGCTCGCCCAGTATCGGGCAGACCGGCGTCGAGCAAGCGGCAAGCCTGAGGCGGAAATGGCAGCTGAATCGGAGGGAAGCAATGCATCCGGTGCGTAAGCAGCGCCTCTACCTGGTTCTTTTTGTGGTGTTGTTTTCCAGCGTCGCAGTAGGGCTTGTGGTTTACGGCCTGCGAGGCAACATCAACCTATTCTTTCCCCCGGCGGAAGTCGCAGCGGGTAAAGCGCCGGTTGGCCAGCAGATTCGCGTTGGTGGCATGGTTGTCGATGGCAGCATCCAGCGCAGCGACTCCAGCCTGAAGGTCCGCTTTGAAGTCACTGACTATCAGGCGAAAGTACCCATCGTTTACGAGGGCATCCTTCCGGATTTGTTCGACGAGGGCCAGGGAGCTGTCGCCGCCGGAGTGCTCAATGCCGATGGCGTGTTGGAAGCGACTGAGGTGCTTGCCAAGCACGATGAAAATTATATGCCCCCGGAAGTGGCGGACGCTCTGGAGGCTGCTGGTAAGTTGCCCGGCGGTGGAGACGCGCTATGATTCCAGAGTTTGGTCACTTTGCGCTCATCATTTGCCTCTGCCTGGCGCTGGTCCTTTCGGTGGTTCCCATGTGGGGTGCCTGGCGGGGCAATAGTGCGGCGATGTCCCTGGCGCCCGGCCTTGCGGTAGGCCTGCTGGTCTTCGCGGCAATCAGTTTTGCCTGCCTGACTATTGCATTCCTGCAAGATGATTTCTCGGTCACCGTGGTGGCCTCCAACAGCAACAGTTTACTGCCGTCCATGTACAAATTTTCCGCGGTCTGGGGTAACCATGAAGGTTCGCTGTTGTTATGGATACTGATCCTGTGCGTCTGGATGGCGGCGGTCGCTGTATGCAGCGCCCAGCTACCCCTGCCGATGTTGTCGCGAGTGCTGGCGGTAATGGGTATTGTCGCGGTTGGTTTTATATCCTTCTCATTGTTTACCTCCAATCCTTTCGCAAGGTTGTTGCCGGGCACGCCAGCGGACGGGCAGGATCTCAATCCTTTGTTGCAGGACCCCGGTCTTATCATCCATCCACCCCTGCTTTATATGGGTTATGTGGGGTTCTCAGTAGCATTTGCTTTCGCCATTGCGGCGTTACTGGGTGGTCGACTGGATGCGTCCTGGGCCCGCTGGTCGCGACCGTGGACCAACGTCGCCTGGGCGTTTTTGAGCCTCGGCATCATGCTGGGCAGCTGGTGGGCCTATTATGAGTTGGGCTGGGGCGGCTGGTGGTTCTGGGATCCCGTGGAGAATGCGTCTTTCATGCCTTGGCTGGCCGGGACGGCGCTGGTTCACTCGCTCGCTGCTACTGAAAAGCGTGGTTTGTTCAAGAGCTGGACGGTACTTCTGGCTATTTTCGCTTTCTCCCTCAGTTTGCTGGGCACTTTCCTGGTGCGATCGGGGGTTTTAACCAGTGTGCACGCTTTCGCCACTGACCCGGCGCGGGGTTTGTTTATCCTGGTATTCCTCGCCTTCGTCGTCGGTGGCTCGTTAACCCTGTACGCGCTGCGAGCGCCAGCGGTGAGCAGTCGGGTTGGTTTTGCCTGGTTGTCGCGCGAATCCCTGTTGCTGGTAAACAACGTTGTGTTCCTCGTGGCCACCTTGACTGTGCTATTTGGAACGCTGTTTCCGTTGCTCATGGATGCACTGGGCCAGGGCAAGTATTCAGTAGGACCGCCTTATTTCAACGCTGTTTTCGTGCCTCTGATGGCAGTGCTGATTCCATTTATGGGCCTGGGACCGGTTTCTCGCTGGAAAAAGGATTCCGCCGCCCGGTGGCGCGCTGAGCTGTTACTCCCTGCTCTGGCCGCCTTGCTATGTGGCCTCACATTACCCCTGGTGCATGATGCGGAGTATAACCTGTGGGTTGCCCTGGCGGTCGTGCTGGCCAGCTGGTTGCTGCTTGGTCTTGTCCGTGACGTCTGGCAGCGAGTACGAGGGGCCAGTAGTGCCGCCCGGGGATGGCGCCGGTTGACGCCAAGTTACTGCGGCATGGTCGTGGCCCACCTGGGCTTCGCAGCAACTGTCGTCGGTGTCGTTGCCACCACGCAGTACAGCATTGAGCACGATCTTAAAATGCAGCCCGGCGATACGGAAACCATTGCTGGCTATAGCTTTACATTTACCGAACTCGAGCAGGTGCGAGGTCCCAATTTTGTCGCCGATGAGGCGCGCTTCGATGTGTACCAGAATGGCCGCCTGCTGGTACGACTGGCGCCACAGAAGCGCCGCTACCTGGCATCGGGACAGGTGATGACCGAGGCGTCGATTGATGATGGCCTATGGCGTGACCTGTTTGTCGCCATGGGTGAGCCGATTGGTGAAGAGGGTGCCTGGGCGATACGTTTGCACTATAAACCCATGGTGCGCTGGATGTGGCTAGGAGCCATCATGATGGCTCTCGGTGGTTTCGCCACCGTTGCTGACAAGCGCTACCGGCTTCGCCAGGTCAAACGCGGGGTTGCTGATGGAGAGGTCAGTGGCGCCGCGGCTTAAACTCTTCCTGCCCCTGGTCCTGTTCGCAATCCTGGCGCTGCTGCTGTTTCGGGGGCTCGAACTCGACCCCCGTGCGATGCCGTCCGCGCTGATCGACAAGCCTTTGCCACAATTCAGCCTGCCGCGGTTGGGGCAGGAGCAGATGATCACCCGCGATAATGTTGTGGGTGAGGTTGCACTCTTTAATATCTGGGCAACCTGGTGTGTGTCTTGTAGAGTTGAGCACCCCTTCCTGCAGCAGCTTGCAGACAACGGCGTGCCCATTTACGGCGTGAACTATAAAGACGATGATGCGGCGGCGATCCAGTGGCTGCGTGACCTGGGCGATCCCTACCGCGCGAATATCGTTGACGCTGCCGGCACATTGGGCCTTGACCTTGGTGTCTACGGTGCACCGGAAACCTATTTCGTCGACGCGTCGGGTGTGATTCGTTACCGGCACGTCGGAGTGATTGACGAGCGACTCTGGCAGACGCGCCTGGAGCCCATCTATCGCGAATTAGTGGAGGCCGCACAGCAGTGAAAAACAGGCTTGGCAGGCATCTGGCGACCTTGATCGCCAGTTTTTTGATGGCCACCGCCGCGTTGGCAGTGATCGAAACCTATGAGTTCAGCTCCCCCGAACTGGAGCGACGTTATCAGGTCTTGAGTGCCGAGCTGCGGTGTCCCAAATGCCAGAACCAGAACATTGCGGACTCCAATGCACCTATCGCCAAGGATCTGCGCGGATTGCTGTATGAGCAATTGGAAGCCGGGGCATCGGACGAGCAGATTCTCGATTACATGGTGTCGCGTTACGGCGAGTTTGTCCGTTACAGGCCGGCCTTTGATCGCAGTACGGCCATTCTCTGGCTGGCCCCGGTGCTGCTCTTTGCTGCTGCCCTGGTGATCGTATTTTTAAGCTTGCGGCGCCGCAAGGACGACCGTGAAGCCGCGGGACTCAGTCAGGATGAAGAGGCGCGTTTACAGCGTATCTTGACGCGTGGGGAGCAGGATAGTTGAGTGCGTTTATACTCGCTTGTGCCGGGCTGGTAGTACTGAGCAGCCTGTTCTATCTCTGGCCCTGGCGTGGACAGCACGCGGAACTGGAAGACCCGGAGGCCGCCAATCTTGCCTGGTTCAAGCTGCGCCAGCAGGAGTTAAGCGAGTCGGGTGACGATGAACTGGAGCGCGATGCACAGTTGCGGCTTCTGGAGGACACCCGGGACACGGCGGCAGTTGTGCCGCAAAATACCGATCAACGGTTTCCAGCGTGGCTGTTGTTACCCGTGGTGGGCATCACCGCGGGCACGCTGTATTACTTCCTCGGTGCTGCGAGCGATGTAGAGATCAGCAAGCGGCTGCAGGGCATGACCGACCAAACTTCGCCGGAAATCATGTCAGCCCTGGTAGAGGATATCGAACGCAGGTCAGCGCAGCGGCCGGCCAACCTCCACTACATTGCGCTGCTGGGCCGTTTTTATATGGGCCAGGAAGATTATATTCGGGCGCGCGAAACCTACCGGCAGCTGGCAAAAGAGGCACCGGGTGATGCCCAGGCCCTCGCGTATGCAGCGCAGGCCGATTTTCTGGCAGCGGGGCGTAGCCTGAGCGACCAGGCGCGCATGCAGGCCGAGCAGGCCCTGGCCGTGGACCCGCACCAGCGGACGGCGCTTGGGCTGCTTGGTATGGCGTCCTTCGAGCAGGGTTCGTACCGTGCGGCCATTGAATACTGGGAACGACTGCTGGCGATGGAGTCGCCGGGTTCTGAAAGTGCCCAGATGATCGGCGGAGTTATCGCTATGGCGCGCGAGCGACTCGGCGAATCGCCCAGTGCCGGTGAAGCGGCACCTGCTGTCGCCGCCAGCGCTGGTGTCTCTGTATCAGTGCGTTTTCCGGAAGGGGCGAGCTTCGCCGCGTCCGATACTGTTTTTGTCCTTGCCAGAAATGCCGAGTCTGACAGCCGCATGCCAATCGCGGTGCAACGTCTGCAGGCCGGCCAGTTGCCCATCACCCTGCGTCTGGATGATGCCAATTCCATGGCGGGGCAAAAATTATCGGAGACGGATTCTGTTCTCATTGTTGTCCAGGTGTCGCCTGGCGGCACCCCCGGCGAGGCCGGGGCAACCTACCTCGGTAGCGCGGGTCCCCTGCAACCGTCTAGTGCTACCGAGCCCGTTGACGTGGTCCTGGAACCCCGAAATATTTAAATTTTGTCTTTATTCGCTTCAGGCATAGTGTTATCAGATTAAACTCTATACACTATATCTTGTGTTCCGGCAGTGGGCGATTTACATCGAAAGTCGGGATAAATATTTTAAAAACAAACACATACAACTGAAACATAAAGTGATATGCGATTAAAGTCTATCAAGCTGGCCGGGTTTAAGTCGTTTGTCGACCCCACCAACGTCAGCTTCCCTAGCAATATGTGCGCGGTTGTAGGTCCTAACGGCTGCGGAAAATCCAACGTAATCGACGCCGTTCGCTGGGTGATGGGCGAGAGTTCCGCCAAGAATCTGCGCGGCGAGTCGATGACGGATGTCATCTTTAATGGTTCGGTCAATCGTCAACCCGTGGGTCAGGCGTCCATAGAGCTGGTTTTTGATAATCAGGATGGCAGCATCGGCGGAGAATACGCCAGCTACTCCGAGATCTCTATTCGCCGCCTGGTGACCCGTGAGGCGCAGTCAGAGTACTTTCTTAATGGCACGCGCTGTCGACGCCGTGACATCACAGATATTTTCCTGGGCACCGGTCTTGGACCACGAAGCTACGCAATTATCGAGCAGGGCATGATCTCTCGCCTGATCGAGTCCAAGCCGGAAGAGCTGCGCATCTTCATCGAGGAGGCCGCTGGCATCTCCAAGTACAAGGAGCGCCGTAAGGAAACAGAGAGCCGGATGCGCCGGACTCTGGAAAACCTGGAACGCTTGACCGACCTGCGCGACGAACTTGAGCGACAGCTGCAGCACCTCGAGCGTCAGGCCCAGGCCGCGGAGAAGTACGCCGAATTCAAAGAAGAGGAGCGGGAACTTAAAGCCCAGCTGCAAACACTTCAGTGGCGCGACTTTGATCATGGGGTTGGCGAGTGTGCCAAGGCCATCGCCGAGCTGGAAGTCAAGTTTGAGGCGGTTCAGGCAGAGCATCAACAGGTCGATACCGCGATCGAGAAGCACCGCGTCGAGCACACTGAGCGCAGCGATGTATTCAGCGAAGTGCAGGGCAACTATTACGCACTGGGTGCCGAGGTGGCCAGGATTGAGCAAACCATCCAGCATCAGCAGGAACGGGGCAAGCAGCTTAGTGACGACTTGCAGAGCACGCGCGACAACCTCGCCGAGTCAGAGAGTCACCTGACGGAAGACCGACAGAAGCTCCACGCCTGGCAGGATGAATTGCGGGGTCTGACGCCGCAGGTCGACGACCTGCAGGCAACAGAGAAAAGATCGGCTGAGGCCCTGGTTGCCGCCGAGCAGGCGATGCACCAATGGCAGCAGCAGTGGGATGAGTTCAATAGCCGCGCGGCAGCGCCTCGACAACAGGCTGAAGTGCAGCAGTCACGGTTGCAGCATCTGGAACAAGCGATGCAGCGACTGCAGAATCGAATAGCGCAGCTCGATGAAGAACAACAAGGGCTGGCTCCCGGCCCCGACGACGCCGAAGCCTCTGAGTTGGGCGAGCAGTTGTCGGCGCTTGAGGCAACCATGGCCAATACGGAGCAGGCGGGTGAACGCTTGTTGCTAGAGTTGAATCAAGCCCGCGAGCGCAGTGACGAATGTGGTCGTGAGCTTAACGATGCCCGCTCGGAATTACAGCAGATGAAAGGGCGCCAGGCATCTCTCGAGGCATTACAGCAGGCTGCCCGGGAAAACTCTGACGAGGCGGTCGGCGAGTGGCTGGCGGACCGGCAGTTGTCAGAGCGTCCGCGCCTGGTCGAGAGTATGCAGGTAGACGATGGCTGGCAGTTGGCGGTTGAGACGGTGTTGGGCGATTACCTGCAGGCCGTCTGTGTCGACGACATCGGCGCCCTGGGGGGAATGCTTGACAGCCTTGAGCAGGGTGGTCTTGATCTCGTTGAGGTAGGCGCAACTGCGGGGGCAGCGGGCCCGGAGTACCTGGCTTCGCGGGTAAGTAACGCCGGCGGTGCCATCAGTCTGCTTGCCGGCGTGAGGGCCGCAGACAATTTGGCCATCGCCATGTCTCAGCGCGGTAACCTCGCAGCCAGTGAGTCGATTGTGACGCGAGACGGCATCTGGCTGGGAGCGAACTGGTTGCGCGTTACGCGCCAGGGCGGTACGCAGGGCGGAACGATCGAGCGCCAGCAGGAGTTGGATGCACTGGTTGCCAGCATCGAACAGCAGCAACAGCGGGTCGCAGACCTCGACAGGGAACTGCAGCAGTCCCAGGAGAAGTTGAGGGGCCTGGAAGGTCAACGACAGGACAGTCAGAAGCAACTGCAACAGACGACGCGCGAACACGCTGAGTTGAGCTCGCGTTTGTCTGCGCACCAGGCCAAGTTGGAGCAGTTGCAGGTACGGCGGGAACGCATCCAGACAGAGACTGCAGACGCGAGAAAGCAGTTCGCTCACGAACAGGAGTCGATGGCCGAGTCCCGCAACCTATTGGCCAGCGCGATTGAGACCATGGAGGCAGACTCGAAGCAGCGCGAGGCCTTACTGTCCACTCGAGACGAAACACGAAATACCCTCGATACCGTGCGACAGCAGGCCCGCCACGACAAGGACGCAGCCCATCAGGCGGCCATGCGTAAGCAGTCCCTGGAAACCCAGGCAAATGCGATGTCCGATACCATCTCCCGGATACAAGGCCAGGTGGCCCAGCTTTTGGAGAGGCGGGAGAACCTGGAAAAGACGCTTAACGAAAACGACAACCCAATCGCCGGCCTCCAGGAAGAGCTGGAAAAGCAGTTGGCCATGCGCCTGGCCTCAGAGGCTGAACTCGCCGAAGCTCGGCAGCAGGTTGCCGAGGTCGAGCATATGCTGCGCGAGGCAGAGCAACAGCGGGCAGTCCTGGAGCAGCGGGCGGCGGGCGTAAGAAGTGACCTTGAGCAACAGCGATTGAGCCATCAGGGCCTGCAGGTACAGCGCGAAAACGTGCAGAAGCTGCTTACCGAGGGCGGTCATGTTGCCTCGGAGGTGTTGGAATCGCTGCCAGAGGATGCCAATGAGCCGGAGTGGCAGCGCAACCTGGAGAAGGTTGCCAACCGCATTGCACGCCTTGGTCCGATTAATCTGGCGGCCATCGACGAGTACACCCTGCAATCTGAGCGCAAGCGCTACCTGGATGAGCAGAACGAGGACCTGGAGACGGCGCTGCAGACACTTGAGTCTGCAATACGCAAAATTGATAAGGAGACCCGCAATCGATTCCGGGAGACCTTTGACCAGGTTAACGAGGGACTCAAGGAGCTGTTCCCGAGGGTATTTGGCGGAGGCAGCGCTTACCTGGAGATGACCGGCGACGACCTGCTGGACACCGGTATTGCGATAATGGCGCGGCCACCGGGCAACCAGAACAGCACGATTCATTTGCTGTCGGGTGGTGAGAAAGCGTTGACCGCACTCGCTCTCGTGTTTGCGATATTCCAGCTCAACCCTGCACCGTTCTGCATGCTCGATGAGGTTGATGCCCCGCTGGATGATGCCAATGTGGGGCGCTATGCGAGGATGGTTAAAGAGATGTCCGAGAAGGTTCAGTTCATCTTTATAACTCATAACAAGATTACCATGGAGATGGCCGATCAGCTGATGGGCGTAACAATGCACGAGCCGGGCGTATCCAGGCTAGTGACGGTAGACGTGGATGAGGCCGCAGAACTGGCGGCAAGTTAGGGCAACAGGGGCGACACGGTACAGCTGGCATGGATTTGACGATACGCGATTGGATGGTAATTGTCGGAGTGCTGCTTATCTTCGCAGTACTCGTGGACGCCTGGCGACGGGTACGCAGCGAGCGGCGCGCTACGGTCAAGGTGAATCTGGCCAAACCTTACGAAGAAGCAAACTCTCGAGAGGATGAACTCGCCTGGCTGAAGGAGTTACCCAACGGCGGTGCCCGCGTAGTTGAGCGCAGGGATCTCGTGGCCGCCACGGCCAGGTCTCGTGACCAGGCGGCCCAGACGGAGGCGCCACCGGCTGAGACACCAGCCCCTGCCGAGGACGACGTGGTCGCCACCGCAGAGGAGGAGGTAGAGCTGGTTACCGGCATGTCCTCCACGGAACAGGACGCTGAAAATCTGGATTGGCTGGATGAACTTCCCGCGGAGGATGCGCGGGTGCGGGAAAAGCCAGCTGAACCGGAGCCCGGCCGGCTGCCACGGGATGTTGACCCCGAGGTGTTCATGCTTAACGTGGTGTCACGCCAGCCCGGGGGCTTTAATGGCGAGGACATCCTGCACATCCTGCTGGCCTGCGACTTGCGCTTTGGTGACATGAATTTCTTCCATCGTCACGAATTTGAAGCAGGGCGCGGTGCGATTCAGTTCAGCGTCGCCAATATGATGCAGCCCGGTGTCTTCGACATCGACAATATGTCTGAATTCACCACCCATGGCCTGGTGTTCTTCGTGACCTTGCCCGGTCCCGAGGACATGATGAAGGCCTTTGACTACATGCTCGAAACTGCTCAGGCTGTTGCGCGAAACCTGGGCGGTGATGTTCTTGACGAAACCCGCAGCGTGTTAACCAAGCAAACCCTGGAGCATACACGCCAGCAGATCCGCGATCTGGAGCGGCGGATGCTGGCCAGGGCGCCCTGAGAATCCCCAGCCCAAATGCTCACTCCGGAGATTGAGTCGGCGGCGGCATTACTGCGCGAGCGGCTGGAGGATTGGAACTACCGCTACTACGTGCTTGATGACCCCAGTGTTCCTGACGCCGAGTACGATCGCTGTCTGCGGGAGTTGCAGGCGCTTGAATCCGAGCACCCCGAGCTGGTTAGCCCGGACTCTCCAACCCAGAGGGTGGGAGCCTCACCCCTTGCCCAGTTTACCCAGGTGCGCCACGAGGTACCGATGTTGTCGCTGGAGAACGCCTTCAGTGAGCAGGACATGGTGGACTTCAATCGCCGCATTACCGACCGCCTGGGGCAGGGAACTGGTGAGTTGGAATTCGCGTGCGAGCCTAAGTTGGATGGGATCGCGGTAAGCCTGTTGTATCGCGACGGGCAGTTGGAGCGAGGTGCCACGCGCGGTGATGGTACAACCGGCGAAGATATTACCCACAATGTGCGAACCATTAAGTCAATTCCGCTCAAATTACGTGGCTCCGGTTTCCCTGACTTGCTGGAGGTGCGTGGTGAGATATACATGCCAAAGCGTGGTTTTGAAGCGTTAAATGCGCGCGCGAGGACCGCGGGTGAGAAGACCTTTGTAAACCCGCGGAATGCAGCCGCCGGGAGTTTGCGTCAGCTGGATGCCCGCTTGACCGCGCAGCGGCCTCTCGAAATGTGTTGCTATGGCGTTGGCATGGTTGAGGGGGGAAACCTGCCAGGCGATCATGCCGGGGTGCTGAAACTGCTGCACGGCTGGGGTCTTCGAATAAACCCAGAGTCCCGGGTAGTTCGAGGCCTGGAGGCCTGTAACGAATATTACGCGCAGCTCGCCGAGAAGCGTGAGGCCTTGCCTTATGACATCGACGGCATTGTTTACAAGGTCAACGACCTTGCCCTCCAGCAAAAACTTGGCTTTGTATCGCGTGCACCACGCTGGGCTATCGCCCGGAAGTTCCCCGCACAAGAGGAGATGACGCGTCTGCTTGATGTAGAGTTCCAGGTGGGGCGTACCGGTGCGATTACGCCAGTGGCGCGGCTCGAGCCGGTGTTCGTTGGCGGCGTGACGGTCAGCAATGCGACGCTGCACAATAAAGATGAGATCGATCGCCTGGGCGTCAAACTCGGTGATACCGTCATCGTGCGCAGGGCGGGAGATGTCATACCCCAGGTAGTTTCCGTTGTCGCTGACAGGCGACCGGATAACGCCGCGGATATAGGTTTTCCCAGCGCCTGTCCGGTGTGTGGCTCGCCGGTGGAGCGGGAAGCGGACGAAGCAGTTATTCGCTGCATGGGGGGTCTCGTTTGCGCAGCACAGCAAAAAGCCGCCATTCGGCATTTCGCCTCTCGCCGCGCTATGGATGTTGAGGGCCTGGGGGACAAGCTGGTGGATCAGTTGGTAGATGAGGGGCTGGTAGAAAATGTTGCTGGCCTCTATGCGCTTGCTCGTGAGCAGCTCCTGGACCTGGAGCGAATGGGGGAGAAGTCAGCCGATAACCTCCTTGACGCGTTGGATCGAAGTCGAGCGACCACGCTACCACGGTTTATCTTTGCGCTGGGCATTCGCGAGGTCGGCGAAGCCACCGCGCTGAATCTCGCCCGGCATTTTGGTAGTTGGGAAAAACTGTCCGAGGCGAGCGAGGAAGCCCTGTTGAGTGTGGATGATGTCGGTCCTGTCGTAGCCGATCATCTGCGCCAGTTTCTCGATTCCGATGGCAGTTTGGCGATTGTTTCGGCCTTGCGAGAAGCGGGGGTGCACTGGCCAGACCTGGACCCTACAGAGGATTCAGAGCAGCCACTGGCGGGGCAGACCTGGGTGGTAACTGGCAAGCTCGAAAGTATGAGCCGTGATGAGGCCAAGAAGCATCTTCAGGCATTGGGCGCCAAGGTGGCTGGCAGCGTTTCGGCGAAGACAAGCTGCCTGGTGGCTGGCCCCGGTGCCGGATCCAAGCTCGCCAAGGCCCAGGAACACGGTGTCGAGGTGATTGATGAAGACGCTTTGCTGTTGCTATTGGCGGGCCATGGAGTGGCGGTATGAGAGTACTACTGGTGTTGTTTGTGTTACTCACGCTTGCTGGTTGTACCGCGTCCCAGCCGAAAAATGTCAATAACATTTGCGCTATCTTCGAGGAAAAGGGCGGCTGGTATGACGACGCCGCCGATGCCCGGGACGAGTGGGGCAGTCCTATACCGGTCATGATGGCAATCATGCACCAGGAATCGAAGTTCCAGGCCAAGGCAAAGCCGCCACGTAAAAAGATATTCGGCTTTATACCGGGGCCACGACCCTCGGATTCCTATGGTTACAGTCAGGCACTGGGCTCGACCTGGAAAGCGTACAAGAAAAGTGCCGGCCGTTATGGCGCTGATCGTGACGACTTTTCGGACGCCATTGATTTCATAGGTTGGTATAACCATCAGTCCTACAAGCGTTCCGGAATCGCCAAGACCGATACGTATCACCTGTACCTTGCTTACCACGAAGGCCATGGTGGATATAACCGGGGCAGCTATCGCAGCAAGCAGTGGTTGATTGATGTGGCCAGAAAAGTCGATCGGAAGGCTGGCAGCTACCAGTCACAGCTCAATGGGTGCGAGAAAGAACTGCAGGATGACGGTTGGTTCTTCGGCTGGTTCTGAACCCTGTCATCGGCGTCCTCGGCCTCTGGCACAAATTCGCGGACCAGCTCGGGTAAATCACAACAAGTGTCGGAAAAGTAACGTTATTCCGATCGGTTTGCGGGTGAAATGCGTATCGAGCTATGACACAATTTTAGCGTTTACTTGGGGGTCCTATCTTGCCGCGGCAATAGGGCCCAAGGACAGCCGCCGCGACAATAATATAAAGGCAAAAGTGTGAAGCCAACAGACATCAAGAACCCAGAGTATTTCCATAAGGTTGTGGACTGTCAGTACGCGTGTCCGGCGCATACACCGGTCCCGGAGTATATTCGACTCATCGCTGCTGAGCGGTACTCAGATGCTTACATGATCAACTGGGAGTCCAATGTGTTTCCCGGTGTTCTGGGACGGACCTGTGATCGACCCTGTGAGCCCGCTTGTCGACGCGGTCGTATTGGCGGCGATGCCGAGGAGCCCGTCGCTATTTGCCGCTTGAAGCGGGTCGCTGCCGACAACAAGGATGACGACAATGTCGCTTCGCGGATGCCCAGGATTCCGAAGAGTAAGAATGGCAAAAAAATTGCGCTGATCGGCGCCGGGCCAGCCTCGCTGACCGTTGCCCGTGACCTGATGCCCCTCGGTTACAGCATCGACATTTACGACAATCAATTTGCCGGCGGTGGCATGATGCGTAGTCAGATCCCCTCATTCCGACTGCCGATTGAGGTCCTGGACCAGGAGGTCAACTATATCCTCGATATGGGCGTCGTGACCCACTTCGATACCCAGGTCGAGAGTATGAAAGAGATACTCGATAAGGATTACGACGCAATCTTTGTCGGCACCGGAGCCCCCAGGGGTAAGGGGCTCAACCTGCCCGGTATCGAAGAAGCCGGTGACAAAATGCATATAGGTATCGACTGGCTGTCCAGCGTGGCCTTTGAACATACCGACAAGATCGGTAAACGCGTACTCGTTCTGGGTGGTGGTAATACGGCGATGGACTGCTGCCGTACGTCAAAGCGGCTGGGCGGCGAAGACGTGCGCGTGGTCGTGCGAAGCCCCTTTGCCGATATGAAGGCTTCACCCTGGGAGAAAGAGGATGCCATGCACGAAGGCATTCCGATTTATGACAACCATACGCCCAAGGAATTTGTTATCGAGGACGGCAAGCTCAAGGGCATGTTGTTCGAGAAAGTGGAGGCCGAATACGACGAGGAGGGCAACCGTAGCCTGGTACCCACCGGAGAAGACTGGGTCTTCATGGAAGCTGACGATGTACTGATGGCCATTGGGCAGGAAAACTCCTTTCCGTGGATAGAACGCGACCTGGGGATAGAGTTCGACAAGTGGGATATGCCCGTCGTCGACGAGACAACCTTCCAGTCGACTAACAGCAAGGTGTTTTTTGGCGGCGACGCCGCGTTTGGCCCCGAGAATGTGATTACGGCGGTTGCTCATGGGCACCAGGCCGCAATCAGCATCGATCAATTCGTTCAGCGCAAGGATGTAAAAGATCGTCCGCCGCCCATGACTAACCTTGTCAGCCAGAAAATGGGGGTTCATGAGTGGAGCTACGATAACGCCGTAGAGTCTGACAAGCGGTACATCGTTCCACTGGCACCATTGGAACAGACCCTGAAGGACCGGAAACTGGAAGTCGAGCTCGGTTTCGACCAGGGTACCGGGTTCAAGGAAGCCGAGCGTTGCTTGAATTGCGATGTGCAGACCGTGTTTGAAGAAACCCGCTGCATTGAATGCGATGCTTGCGTCGATATTTGCCCCACCGATTGCATTTCCTTTGTACCCAATGCTGAGGAGGAGGTGCTGCGGGCTCGCCTCTCTGCGCCAGCCAATAACCTGGCGCAAGATCTGTATGTGTCCCTGGATCTGCCCACCCAACGCGTAATGGTCAAGGATGAGGACGTCTGTCTGCATTGCGGCCTCTGTGCTGAGCGCTGCCCGACCACCGCCTGGGATATGCAGAAGTTTCTCTATAACGTAACGAAGGCGGGACAATAGCCATGAAAAAGCTGGAATCGGTCAACGACTTCGTTATCAAGTTTGCCAACGTCAATGGAACTGGCTCGGCCAGTGCCAACAATCTATTCGCCAAGGCCCTGTTTCGTATGGGGCTGCCGGTCAGCCCTAAAAACATCTTTCCTTCCAACATCCAGGGACTGCCCACGTGGTACGAAGTGCGAGTCAGCGAGAAGGGCTATCTCGGGCGCCGCGGTGGCGTCGATATCATCCTGTCCGTGAATCCGCAAAGCATGCCCCAGGATATTCAGGAGGTAGCGCCAGGCGGATATTTTATTTATGACAATACCAAGCCGCTTGACCTTCGTCTCATCCGTAACGACGTCAACATCATCGGTCTGCCCTTAACCCGTATTTGTAATGAGCAGTATAAGGACCCGCGGCAGCGTCAACTGTTCAAGAACGTGATCTACGTCGGTGCTCTGGCGGCGCTGCTGGATATGGATTTCAAGGTGCTCACCGGGTTGGTGGGTGACCAGTTCAAAGGCAAGGAAAAGCTGATCCTGCCCAATATCCACGCTCTTGAACTGGGTCACCAGTACGCCAAAGATAATTTTGATTGCCCCCTGGGTATTCGAGTAAAGACCGCGGATGCCGTGGGCGACAAGATCTTGCTGGATGGCAATACCGCTTTGGGCCTGGGTGCCATTTATGGTGGTGCTACGGTCGCTGCCTGGTACCCGATTACTCCCTCTACTTCGGTGGTTGATGCGTTTGAAAAATACGCCAAGCGGATGCGCATTGATCCGGGCACGGGCCAGCGCAACTACGCTATTGTTCAGGCGGAAGATGAGCTGGCGGCCATTGGTATGGTCATTGGGGCCAGCTGGAACGGCGCGCGTTCGTTCACAGCCACCAGCGGCCCCGGCGTGTCACTCATGAGCGAGTTCCTGGGCTTGGCTTATTTTGCTGAAATACCGACGGTGCTGTTCGACGTTCAGCGGGCGGGCCCGTCGACGGGTATGCCGACGCGTACGCAGCAGTCGGATATCCTTTCTTCTGCTTACGCCTCCCACGGAGATACCAAACAGGTGTTGCTGTTTCCCTCAACACCCAGGGAATGTTTCGACTTCGGGGCCTTGTCGTTTGATCTTGCCGAGCGCCTGCAGACCCCCATCATCCTGATGACCGACCTGGACCTGGGTATGAACGACAATATGTCTGAGCCCCTGCATTGGGATGACAGTCGCAACTATGATCGAGGCAAGGTGCTCAATGCCGAGCAACTGGATGAAATGGAAAAATTCGGTCGCTACCTGGATGTGGATGGCGATGGCATCTGCTACCGCACCTATCCAGGCACCCACCCCGAAAAAGGCAGCTTTTTCACCCGTGGTACCTCCCGTGACGAATTTGCGATCTACACCGAGAAAGGCGAAGAGTACGAAAAGAATATGCATCGCCTGATGGCGAAGTGGGAAACCATCAAGGAATACGTGCCTCGCCCCGAGATTATTCTCTGTGGCAAGGAGACTGATATTGGCGTCCTGTATTTTGGTACCAGTGAAGAATCCTCCCGCGAGGCGCTCGATTACCTGGCGGAAGAGGGCGTCCATCTCGACGCCATGAGAGTCAGGGCCTTCCCATTCAATAAAGAGGTGGAGGACTACATTGATTCCCATGACCGCGTATTCGTCATCGAGCAGAACCGCGACTCGCAGTTGAGGACGCTGTTGATGGCAGAGTTCGAGTTTGGGCCCGATAAATTGAAGTCGGTCCTCTGCTTTGACGGCACCCCGATCAGTGCCCGCAACATCCGTAAACAAATCCTTCAACTGTTACCGGGTAATAATGTGACCCCACTGCACGGTGACCAGGTGGCCAGTGGGTCAGGAGATTAACCATGAGCTACCAGATTCCGGAATTTCGTCATCCCGACCTGCCCGTCAATGAACTGGGTTACACCCGCGCAGACTACGAGGGTTCTATATCCACACTGTGTGCAGGCTGTGGCCATGATTCGATCAGTGGCTCCATCGTCAAAGCCTGTCATGAGCTTTCCATCCCGCCTCATATGATTGCCAAAATGTCCGGGATCGGTTGTTCTTCCAAAGCGCCGACCTATTTTCTCGGAAAGTCACACGGTTTTAATTCCGTACACGGCCGCATGCCCTCGGTAGTCACCGGTGCGGCAATGGCCAATCGTGACTTGCTGTATCTAGGCGTTTCCGGAGACGGTGATACCGCCTCCATTGGTATGGGGCAGTTTGCGCACGCCGTTCGCCGTAACCTGAATATGGTCTATATCGTGATGAACAATGGCTGTTATGGCCTGACCAAGGGCCAGGATTCCGCTACTGCAGACGAGGGCTCGGCGAGTAAGAAGGGCGATCCGAACCCCTTTGGTGCAATAGATCTACCCGGACTTGCCCTGCAACTGGGTGCGACCTTCGTCGCGCGCAGTTTCTCCGGTGACAAGGAGCAGCTTGTGCCTCTGATCAAAGCGGCAATGACCCACCGCGGATTTGCACTGATCGATGTGGTGTCGCCCTGCGTCACCTTCAACAACAATCCAGGCTCGACCAAGAGTTACGAATTTGTTCGGGACCACTCCGAGGCCACGGGGACAGTAGACTTCGTACCCATGCGGGAAGAAATCACGACCAGCTATCATCCCGGGAGCAGCAATGAGGTGACACTGCATGATGGCTCGGTGCTGCGGCTTCACAAGCTCGACGACGACCTGGACCCATTTAACCGAACGTCGGCGATGCTGGCGCTTGAATCAGCCAGGGAGAAAGGCGAGATACTCACGGGCCTGATATACATGCACAAGGATTCACGGGAGTTGCACGAGGTGCTTGAGACCTCCAGCAGGCCTCTCAACGCCTTGTCCGAAGGAGACTTGTGTCCGGGAAACAAGATGTTACAGAACATCAACGCCAGTCTGCGCTAGACCCCGGACATCGCGCCTTGGGCGCTGTGCCAAGAATGTGCTAATTGTCATATGCTTGTCACAATTTCCTTATCTAATAGCCCCTTTTCCCTGGGCGGGGGTGCGCGTTACCTATGAGTGAACACACGGTGCTGGTTGTCGAGGACGAGCCGTCGATCAGGGACATGTTGCGAATGGCCCTGGAGTTGGCAGGCTTCAGGTGCCTGGAGGCGGAAACTGCCGCGCTGGGTCATGCGCTCGTAGTGGATGAAAAGCCGGATCTAGTGCTTCTAGACTGGATGTTGCCCGGTGGGAGCGGCCTGGAATTGCTACGACGATTACGTCGGGATGAGACAACGCGAGAGCTGGCAGTGATAATGCTTACCGCAAAGACCGCCGAGGATAATGTGGTGCAGGGTCTTGACGTGGGCGCCGACGATTACGTCACGAAACCTTTTGTTCCCCGTGAACTGATAGCCCGCATCCAGGCCCTGTTGCGTCGAACCGGTGGGGGCGCTGCTGACGAGAAAATCCAGGTTCAGGAGCTTATTCTCGACGGGGCGAGTCAGCGGGTTCACCTCGCCGGTGAACTTGTCGAAATGGGTCCGACCGAGTTCAAGCTCCTGCATTTTTTCATGACGCACCCCGAGCGCGCGTATACGCGCAGCCAGTTACTCGATATGGTTTGGGGCGCCAATGTCTACGTCGAGGAACGGACGGTTGACGTCCACATACGCCGATTACGTAAGGCGCTGCAAATCCCAAATCACGATCATAGCAACTTGATTCAGACGGTTCGCGGAACAGGGTATCGCTTTTCTGCTGATGGAAGCCGCACACAGTGAATATGTCCGGCACCTGGCTGGCCGAGGTCCGGAAGCTACTCTACGTTACGCTGTTTGGATCGATACTGGGCTGGATATTCGGCAATCCGTTTCTTTTCATTGCCGTCGGTCTCTTCGCGCTTTGCTGCGCCTGGCTTCGACAAATGTGGAAAATTCGGCGATGGCTGGGTAGCCCCGAAAACGAGCCCCCGGAGAGTCGCGGAATCTGGGGTGTGATTTACGACCGTATCTATCGCTTGCAAAGGGAGTCCCGGGAGGCACGCAACCAGCTTCAGTCCAATGTGGATTACTTGCAGGACTCCTTCGCCTCCATGCGAGAAGGGATTGTCATGCTCGATGAGTCTGGTGCTATTGACTGGAGTAATGCATCTGCGGAGCGGCTACTGGGGCTGAAGTACCCCGCAGACCGTGGGCAGCCGCTTCTCAATCTCATCCGCATACCGGATTTTCATAAGTATTATCTCGAGGAGGACTTCAGTGAACCCCTGCAGATCGTCGTGCCCGCCGAGCAGGAGAAGGTATACATGATTGAGGTGACTCCTTTTGGGGAGGGGGATCGACTGGTATTCATCCGCGATGTCACAGCCATAGCCCGCCTCGAGCGTATGCGTCGAGATTTCGTCGGCAATGTATCACACGAGTTGCGTACGCCATTGACCGTCATTATGGGCTATATCGATACGCTACAAGCCACCGCAGCCGGCAAGGAGGCACGGCTCGTGAAACCGCTGAGCCAGATGCAGCAGCAGGCTAAGCGCATGGAAAACCTGTTAAAGGACCTGCTGTGGCTGTCCAGGATCGAAAGCGTCGGCGCCGAGAAAAAAATTGATTACATCGATATCGCCGGGTTGGTGCAAAAGTTGACGGATGAACTCTTGCACAGCCAGCCCGATAGAGTGATCAAGTTGCAACTGGAAACGGACCACAAGGTCCTGGGCGATTATCGGGAGCTTGATAGCGCGCTTTCCAATCTGTTGAGCAATGCGCTCAAATATAGCGACGCAGACTCACCCGTGACCATCACCTGGAAAGAAAAGGATAATGAATTTCTTCTGACAGTGAAGGACAAGGGCATTGGTATTGATTCTGTTCACTTGCCACGACTGACCGAACGTTTCTATCGCGTGGACGATAGCAGGGCGTCGAAGACGGGCGGCACGGGCCTGGGGCTGGCCATTGTGAAGCACGTGGTCGCTGCCCACGATGCAGAACTGAGAATCAGCAGTAGGCCTGGAAAGGGTAGTAAATTTACCATCGCTTTTCCCGGCGAATGACTGCATTTTCCTGCGTTTAACGTCTCATTGTAATAATACTGTCACATTTCTCCCTTAGTGTTGCCCCAGGTATCCGAGTAATCACAGGAAGAGAAATCATGAAATTCAACAATCTGGTAAAAACCGCGACTGCGGTGGTTGGCCTAACGCTCGCCCAGGCAGCCAGCTCTGCCAATGTGGACGAGGGGCTGGTGGACTACCAGGTTGCCAGTGGCGTCTCTGGCAATCTATCCAGTATTGGATCTGACACCCTGGCTAACCTGATGACCTTGTGGGCGGAAGAATTCAAACGCGCCTATCCGAACGTCAACATCCAGATCCAGGCGGCAGGCTCCTCAACGGCACCTCCCGCGCTCACGGAGGGAACCGCCAATTTCGGCCCCATGAGTAGACAGATGAAGGACAAGGAGCTGGAGGCATTCGAATCCCGCTTCGGTTACAAGCCGACAGCGGTGCCAGTGGCGATAGACGCTCTCGCCGTGTATGTCCACAAGGATAACCCCATTGAGAGAATGAGTATTGCCGAACTGGATGCCGTCTTTTCTTCTACCCGCAAGTGCGGTGCTGACGAGGATATTTCCGGCTGGGGTTCACTCGGTCTGGACGGTGCCTGGGCGAGTCGCGACATACAGCTGTTTGGGCGCAATTCGGTATCGGGAACCTATGGCTATTTCAAGAGCAAGGCTCTTTGCAAGGGTGATTTTAAAAACACAGTGAACGAGCAACCTGGGTCAGCATCCGTAGTACAATCCGTGTCGACTTCGATCAACGGTATTGGCTACTCAGGCATTGGTTATAAAACATCCAGTGTCCGGTCGGTACCATTGAGCAAGAAGCCTGACGGGGAGGCCGTGGATGCCACACCGGAGAATGCGGTAACAGGCGATTATCCTTTGTCCCGCTTTCTCTACATGTATGTGAATAAGGACCCCAATAAGGCGCTGACTCCACTGGAGCGAGAGTTCATCAAACTTGTGTTTTCTCGCCAGGGACAGGAAGTCGTGGTTAAGGACGGATATGTGCCATTGCCAGCAGCCGTGGTGGATCGCGTCAGCGGGGAGTTGGGCCTTTAGCCAGCGCAAGCTGCATCGGTCTGCATGAAGAGGCTGCTGTAGGGCAGCCTCTTTTTATGTATCTGGGCGCAAGAAAAGCGTATCGGCGAGCCCGGTACTTTTGAGTACACCAGGCAGTAGAGTGAATAGGTGAGTAACTTCAACGAACATATCCCCTCGTGGGTCCCCCAGTGGCGTCGGTTCAAGGATATCGCAGCTACTTTTTCGATATCCATTGGTGGATCCGGCGTGTTGGTCGCCATCCTGCTCATTTTCTTTTACCTCCTGTATGAAGTGGCCCCCCTGTTTGGCAGTGCGCAACTGGAGAATGCAGACGACCGATCCTGGCAGACGCGTGAAGTACCGGTTTACCTGGCAATGGAAGAGCAGGGCGAGGTAGGGCTATCCCTGCAGGCAGATGGTAGGGGTCAATTTTTTTCCATCGCAGAAGGAACGCCGCTCGAGTCTGTAGATCTGTCTGATGGCGGGCCGCCCGTGGCCGCCATTGGGGTTGAAAGTTCGACTAACCGGTTGGTGGCTATCGCTCTTGAGGATGGCAGCCTTCGTCTCATGAAGCACGAGTATCGTCTCAGCTATCCCGACGGGAAACGCGTTATTACGCCCCGTATTGAGTGGCTGTATGAAGACCAGGACCTCGATATAGGCTCCGAAGCGCCGCTTTCGCTGGTTGTGCGTGATGGCGAGGAAGCACTGGTTGCCTTTGCACGGCAGCGAGACGGTGGAATCCAGGGCGTCAGGTTCAGCAAAGAAGAGGACTTTCTGTCGGGAGAAATCACTCTCCAGGAAGAACGCCTGCGTCTGCCGTCGGTGGCTATTGACCCTGTCGGGATATTTATCGGCACCGTCCAGCGTTGGCTTTACCTGGTGGGTGCGGAGGGCAATTACCAGGTATTTGACCTGTCGCAAACCACGGGCGCAGGTGAGCTGGAAATGGCGGACAGCGGATCGTTGTTTGCACAGGGTGGCCGGGTTACCGCCGCCGATATGCTTCTGGGTGGGTTGTCCCTGCTAGCGGCGTCTGACGAGGGTGAGTTGGTCCAGCACTTCATGGTACGTACGCCAAATGGTTACCGGCTCCAGCGCATCAGGCAGTTCGATACCGACAATGTGGTAATAACCCAGTTGCTCCCGGAGCATCGCCGAAAGGGATTCCTGGCCATAGGTGACCGCGGGGAGGTGCAGATATACCATACCACCGCCCATCGGCGCTTGTTCAGTGAGGTGCAGCTTCCTCCCGGACAGACGGGACTGGCAGCGATTGGGCCCAGGGGCAATTCCCTGGTGCATATTGGTAACGATGGCACTTTGCGGCGCTGGCATGTCGATAACAAGCACCCCGACGTATCCTGGACCGCCCTGTGGGGCAAGGTATGGTATGAGAGCTACGAAGAGCCCGACTATATCTGGCAGTCATCGGCATCCAATAACGACTTCGAGCCCAAGTACAGTTTCTCACCCCTTGCCTTCGGGACGCTGAAAGCGGCGTTCTATACCATGCTGATTGCCGCTCCCATGGCCATCTGCGGTGCGATTTACACGGCTTACTTTATGGCGCCGGCGCTACGTCGAAAGGTCAAGCCAATGATCGAGCTGATGGAAGCGCTGCCGACGGTGATTCTCGGCTTCCTGGCCGGCCTGTGGCTGGCACCCTTCGTAGAGGATAACCTCACCGGGGTGGTGACCGTGATGCTTGTCTTTCCGCTCGGCATTCTGCTGTTTGCGTTTGTGTGGTCACAGTTTCCGCTTCGACTCCGGTCGCTGGTGCCCGACGGGTGGCACGCGGCAGTTCTTGTCCCCGTTGCCATCCTACTGTTCGTGCTCTGCTTTTCCCTGAATGATCACCTCGAGTTATTGCTGTTTGGTGGCGATATGCGACGCTGGATCACGACTGAGCTGGGCATTTCGTTTGATCAGCGCAATTCGCTCGTTGTTGGTATTGCGATGGGCATGGCGGTAATACCGACCATTTTCTCTATTGCGGAGGACGCTATTTTCTCAGTGCCACGCAATCTCAGTTACGGCAGTCTGGCGTTGGGTGCTACGCCGTGGCAGACCCTGGTGGGCGTTGTGCTGCCCACCGCCAGCCCCGGTATATTTTCTGGCATGATGATCGGCCTTGGACGGGCTGTTGGTGAAACCATGATCGTACTCATGGCTACGGGTAACACGCCGATCATGGACGCCAATATTTTCGAGGGCATGCGGACACTGTCCGCCAATATAGCGGTCGAAATACCTGAGGCAGAGGTCGACAGTAGTCACTACCGTGTTCTATTCCTGGCGGCTTTCGTCTTGTTCCTGTTTACTTTTGTGGTTAACACCATCGCTGAAATTGTTCGTCAGCGCCTACGTATCAAATATGGCTCCCTATAATGTCGAACTCCAACGATAAGGCTATCCACAGCAAGTCAAACCCGGGCCCGATCGACTGGTTTCGTAGCGGTGAGCCAATGATCTGGCTGAACGCCGCTGCGGTCAGTCTGAGCGTTATCGCGGTGCTGGGCTTACTGATGCTGCTCGCTGTTCGAGGCTTCAGTCACTTCTGGCCCAAGGATGTCTTGCAGGCCATGGTCAGCTACCAGGACCAGACGCGTCCGGTTATCGGTGAAGTCGTGGAGCGTGTTGAGGTTAGCGGTGTGCAACTACGCGATGCGGGTATCGAACTGCAGGGCCCCGGCCCCTTTTTCGGCAGGACCCTGCTCAAGCAGGGTAACAGGGACTTTCTTGGGAGCGATTTCGCCTGGCTCATCGACGAACAGGTTGAAGGCCACCTGTACCCTGAAGATGTGATGGTCATCGAGCGACTGGAGTGGGGTAATTTCTACGGATTTCTCAGGAGTGTCAGCCGCGATGGCCAGCTAGTCGCTGGTGAAGACTCTACGGGGGAAGAGCGTTGGCTGGCTCTGTCCGAGTTGATTGCGGAAACACTGGCAGTACGGGAGGAGATTCACGCAATCGAACGCGTGGAGATAGGAGAGATCAATTACGGCCTCGAGCGTTTGCGATTAATGGAGCGCAGCCTGGAGTTGGATGGTGACCTTGATGCCTCAGCACAGGCTGAACTGGCTGCTGAACGAGCAGAGCTGGATGCTCAGTACAGCGTGCTGCAGCAGAAGCTCTATACCCTGTATGACAGTATCGGTAAGCACAATTTAACGGCGGAGTTGGTGGATGGCAGGCTGGTGGAGCTCCCCATTTCGAAAGTCGTTCGCGCGTTTCAGCCCAATGCCATGGGTCTGTTTGGCAAGCTTTCCCTGTACTTCCAGAAGTTGTGGGAGTTCCTCTCCGCAGAACCTCGTGAAGCCAATACGGAGGGTGGTGTGTTCCCGGCCATATTTGGCACGGTCATGATGGTGATTTTGATGTCCATTATGGTCACGCCATTTGGCGTGGTTGCTGCGGTATATCTGCGTGAGTATGCCAAGCAGGGATTGGTCACGCGTACTATTCGTATCGCGGTGAATAATCTGGCTGGCGTACCGTCCATTGTTTACGGTGTATTTGGCCTGGGTTTTTTCGTTTACTTCGTGGGTGGGGAAATCGATCAGCTGTTTTTTCCTGAGGCGCTGCCCAGTCCCACCTTTGGAACCCCGGGCCTGATGTGGGCTTCCCTGACGCTGGCCTTGTTGACGCTGCCGGTGGTGATTGTGGCGACGGAAGAGGGGCTGGCGAGAATTCCCAAAATGGTAAGAGAGGGGAGTCTGGCTCTGGGCGCCACGAGGGCCGAGACCTTGTGGCGTGTAGTATTGCCCATGGCTAGCCCTGCGATGATGACAGGACTGATTCTCGCGGTGGCAAGGGCTGCCGGTGAGGTCGCCCCACTGATGCTCGTGGGCGTTGTGAAACTGGCGCCGACACTGCCCCTTGATAGTAATTATCCCTATTTGCACCTGGACCAGAAGTTCATGCACCTGGGTTTCCATATTTATGACGTTGGGTTCCAGAGCCCCAACGTGGAAGCGGCGAGGCCACTGGTATATGCCACCGCGCTTTTGTTGGTCATCATCATCGCGCTGCTAAACTTTGCGGCGGTGAGCTTGAGGAACAGGCTTCGGGAACGTTACAAGTCCCTGGAAAGCTAATGTTATTGCGAGATTAGGTAGAGAGATACGACATGCAGACCCATGCGATTGACATACAGGCCCTGAAGCGCGCGCCAGAAGATGAGGCAACAGTGTCGGCGGGTATAAGTCTCCAGGTCCAGAACCTGAATTTGTTTTACAATCAGGATGTCCAGGCACTATACGATATCAATCTTGATATACCGAAGAAGCGGGTAACATCCTTTATCGGGCCCAGTGGTTGCGGCAAATCAAGCCTGTTGCGCTGTTTTAATCGAATGAATGACCTCGTCGACGGTTGTCATGTTCGTGGCCAGTTGCTCCTGGAGGGCGACGACATCTATGCCAGTACGGTGGATGTGGCAAGTCTGCGCCGAAGGATCGGCATGGTGTTCCAGAAACCGAATCCGTTTCCCAAATCAATTTACGAAAACGTGGCCTATGGACTACGGATTCAAGGGGTAAACAAGAAGCGCGTCCTGGATGAAGTGGTTGAAAAATCGCTGCGCTCGGCCGCACTGTGGGATGAAGTGAAGGATCGCTTGAATGAAAGCGCGCTGGGGCTGTCCGGTGGTCAGCAGCAACGCCTGGTAATCGCTCGCACGGTCGCAGTAGAGCCGGAAGTGCTACTTCTGGACGAGCCGGCCTCTGCACTCGACCCGATTTCGACCCTCAAGATCGAGGAATTGATCTACGAGCTCAAAAGCCGGTACACGATTGTCATCGTGACCCACAATATGCAGCAGGCCGCCAGGGTGTCTGACATGACCGCCTTCATGTATATGGGCAAACTTATTGAATTTGATCGCACTGATACGCTGTTCACCAACCCAACAGAAAAGCAGACCGAAGACTATATTACCGGCCGCTACGGTTAAGAGGGATATCCCATGACGGACCAGACCAATTCGACACAGCATATATCTGCCCAGTTCGACGCTGAACTGGAGGCGGTAAAAAACAACCTGCTTGAGATGGGCGGTAAGGTGGAACAGCAAATCATCCGGGCCGTCGATGCTTTATTGAATCGCGATAGCGGTGAAGCTGAGCTCATTATCTCCGGCGACCAGGAAGTCAACGATATGGAAGTCAGTATCGATGACGAGTGCGCCCGGATACTCGCGCGACGACAGCCCGCGGCAAGTGACCTGCGACTGGTGATTGCCGTCGCCAAGTTGACCACCGACCTGGAACGTATTGGCGACGAGGCGGCAAAGATCGCCCGACAGGCAATCAAACTCAGCGAGGCGGGGGAGTCCCCCAGCAATTACACGGAGATTCGCACCATTGGGGAGAATACGTCGGGTATGCTGCGCAAGGCGCTGGATGCGTTTGCACGGTTGGATGTCGAGACGGCTGTTGACGTCGTTATGTCGGATAACAAGGTAGATGCCTTGTACGGCACCGCCATGCGCAGTCTCGTCACGTTCATGATGGAAGACCCTCGCACGATAAGCCCTGTACTCAATGAGATGTGGGCATTAAGGAGCCTGGAGCGCGTGGGCGATCATGCCAGTAACGTTGCCGAGCAGGTTATCTATCTGGTGCGCGGCCTGGACGTGCGGCACGTAGAGCCAGAGCAATTGCTCGCTCAGGTAGAGCAGGAGTCGTAGCGCCCCCTGTTTCGGGCATCGGGCTCAGGCAGGCCACCTGTTTCCGCTCCAATAATCCGTCAAAGTCGTTATTTTGCCCCGAGAATGGCGGTTCGTAATATTTTTGTCATATTCCCACAATAATATCGTCATCGAACTGTCACACATGACCGTGTGACGGAGCCATGATGGAGTGGGAATATGAAGACAATATTGGCCCTGGCGATCGCTGGTACGGTTGCCTCAACAGCAAATGTCGCCCAGGCGGCCGTCAGCGATGCTGAGTTCGCGGCGCTAAAGGCTGAGTTTGCCGCCCTGGCCGGTCGCCTGAATGCGCTGGAACAGGAAAACCTGCAGCTGCGGGAGCTCAGCGAGACGACCGTCAGTGAATTGGAAATTGCCCAGACCGAAATTCAGCAGGCGAAGAAGTCCTCTGAATCCATGAGTTGGGCAGAGCGCATCAAATGGAAAGGCGATTTCCGCTATCGTTACGAAAATATTGACGTGGAGGGTAGGGATACCCGAGAGCGCAATCGCATCCGTGCCAGGGCCAGCCTGCAAGCCAAGCTGCCAGCCAACACGCAGGTTGGCTTGGGAGTGGCCTCTGGTGGCACTGACCCCGTTTCTTCGAACCAGACTCTCGGTGCCGGTAATGAAACCAAGGACCTGCGCCTGGATCTTGCGTACTTTACCTGGAAACCTACTGGCGAGACCTTCCTGACAGCCGGTAAGTATTCCAACCCCCTGTTCAAACCCCAGAAGAGTGCCCTGCTGTGGGATGGCGACTGGCGACCGGAAGGGATTAGCGCCGGCTGGAGTGGTGACCACCTGTTTGCGACTTTCCTCGGGAACTGGCTGGAGAGTGACTCCCGCGAAGACAACGACGAGTTTGCCTGGGGGCTACAGGGAGGCACCAAGCTTGCACTGGGTGAAACAGTCAGTTTGACCGCCTCGTTGGGCTACTATGACTTCCCGACGAAGGGTAACAAACCGTACTTTGATGACGATTTTTTCGGCAACAGCTCCGTTGATGGGCTCTACGAGTTCAATTATGAAATGGTAGAAGTCGCCGCCGATCTTGGTCTCAGCCTTTTCGACATGCCCTTCAACCTGTTTGCTCACTACGTCCAGAACCAGGACGCGGATGATTATGATACCGGTTACATAGTGGGCGCGAAGATTGGTAAAGCCAAGTCCAAGGGTAGTTGGCAGTTTGCCTACCAGTACCAGGATCTCGAGGCGGACGCAGCACTGGGCTTGCTGACTGATTCAGACTTTGCGGGTGGCGGTACTGACGGCAAAGGGCATCGCCTCGGCGGTGCGTACGCCCTGAGCAAGGCGTGGACTGTCGGTTTCACCTGGTTCGTAAATAACGAGGCGGGAGAGAAAAATCTTGCCGACGAGGGCGGCGCCCTGGATTACGACAGGATCATGATCGATACGGTATTCAAGTACTAGCTTGGTTGACGATATCGACGGCTGAAGCCGCGCCCTGGCGCTTTGAATCATTACGACGAGCGGGTACAATGGCGCGGCTTTCAGGGTAGTACCGATAAAGCGACGCGTCCCCTTCGTCTAGTGGTCCAGGACCCCGCCCTTTCACGGCGGTAACAGGGGTTCGAACCCCCTAGGGGACGCCATTACAGTGATAAGCCCGGCCA
>CAZPVJ010000039.1:0-22583 GCA_964590005.1 uncultured Alteromonadaceae bacterium | reverse complement strand
CGGCTTCGACAGTGCCCGGCCCCACCGGCGCCACGGGCCCAATCGGTGCCACGGGACCTACAGGCACCAGTTATGTCGTTGCGATGGGAAGGGTTAGTGGTACTTTGGCGCTTGGGGTCGCGGCCTGTAATACCTGTCTGAACGCTTCTGTAACCAGAACCGCAGTTGGAACCTACACCGTCACTCTGACTCCTACTCCTGCCCTTGCTAATGATGATTACGTCATAAATTTGACGGCGAGAAGTTGCGAAGAACCCGATGGTACTAACGGGTGTCGTAATGACGACATTGGTATTAGTTACCTGGAGCAGGCGGCAGGTAGTTTTAAAGTACGGATTATCGATTCTGATGACGGCGGCACCGATGATTTCCGGCGCAACTCGGACTTTATGTTCACTGTCTTCGATTTCTGACGATCCAGGCGGCATGCTTCCGATTTACCCCTGATAGTAGCCAGGGTGTGTCGCCCCATCAGTGAAAATCCCGTGACTTCACCGCCAGCGCTTCCAGTTCGCTGGTGTAGTCATAGAGGGCGCCGGCAATGATATGAATGACATTGTCTTTGGTCTCCAGGGTCCCCTTGATCAGCAGTAACTGACCGGTCATCAGGGTCTTGCGGAAGTGTTCCTGGGTGCGTGGCCAGACCACGATATTGCTGTTACCGGTTTCATCTTCGAGGGTGAGAAACACGACACCGGAGGCGGTGCCTGGACGCTGTCGGCAGGTCACCAGTCCGGCGATGCGGACAAAGCGGTTATTGCTTATCGCGGTGAGGTCGGCGTGGCGCTGGCAGCGGTTGAAAGGGTATTTGTGCCTGAGCAGGCTCATGGGGTGGGCCCGTAGCGTGACCCCGGTGGCGCGATAGTCCGAAAGAACCTCCTCGGCGATGGCCGGTGCCGGCAGCTGTACGCCATCGTTGAAATAGTTGGCTGTCTGGCGTTGTTCATCCTGCAACAGCGGCCTTGGCTGCTCCAGTGCCATGATCTGCCACTGTGACTGGTGTCGGTGACCGCTCAGTGAGGCCAGGGCATCTGCGTCGGCCAGGGCCTCCATGTCGCGACGATCCAGCTCCGCGCGTTGGCGCAGGTTGCTGACCTGGCGGAAGGGTCCTTCGCCGCGCGCCGCTACCAGCCGTTGTGCACCGTCTTCACTCAAGCCCTTGACCAGGCGCAGGCCAAGGCGCAGTGGTGGTTGTTGCAACGCCGACTGGTCAGTCAGCAGCTGGTGGTCCCAGGTGCTGTGATTGACATCAACCGGGAGTACAGTAACCCCGTGACGGGCCGCGTCCTGCAGCAGTTGCGAGGGGCTGTAAAAGCCCATGGGCTGACTGTTGAGTAGCCCGGCAAAGAAGGCGGCCGGGTGGTGGCGTTTGAGCCAGGCCGATACATAGGCCAGCAGGGCAAAGCTGGCGGAATGGGATTCCGGGAAGCCGTAGCCGGCAAAGCCTTTGATCTGGTCGAACAGGCGCCGGGCAAAATCCTCGTCATAGCCGCGGGCAATCATCCCCGCAGACAGCTTTTTCTCAAAGGTCAGCAGTTTGCTGTTTCTGCCCCAGTTGCTGATTGCCCGTCGTAACTGGTCGGCTTCACCGCCGCTGAACCCGGCGGCGACCATGGCCAACTTGATGACCTGTTCCTGGAAAATCGGCACGCCGAGTGTACGCTCCAGTACCGACTTGATGTCATCGTTGGGATAGGTAATAGCCTCCTTGCCCTGCTTGCGCCGCAGGTAGGGGTGCACCATGTCACCCTGGATAGGTCCGGGCCGGACGATGGCAATCTCAATGACCAGGTCGTAAAAGCATTGCGGCTTGAGTCTCGGGAGCATGGACATCTGGGCCCGTGATTCGATCTGGAACACACCGAGCGAATCCGCTGTCTGCAGCATCCTGTAGGTGGCCTGGTCGTCGCGGGGTATGTCGCTGATCGTTCGTATCGTCGGCTGGTAGCGATGCACCATCTCCAGGCTCTTGCGAATTGCCGACAACATGCCCAGCGCCAGGATATCGACTTTCAGCAGGCCCAGTGATTCGATGTCCTCCTTGTCCCACTGGATCACGGTACGGTCCGCCATGCTGGCGTTTTCTACCGGTACCAGGGTCGATATCGGGCTGCGTGTTATGACAAAGCCCCCGACGTGCTGTGACAGGTGTCGTGGAAAACCGAGAATTTGCTGGACCAGGTCGTAGAACAGTTCGGCCTGCTGGCTGTGACCGGTAACCCCCTGTTCTTCAAAGCGCCTGGCCAGGTCGCGAGTGCGATCCCACCAGGCCAGGGATTTACTCAGGTCATCGACGAACGTCGGGTCCAGCCCCAGGGCCTTACCCACATCACGCACCGCGCTGCGCGCGCGGTAGGTAATCAGGGTTGCCGCCAGGGCGGCGCGGCGTCGGCTGTATTTGCGGTAGATGTACTGGATGACCTCCTCGCGACGTTCATGTTCGAAATCCACGTCGATATCCGGTGGTTCATCGCGTTCCTTGGAAATAAACCGCTCGAACAACAGGGAGATCTGCTCCGGCGACACCTCGGTGATGAACAGGCAGTAACAAACCACCGAGTTGGCCGCGGAGCCGCGGCCCTGGCAGAGAATCCCGCGCTCGCGGGCAAAGCGTACGATGTCGTAAACCGTCAGGAAGTAGTACTCGTAGTTGAGCTCTTCAATCAGCGCCAGTTCAGTGGCAATGCGTTGTTGGATTTCCCGCGACGGTCCCTGGGGCCAGCGTGTCCGGGTGCCGCTGGCCACCAGCTCGCGCAGGTAGCTGGTGGCGTCGTGGCCGTCGGGCACGACCTCCTGCGGATATTCATAGCGGAGCTCGTCCAGGCTGAAGTGGCATTGCCCCGCAATGTGCACTGTCTCGGCCAGCAGGGCAGGCGGATACAGTCGTTCCAACTTGTCCAGTGAGCGCAGATGTCGCTGGCTGTTCGCCATGCGTCGGCGGCCCAACCGGGTGATGCTGGTTTTGTGCCTGAGCGCGGTAAATACATCGTGCAGGGGTTTGCGGCTGGCGCAGTGCATTTGTACATCGCCACAGGCCACCATGGGTATGCCCAGTTCCCCGGCCAGTGTATAGAGGGACTGGTAGCGGCCCACTTCGTCATTGCCCAGCAGGTGGGTGATGCCCAGCCATACCCGGTTTTTGCACAGGCGTGCCAGTTGCAGACCGTAGGCGCGGGTGCTGGCCGATGACTCTGTGGGCAGCCAAACCAGCAGGCAGCGCTTCAGGTGGAAGATCACGTCGCGCAGTGTGACCCGGTACTCGCCCTTTGGGCTGCGCCGCCTGGCCATGCTGATCAGGCCGGATAATTCGCTGTAGGCCGCGCGCGAAGGAACCAATGCCAGTAACCTGATGCCCTCCTCGAGAACCAGTTCGCTGCCGACGATTAGCTGGATACCAAGCTCCTTCGCGGCGACATGCGCCTTGACCACGCCGGCCAGTGAACACTCGTCGGTAATGGCGAGCGCCCGGTAACCCAGCGCCGCCGCCCGCTCAACCAGCTCGTGAGGGTGCGAAGCGCTGCGCAGGAAGCTGTAACAGCTGAGGCAATGAAGTTCGGCGTAGTCTGACATATACTGTACATATATACAGTATATTAATATTCCAGAATTTCAAGGTGCAGCGGCTACATTTGATCGTGGCGGGACCGCTTCCACCGCGCTAGATTGGTAGCAGCACACGGAGGTGCCACTTATGAAAAAGCGTATTGCGATACTGTGTTTGTTTGTCCTGTTGCCGTCCTGGTCGGCTTCACTATCGGCCCAGAACCTTTCCCTGGAACAATGCCAACATTACAAGGACCAGGTGGCGCGCTACACCAGCCTGCGGCGTAATGGAGGTTCGGGTAAAAAAATGGATGACTGGAAGCGTTCCCGGCGGGAGGCTGAAAAAGCCTTCAGTGACAATTATTGCTGGCGCTATCGTCGACAGTTGCAGTGAGGCTTTGTAGTCTTGGGGGTAATGGATGGCATCGGCCTGGCACTGGATGACCTCGCGAGGGAGCGGTAAACCGTGGCATACGAGTTAGCACAACTAAATATTGCGTTGATGAAGGCGCCATTGGAGTCGCCTTTGCTGGCGGACTTTGTCGCGAACCTGGACCGGGTGAACAGTCTGGCTGAGCAATCGCCCGGTTATGTGTGGCGGCTGCAAACAGAGGAAGGCAATGCTACGGGTATTCGCGATTTTGGCGAAGAGTACCTGGTGAACCTGTCAGTCTGGGAGGACGTGGAATCGTTGCATGGGTTTGTGTACGCCTCGGAACATGTCGACATTATGCGCAGACGCAAGGCGTGGTTCGAGATGCTGCGCGAGGCTTATTCCGTGTTGTGGTGGGTTCCTGCAGGTCAGCGCCCCGAAATTGCAGAGGCCCGTGACCGGTTGACGACGCTGCGACAGAGGGGCCCCTCTGCCGCGGCGTTTACCTTCAAGCAAGACTATCCACCGCCGGTATAGGTCAAGCGATGTTTGAATTAGCGGGTCTCGATCATATCGTTCTGCGCACAACGCGCCTGTCCTCGATGCTGGATTTCTATTGCGGTGTACTGGGCTGCACGGTGGAGCGGGAGACATCCCCCGACACCGGTCTTATTCAGTTGCGTGCCGGCGAGGCGCTGATTGACCTGGTGACTGTCGACAGCGAACTGGGTCGAATGGGGGGTGGGCCGCCCACTGCAACCGGCAATAATCTCGACCATTTCTGCCTGCAGCTGATGCCGATCACCGAGCAGGAAATCCTCGAATATCTCCGAGCCCACGGTATCGAAGCAGGCGAGTTTGCCTCCCGCTACGGGGCACAGGGCCAGGGTAATTCTCTGTATATCCAGGACCCGGATGGCAATACGGTGGAGTTGCGGTCCAGGCAGTAGATATCGCATTCCAGCGCCGACAGTCACTCGGGCATTGATTCCATTGGCAATTAGTCTATCTTGGCACCAACGGGGTGCGCTCGCCCTGCAAACAGCGTATCGAGGAGAACGTGATGAACAAAGCGATTTTGATTGTCCTGGCCATTCTGCTGCCACCCATTGCCGTATTCCTGAACAACGGTGCAGGCAAGGACCTGTTGATTAATATCGTGCTGTGTCTGTTCTTCTACGTTCCGGGCATTCTCCATGCGCTTTGGTTGATCACCAAGTAGCGAACGGATCATTGAACCTTAACCAGGTTACTCTGCCGGTACAGGACTTACCGGAGGCGTCAGCGTTCTATCGGGCGCTGGGGTTTACCCAGATTGTTGATAGCCCCCATTATGCACGGTTCGAATGTCCGGAGGGCGAGGCAACGTTTTCGCTGTCGCTGGAGCCTGATGGTAAAGCCAGTGGGGCAGTAATCTACTTTGAACATGAGGCGCTGGACCAGTGGGTAGACCAGCTTAAGGCCCGCGGCATCAGTTTCGACCAGGATCCCACGGATCAATCGTACCTCTGGCGAGAGGCTATTCTGCATGACCCCTCGGGTAACAAGATCAAACTCTACTGGGCCGGCGATAACCGGCTGAATCCACCCTGGCGAGTAGAGCGCCGTGCTGAGCAGCTTTGAACGGAGTTAACTGTGGCCTTGCCCGTAAGCATTAGCATTCCCTCGCGTTACAACGGTCCGCCGGAATCGGGTAACGGTGGCTACAGTTGCGGTGTGTTGGCGGTATTGCTGGCGGGGGCGGCGAGAGTCAGATTATTTACGCCACCCCCACTCGATACCGCAATGGCGGTGAGTTGTCACGGGGATGGCCACCTCGAAATGCACGATGGTGACGTCCTGGTGGGCGCGGCTTATCCGACGGAGTTGGCCCTGGATGTACCGCCGGCCCCCACTCTCCAGCAGGCCAGGGAGGCGAGTAAAGCCTACCTCTGCTATGAAAATCATGCCTATCCGAACTGTTATGTGTGTGGGCCGGAGCGCAGTGCGGAAGATGGGCTATGCCTGTTCCCCGGACCCGTCAAGGACTGGAACCTGTTGGCCTGCCCCTGGACCCCCAGCGCAGATACCCTCGATGAGGACGGCAACGTGCGACCGGAAATCGTCTGGTCTGCGTTGGATTGCCCGGGTTACTTTGCCGCCGCCGGAAAGGAACTGCCGCTGACCTTGCTCGGTGAACTCAGTGGCGAGATTCGCACGGCGGTACCAGGCGATAGACCACTGGTCGTCTACAGCTGGCCGCTGGGCCGGGAGGGCAGGAAATCCTGGGGAGCGACGGCGATCGCCAACCAGGAAGGAGAGCTCCTGGCCCTGTCGCGCTCCTTGTGGATTACCCTCAAGGTCGCGGCATAGCAGTTTGAAGGGAGCTTGCCCCTGCCGGAATATCGAACTGCACTGGCAGTTGGTCGATTTGTCCCTGGTGCCCAGGGCCTGCGATTGCAGTTATTGCAGAGCCCACGGTGTAAGCTGGGTCAGTAAATCAGGGACGCGTTTGCGGGCGACCGTGCATAACGCCAGCTATTACAATGTGACCCGACAGGGTACGGGCATGGCCAGTTTTCATGAATGCACGCATTGCCGGATTCCGGTATTTGCCAGCGCCGCTATCGGCGGTCAGGATTACGCGGTGGTCAACGCCGCCTGTCTGTCCAATCCGCAGGGCTTTGTGGAGCCCGTGCCGGTTTCTTTTGGCGACGAGTCTGCTGAGCAGCGCGCCCTGCGCTGGCAGCGTAACTGGAGTGCACTGGTGAAAGTGGTAGTGAATCGATGATGCCAAACAGCTTTTCTCCTGCCCGACCTGCTCGCGTGGTGTTGCTGGCCATGGCAGTGTCTACCCTGGCGGCGCTGTCGGGTTGTCTGGCGATCCCCGAGGGTGTCCAGCCGGTATCCGGCTTCGAGGTCGACCGCTACATGGGGACCTGGTACGAGGTGGCGCGTCTCGATCATCGCTTTGAGCGAGGGCTCAGTAATGTGACGGCAAGCTACTCGCTGCAGGATGATGGCACGGTCAGGGTGGTCAATCGCGGGTTCAGCCTGGATGACCAGGAGTGGGACGACGCGATAGGCAAGGCGTCCTTTGTGGAAGCAACGGACCTGGCTTACCTCAAGGTATCGTTTTTCGGCCCTTTCTATGGTGCGTACGTGGTGTTCGAGCTGGATCAGGAAGACTACCAGTACGCCTTCGTGTCGGGTAATACCACTTCTTACCTGTGGTTGCTCTCGCGCACGCCGACAATAGATGATGCGTTGCGTGCGCGTTTCATTGAAAAGATCACGACGCTGGGCTTTGACCCGCAGGGGCTGATCTGGGTAGATCAGTCCAGGCAGGGTGATGCCGGCTCGGAGTTGATGACAAAGTAAGTGGGTTTGGCTGCGCGTAGTGCGCCGCGGCGCAGTTGTTTCGTTATCCCTGTCACTACAGTCAGGCGAAAATACCCTGCAGATACCACTGCCGGGCCAGTCGGTCCCGGTAGACCCAGTAGAACTGGCCATGGCGGTCCTCGGCTACGTAATAATCCCGGCTGACGGCATCCTGCCACCAGTTGTCCTCGATGCGCTCTGGTCCATAAACCAGTTGCAGGGCGCCGTTCCAGTAAAGCTGTGAGTCGCGTTGATCCAGTTGCTGGGGCCTGGGCATCAGCCAGAACGGTCTCTGCGCGCAAGTAGCGCTGGTACTGTGCGCATCGCCGGGATTCTCGGCACTGGTATGTACAGCATACTCTGGCAGGTGTTCGTCCCGACAGCCGACCTTGGCGATGGCCTGCAAGCCCAGCCTGCTGCGCAACCTGTCGAGCAGACTGTCCATCGGCTCGCGCCGATTATTGGGACAGAACAGGTCGGCGCTGTCCGGCTGTCCTGGGCGCAACTGGTCGCACTCGAGTGCCAGGCCTTCGACCCCGGTCTTAAGCTGGTGTTTTTCCAGGCGGATACGGGTGAGGTTGTGCCAGTTTTCCCAGTCACTGTGACTGCTGGTACTGCGCACTGAGAGTGTGCTCACCGCGCGGTCGATGCCGATGAACTGCCAGGTAATCTCGCTGGTTCGCAGTTGGGTGTTGCGCAGAAAGCGACACAGGGATTGCAGTAATAGCTGAATGGCAGGTTGCAGCTCATCGTTGCCCCTGACCTCATAGCCAAACCAGTAGGCGTCATTGAAGATAGCCGGCGGCCGGTAATCTGCCTGCAGGTCCTCGCGTTGGCCCAGCACCTGTTGCAGGAACAGCGTGAAGTCTTTACCACAACGCCGTCCCAGTGCCGCTGGCGGCAAGGCGAGGACATCTCCCAATGTGTGCAGGCCCGCCCGGCGCAGGGAGTCGACAGTGGTGGCAAAGTCATTGAGCAGTTTAAGTGGCAGGGGTGCCAGCCTTTCCGCCAGCGGTTGGTCAATGGCCATGGCAATAGTCGCTGACTCAAATGACAGCAGCCAGGCCGCTTTGGGTGTAGCCGCAAGGCCATACCTGACCTGGTAGCCGCGGCTGCTGATGCCGCTTGTCACCTCGGCCATCAGCGCATCCAGACCCTTGTACAGACTGAGGCAACTGCCGATCTCCAGTTGCAGGCAGTCGTCCCGCCAGCAGTGCAGGGTAGGGCTTATGCTGTAGGCCCAACAGCACAGCTGTTGCAGGCAGCGCTGCTCAGCTGCACGGTCTTGCTCCAGCAGTTGTACCGATTGCTCGGCCGCCAGCGCTCGCAGGGTCGCGGTACCCATGCCCTGGCCAATACCCAGGGCAGCACCGCAGTCATTGACCCTGACCACACGCTGCTGCGCCATTACGGCGATCGGTTGTTCCTCTGACTGGCTCAGGCATTGCAGCGGCAACTGCTCAAAGCGCAGGCATAACCACAGGCTCACGGCGGTATCACCGCGAGCGGGCCCTTTTTTAGGGGGGGCAGTAGGCCCATTTTAAGAATACTGTACATATATACAGTATTATTGAAGATTGCCCTGCTGTCCACAGCGGGCCGGTCCTCGCTGGAAATTCTTTGGCAATTGCGCCATCATGCGCGCCGATTTTGCCGGCGAGAGTGCCCGCCGCCTACACCCATAATGAGGAGTTTTCATGTTTAACCCTGCGATCAAGTTGCTGTCTTTAATGCTGGGCGCGCTATTGCTTGCGGCCTGCTCCAACGATGAGCCCGCGCAACCGGTCAAGGTTGAGGAGCCCACAGTGGTTAGCGCAGCAGTTGCAGACGAGTTTCGCCAATTCCTCGCTGAGAACTACAGCGTCGACATGGCCCGCTACCCATACACCGCGAGTTATCGCGGCATAAAGACCAACCACGACCAGTGGAACTCGGTAGCTGAATCTTTCCTGGACGAGACTCGAACTATTAATGAGACGCGACTGCAACAGCTGGCCGGCTTCGATCGGGACAGCCTGGGTGATCAACTGGCCCTGTCCTACGATCTTTACCAGTTGAGTCTGCAACGCCGTCTGGCCAGCGATGACTTTCGCCATCATAAATTTGTTATTCACCAGTTCCGCGGACCCCATACCCAGGCGGCGAGCAACCTGATCAATATCCACCGGGTCGATGAACTCAGCGACGCTGAGGCGTACATCGGTCGCCTGAATAATATCGGTCCCTGGTTCGACCAGGTCATAGAGCAGCTACGGATCCGTCAGTCCAGGAACTTCCTGCTGGCGGACTGGCAGTACCCCCAGATGATTCAGTCTGCCCGCAATGTCATCTCCGGTGTGCCCTACGACGACTCCGGGGTTGATTCCACCCTGTGGGCTGACTTCCAGGCCAAGATCGCGGCTCTGGACCTCGAGCCTGCCCAGCAGCAGGCGCTGTTGTCGCAGGGGCGAACCGCGTTGGTGGAGGTGGTGAAGCCGGCCTATCAACGGCTGATCGCCGAACTTGAGGTGCAGGCAGCGCTGGCCCCCGACGCCGATGGCGTATGGAAGTTTGACAACGGTGACGCTTTTTACGCCGAGCGCCTGCGCTGGTTTACCACGACAGAGTTTACCGCTGACCAGGTCCACACTATCGGACTGCGAGAGGTCGATCGCGTGCAGGGCGAGATGCAGGCGATCATGGCGCAAGTCGGCTTCGAGGGAAGCCTGGCGGAGTTCTTTGTCTTCCTGAGAGAGGACCCGCAGTTCTACTACCCGGACACCGATGCGGGCCGGGAAGCGTATCTGGCCGAGGCGGTGCGTCTTATCGACGTCATGGGTGAGCGCCTGCCCGAGGCATTCGGCATATTGCCCGAGGCCGAGCTGGTGGTTAAGCGGGTCGAGGCGTTCCGCGAAAAATCCGCGGGCAAGGCATTTTACCAGGGCCCGCCACCCGATGGCTCACGCCCGGGCATTTACTACGCCAACCTGTACAACATGGCCAATATGCCCAAGTACCAGATGGAGGCGCTGGCCTATCACGAGGGGCTTCCCGGTCACCACCTGCAGCGGGCCATCGCTGCTGAAATAGAGGGTATCCCCGATTTCCAAAAGTATACGAGCTTTACTGCCTACAGCGAGGGCTGGGCGCTTTATACAGAGCGCCTGGCCAAGGACATGGGGTTCTACAGCGATCCGTATGCGGACTTCGGTCGCCTGGCCATGGAGTTGTGGCGAGCCTGCCGGCTGGTTGTGGACACGGGCATACACAGCAAGCGCTGGACCCGCGAAGAGGCCATTGACTATCTCGTCCAGAACACCCCCAACTCGGTTAACGACGCCACCCGTGCGATCGAGCGCTATATTGCGATGCCAGGCCAGGCGACCGCCTATATGATCGGTAAGCTGAAAATACTGGAGTTACGTGAGCGGGCCCGCGAGGAACTGGGTGGAGCGTTTGATTTGGGTTTGTTCCATGACACGGTACTGGGTGACGGTCCCTTACCCCTGTCTATCCTGGAGCAGAGAGTTGAGGCAATGATCGCCACGGCCAAGGCCGGCTAGACACCGGCGTTTTCAAGCAGGTAGGTGATTACGACCTTGATCAGAAAGCCCAGGATGCCCATCGCCAACCCGACGTAGAGAATGATGGTACCGAATTTACCGGCATTGCTGCGTCGGGCCAGGTCCCAGACAATAAAGATCATGAACAGGATGAGCGCGCCGACCCCCAGGGTGACGCCATAATCGCTGAGCCATTGGTCCATGCAGTCTCGTACCTGTGTAGCGGAATGTGTCGAGAGGAAGCGTGCCAGGGGCCGTTTATGGCGCCCCCTGGCCCTGTGACCGTCTGTACCCAGATCTCGCGGTGCAGATCCAGGTTCTCTCGCGCCAACGTATATTGCGCAGTATAGTGGATTCCATTGCCTGCCAGCGCGGGCGATTAACGAGAGGTAGTTCCCGATGTCACCCCGGTTTTTGAGTGTAATCACGTTCGTATTCGCTGGCCTGCTGGCTGGCTGTATGCAGGCGGAATTGGGTGGACCCGTGCCTGGCGCCACCGTCGTTGTTACCGAGCTGCGCTCGGGAGCGATCGCCCAGGATGGGCTGCTGACCAAGGATGAAGCCGATTACGTGGCTGAAAACTCGCAACAGGACTGGGATGAACTCAACGACCTCGGACGTTTCGTCCAGCTGGGTAACTTCGATCTCACGGCGGAAAACTTCGACGTCGATACCCTCTACCTGGTGACCGTCAGCGGCGGCTTTGACATGGACTTCGACGGCGATCGCAAAGAGGATCCGACCTACACCGCGGTGCAAGGCAGTTGGCGGGCCATTATGCCGGGGCGACAGTTGCGTCGCGGCGGCTACATGGTCTCGCCCATCACCGAGGCGCTTTACCAATCCGTCATGGACGACATCGACCAGCTCTCCGATGCCGAGTTACTGGTGAAGCTCGATCAGTACACGCAGTCCATCCTGGACAATGTCGACACTATCGAAGCCGTGAATTACCTCGATGCCCTGTCCTGGACAGTCCTGTTACACCGCGGCAAGTACCTACTCGATTACGCCGATGTGCGTGAGCTGGCGATGGCACTGGCCGAGGGCAAGGACCCGGCCAGTATTCGTGGGCGGTCGCTCAAGGTATTGGGTATGGATGACGATGTGGTGGATGCCCTGCAGGTGTTTACGGACACGATTTCCATGCCGATCGTGCAGAGCAAGTGCGTCAACTGCCACACCAGCAGAGGGGTTGCCAGCGGTACGCGGCTGCGTTTGGTCACTAATAGTGACCCCGATAATCTCAGTAAAAACCACCAGGCGTTTATAAGCCTTGGAGCCTCGCTTGGCTCCCGTGACCTGAGCGACTATGTCACTGCCAAGGCCCAGGGCCAGCTCAGCCATGGTGGTGGCCGGCAGCTAAGCCCGGGTAGTCAGGACCTGGCTAACCTGGATGCCTATCTCGACCTGATCGAGAGCGACAACGCAGCTACTGCTCCAGCTGCCCCACCGCAGATCTACTAGGCTCCGAGGGCGGTTCCCTGCCGGCTGTTGTCCTGCCAGACCGGTAACTCCCACAATTGTGGCTGTTGTGGCACGTCTTCCGAGGGCGGTAATTCCACATCGATATACTGCTTGCCGCCCCGCTGCTTGAGAATATGTACCTTGCGGTACTCTCGCATCTGCAGGCGCAGGCTCGCAGGTGAGTGGTTGTGGGCCGCCTGGTGGGGGCGGAACAATACCGACAGGGTATCGCTGCCCGCTGCGGCCAGCTGCAGCTTGCGCAGCTCGCTGTAGCGATACTCATCGGCTCCCAGCCAGCTGAACACGGCGCTGCAGGTGGTACTGCGCAGCGCCTGCTCGGTACTCCACAACACATCTTCCCGGCTCTGGGGGTGCACCAGTAGAACCTGCTCGGTGTCTACACCGCGGGCTGCAAGCAGGGGGGCGTAAGGTATGTAAGGCGGCGCGATAAAGGCCTGCCACCGCCCCTGGGCGCTCAGTTTTTCCATGGCGGGCAGGAACAGGCCCATGGCGCCCATACCGCAACCATCCGTCAGCAGTTCAATCGTGCTGCCTATGGGCAGCCCACCCTGATAGAGGGCGGCATCCAGGGTGCTATAGCCGGATGACAGGGTGTCGGGGCCGTGAAAATCGCTGTTGGCCGGGTCGCCACTGTACTGCAGCAAGCCGTGTTGGCCGCGCCAGGTATCGCGGCGGTTAATGACCTGTTCAAGGATCTCGTTCATAGTGTCTTCACCTCAGGACGTCTCATTTCAATATACTGTATGGATATACAGTAGACACTAAATTATCCCGATGCAAGGTCTTATGGCGTGTGAATTTTGCAGCACCTGGGTACCTGTAGCCTGGGCGCACAGGTATTGGCAGGAGGGCTGAAAAGCAGGTGCCGCGCGGGTTTACAGGTAAAGCCTGGAGAATCGAAGAGGCCCCCGACCGCCGCAGAGCAGGGGAGGTGGGTCAGTGACTGAGCAAGGCCTGGCCATCGGCCAGCTGCAGTACGAGGTCTTCCAGGCGATCCCAGGGACTGCCATCAGCAAAGCCCTTGATACTGCCATCGGCCCTGGACAATTGGTGCAGCAACTCCGTGAGCGAGGCAGTATTGTGACGACCCAGGGCGCCCTGCATCAGGCCCAACCGGTTCTTCCACACCCGTTTGCTGGCGAGGGCTTGTTGGACGCTGGCACCCTGGTCGCACTCCGCCTGCATGTCATACAGTGTGCGGACTTCCCTGGCCAGCGACCACAGGATCACGCTGGGCTCAGTCCCCTCGCCGCGCAGGCCATGGAGCATTCTCAGGCTGCCCTGGGCATTGCCGGCCAGTGCCGTGTCAGTCATCTCAAACAGGTTATAGCGGGCATTATCGAGTACTGAATCGGTGACCGTGGCCGCCGTAATCCGTTGGTCCGTGGCGAGCAACTTGAGTTTCTCGATTTCCTGTACCGCCGCCAACAAGTTGCCTTCAACCCGGTCGGCAAGTAGCTGGACTGCTTCCCGGTCGATACTCATCCCAGCATTTGCCACCCGCTGTTGTAGCCAGCGGGGCAGCTCGCGGGCAGCAATGGGCCAGACCTGGATGGTGGCACCGGCCTTGTCCAGCGTCTTGTACCACTTGCTGTTGGTGGATTGCTTGTCGATTTTACCGGCAACCAGCATCAGTACGTCTTCACCGTTGGCCATTGCAAGGTACTCGCACAGGGCTTTGCTACCCTCGGTGCCGGGCTTGCCGCTGGGCAGGCGAATCTCAACCAGCTTGCGCTCGGCAAACAGGGACATACTGGTGGCGTGGTGCATGATTTCCTGCCAGTCGAAGCGGCTGACCCCGGCATCGATGACCTCGCGTTCGCTGCAACCCTGGTCCCTGGCCTGCTGGCGTACAAGGTCGGCACACTCCTGTACCAGCAGCGGCTCATCGCCGCTGATGACGTAAACGGGTAAGAGTTGTTGTTGCAGGTGGGCGGCTAGCTTTTCCGGGTAGACACGCATCAGGGGTTGCTGGCGGCGTAGAACGCAATGCGTCGTAAAATCTGCTGGCTCAGCTCGGTGCGCATTTCGGCCCTGAGGATACGAATTTCCTCGGCCTTACCGGTCACATTACGCGGGTCGTTTTCCATTTGCTTGATGACGGCGGCGCTGGTCGCCTCGATCACCACATCGCCCCCGACGCCGTCGACGCTGAAGTTGGCCTTCATCGTGAGTTCAAACTCGGCGGCACGCGCTTCAGCATTCAGCGACAGGTTGCGTTGGCTGAAGTTCTCCGGGCCCAGGCGCAGTATGTGTGCCGCTTCCTCGCGGTCGACCCAGAGTATGCCGTTGGCCGCGAAGCGCGCTTGCACCTCGCGACTGAATTCGCTGTTGGGGTTGCCGGTAACCAGGTGCATGGTCTTCCAGGATTCAGGCAGTGCGGTGGCGGTGCTGGCACCACGCAATTGGAAGCCACAACCGGTAAATACCAGAAGCGCACCCAGCAGCAGTGCGTTGCGCAACAGTTTTACAGGCATGGCAGGGGACTCACGCGGGATCAATTGGCCACAATATTAACTAATTTACCGGGCACCACAATCACTTTGCGGACCGAAACATCCTCGAGGAAGCGCTGTACGTTGTCCTGTGCCAGCGCCAGTTCTTCCATGGCGGCCTTGTCGGCCTCCGCGGGTGCGGCCATCTTGGCCCGGACTTTGCCGTTCACCTGCACCACCACTTCGATGGTGTCGCGTGTCAGCGCCGATTCGTCAACCACAGGCCACGGGGCATTAATGACTTCTCCGTCGCCGCCCAACTGTTGCCATAGGTAGTGACTCGCATGCGGTACGATGGGGCATAGCATGAGTACAACCGCCCGCAATGCCTCATCGATAACCGCTGCGTCACTGTTATCGCCGCTGTCTAATTTGCCCAGGTCGTTACACAGCTCCATGACTGCCGCAATCGCGGTATTGAAGGTCTGGCGACGTCCGTAGTCGTCGGCCACCTTGGCAATGGTTTCATGGGTCTTGCGTCGCACGGCCTTCTGCGCGTCGTTGAGCGCGTCTTTATCCAGTGACGGCGCGGCGCCGCCATCGATGTGTCCGGCAACCAGTTTCCATAAGCGTTTGAGGAATCGGTTGGCGCCTTCTACGCCGGAATCCGACCATTCCAGCGATTGCTCCGGTGGCGCGGCGAACATGCTGAACAGGCGCACCGTGTCTGCCCCGTAGGAGTCGATCAGCGATTGCGGATCGACAGTGTTGCCCTTGGACTTGGACATCTTGGCGCCGTCCTTCAGCACCATTCCCTGGGTGAGTAACCGGGTGAAGGGCTCGTCAGACGTCAGCAGGCCCTCGTCGCGCAGCAGCTTGTGATAAAAACGCGCATAGAGCAGGTGCAATATGGCGTGCTCAATTCCGCCCACGTACTGGTCTACCGGAGCCCAGTAGTTTGCCTCGCTGTCCAGCATGGCCTCGCCATTACGAGCACTGGCGTAGCGGGCGTAGTACCAGGACGACTCCATGAAGGTATCAAAGGTGTCGGTCTCACGCGTGGCTTCGCCGCCGCACCCGGGGCACTGGGTCTCATAGAACTCGGGCATTTTCTTGAGGGGTGATCCCATACCCTCGAATTCGACGTCGGTCGGCAGTACCACCGGCAGGTCGTTCTCGGGTACCGGCACGGTGCCACACTTCGCGCAGTTGATGATGGGAATGGGCGCACCCCAGTAACGTTGCCGGGAAACTCCCCAGTCGCGCAGGCGGAAGTTGATAGAGCGTTTGCCCTTGCCTTCGGCCTCGAGCCGGTCGGCCACCGCGTTGAAGGCGCCTTCGAAATCCAGTCCGTCAAAGGCACCGGAGTTTATGCTAACCGTTCCTGTTTTGTCGGCGTACCAGGCGGCCCAGGTGTCCGCGTCATAGTTGAAGTCGTCACCGTCTTTGGCGATCACCTGGATGATAGGCAGGCCGTACTTGCAGGCGAAGGCGTGATCTCGCTCGTCGTGGCCCGGCACCGACATGACCGCGCCCGAGCCATAACTCATCAGCACAAAATTGGCCACCCAGACGGGTACCTGCTCCCCGGTCAGTGGGTGGGTAGCGGTGGTGCCGGTATCCATGCCCAGCTTTTCCATGGTGGCCATGTCGGCTTCCGCCACTTTGATATTGCCCTGTGACACAAGGAAGTCAGCCAGCGCCGGGTTACTCTGCGCCGCGGCAACAGCCACCGGGTGTTGGGGTGCTACCGCCACGTAGGTGGCGCCCATCAGGGTATCGGGTCGGGTGGTGTACACGCTCAGTGGCGAGCCGTCAGGCAGGGTGAAGTCCAGGTCCACGCCTTCAGAGCGGCCAATCCAGTTTCGCTGCATGGTCCGAACCTGCTCGGGCCATTGATCCAGTTTATCCAGGTCGTCGAGTAACTGATCGGCGTACTCTGTGATCCTGAAAAACCACTGGTCGATATTGCGTCGTTCAACCGGGTTATCGCAGCGCCAGCAGCAGCCATCGACAACCTGCTCATTGGCCAACACTGTCTGGTCTGTTTCGCACCAGTTCACTTCAGCTTGTTTCTTATACGCCAGCCCCTTGGCAAACAGGCGAGTAAAAAACCACTGTTCCCAGCGATAGTATGCAGGGTTGCAGGTGGCGATCTCACGGTCCCAGTCATAGGCGAACCCAAGTTGCTGAAGCTGGGCTCGCATGTAGTCGATATTTTCGGCGGTCCAGCGGGCCGGAGGCACATTGTTCTGGATGGCGGCATTCTCGGCGGGCAGGCCAAAGGCATCCCAACCCATAGGCTGCAGGACATTCTTACCTTGCATGCGCTGAAACCGCGCGATCACGTCGGCGATCGTATAGTTGCGGACATGCCCCATGTGCAGCTTGCCGCTGGGGTAGGGGAACATCGCCAGGCAATAGAATTTTTCCCGATCATCATCCGGCTGCACGGCGAAACTGTTGTGTTTCAGCCAGTGTTGCTGAGCGTCCTGTTCAACGGTCTGGGGATAGTACTTGGGGTCCATCAATACCCTTGTCATCAGTCGTCGGTAAGGGGTCGCGCGGTACTGGATTTGCCAGTGCTGCGTTCGCCGGTACCGGAAAAAAAGAAGGCAGGATTCTATCAGTAATTGCCAACACCCGCGACGCCGACCCATATGACCAATTGCACATTTATTGACCTGTATCGTGGCGCCGCCGGCGCGTCGCGAAGTAAGCTGCGGGCATGCGTAAAACCAGCGATGTCCTCTGGCAGGACGCCCAGCACCAGGTGCTGTTCGACATTCTCGATGAAATCCGCCAACCGGATGCGGATGGCAGGATTATTCAGCGCTTGCGTGATTACACGGAGAACCACTTCACCCTGGAAGAGGAGTACATGGAGGCGCTGGGCTACCCGGATCGCGAGGCCCATTGTCGCGCGCACGACAGTTTTCGGCGGGAGATCGATGAGGTGCTGGCCAGCGCCGACTGCGACGCGTTGTACCGCGATATTATCGGTACCTTCCTGACCGAGTGGCTGACTCGCCACGTGTTTGGTGTTGACAAGAAACTGGAGACGTTTCTACTCGACTCGGGCGTGCGTTGACTCAGTCGGCATCGCGCCAGAAAGCCAGGTAAAGCAGTACCATAATCAGCAGGGCGAGGGCGCAGCCACCAATGATCACTGCGGAGCCAAAGCTGCTGAAGGGTGTGCGCCCCAACATGACCTCAGCTTCGCCATGGAGGGTGGTCGTGACGAACTGGTCTGTCTGTCCCACTAACTGGCCGCGGTGATCAATAATCGCCGATACACCGTTATTGGTTCCGCGCAGCATATAGCGCCCGTTTTCCAGGGCCCGCATGCGGGCCATCTGTAAATGCTGCAAAGGCCCGATGGAGCTGCCAAACCAGCTGTCGTTACTGATGGTGACCAGCAGATCAGCATCGCCGGCATTGGCGGCAACAAGATCCGGGTAAACCACTTCATAGCAGATGAATGGTGCGACCCGGTAGGAGTCGGCGCGCAGGGGCGCCTGGTCGGGGGAGCCGGCGGAAAAGTTGGACATGGGGAGGTCGAAAAAGCGTATCAATCCGCGTAGCCAGGCTTCCAGCGGGACGTATTCGCCAAACGGTACCAGCCTCTGCTTGTCGTACTGACCGCGCCCCTCGCCCAGAGACACAATGCTGTTGTAATAGGATTCGCCATCAGCCGAGCGGGTTGGGATACCGGTAATGAGGGTTGATTCGAAAGCCTTTGCCCGCGCAGCTATCGGGTCGAGGAAATCCCGGGCGCGGTGATAGGTTCTGGGGATAGCCGATTCGGGCCAGAGGATGATGTCTTTGCCATAGCCCTGCTCGACCGCCGTCTCGAACTGCTCGAGTATTGGCTGGTACCAGGCCCGGTCCCACTTGTGTTCCTGCGGAATATTAGGCTGGTACAGCGCAACTGAGAGGGGTTCTTCGCTGGCCCGACCGACCCACTCGATGGGTTTGAGCACGCCGCCACCCAACCACAGGGTGACAATCAGTCCAAGGTAGGTGGTGATGGAGATCAGTTGCCGGCTGCGCCAGGACAGAAACAGGCAAATGCCGGTTAATGCGCAGATAAAGGATAATCCGAATACGCCGAAGACGGGCGCCCAGCCCGCAATCCAGGTATCCAGGTGGGCATAGCCCAGATACAACCAGGGGAAGCCCGTGAGCAGCCAGCTGCGCAGCCATTCGAACAGTACCCACAGTGCTGGAAACCCCAAAAGCATGCCGCCCGGCAGCGCCCTGACCCAGCGCACGTAACACCAGGCGAACAAGGCATGCAGCAGGGCCAGGCCGGCGCAGAAGGCGAGGGTGAGCACTGTCGCCAGCGGTACACTGGCGTAACCGTGGACGTGGATGCTGACGTAGACCCAGGAAGCACCCGAGCCAAACAGTCCCAGGCCATAGAGCCAGCCTCGCCAGATCGCCTCTCGGGTGTTGCACAGGCACAGGAGATAGCCGTAAAGAGCGCAACTCAGTATGCCGAGCGGCCACAGGTCGAACGGGGCGAGGGAAAGCGTTACCAGTGCACCGGCAGCCGGCGCCAACAGCAGGACCAGCAGCGGGTGAAGGTGTTGGTCCGGGGCGATGCCCGGTTGCTGATGTTCGGAGGCGGGCATCGCCGCCGTCAGGCCGGTGGTCGCATGCGCAGGCTGTGAATCTTGCGCTGGTCAGCATTAATGACTTTGAATTCGAAGCGGTCCAGCGTGGTGACTTCATTGCGCGCAGGCATATGGCCAAAGGCTTGTAGCACCAGGCCGCCTACCGTATCGAATTCCTCATCACTGAATGCCGTTTCGAAATAGTCGTTGAAGTCTTCGATGGGCGTCAGCGCCTTGATAAAGAAATCCCGGTCGCTGATTTTGCGAATGTAACGGTCAGCTGTCAGGTCGGTTTCGTCCTCGATTTCGCCGACGATTTCCTCGAGTACGTCCTCGATGGTGACCAGTCCGGCGACACCGCCATATTCGTCAATCACGATTGCCATGTGATTGCGATTCTCACGAAACTCCCTGAGCAGCACGTTCAGCCGTTTGCTCTCCGGTACTACTACCGTCGGGCGAAGCAGGTCGGTGATCTGCTGTGCACTGTTGTCCTTATTGAGTATCAGTGGCAGCAGGTCCTTTGCCAGCAGTATCCCCAGCACATCGTCATTACTTTCGCCCACCACCGGGTAGCGGGAATGCGCTGCCTTGATGATCTGCGGCAGGATTTCCTGCAGCGACTGTTCGGCCTTGATAACAACCATCTGCGAACGGGGAATCATGATATCGCGGGCCTGCATGTCGCTGACCTGCATCGCACCCTCGATGATGCCACGGGCGTCCTCGTCGATGACCTCGTTGTCGGCCGCGACCGACAACACGTCTTCCAGGTCCTCACGCGTTCGCGGTTCCGAGGAAAAAAGGTGGGTAATTTTCTCGAGCCAGGAACGTTCTCCCGGCTCGTTGGTAAATCGTTCTTCGCTCATGTTCTCTCAGTGCTCCTGGTTCGGATAGCCGGCATAGGGGCAGGGGAAGTCCAACTGCTCGAGAATCTCGGTCTCCAGCGATTCCATGATGGCAGCCTCGTTATCAAGTTCGTGATCGTAGCCCAGCAGATGCAAGGTGCCGTGTACAGTCATATGCGCCCAGTGTGCCTGCAGCGGTTTGCCCTGCTCCTGGGCTTCCCTGTGCACCACCGGCGCGCAGATTACGATATCGCCGAGCATGGGCAGTTCCAGCTCCGCGGGCAGTTCAGAAGGAAATGACAAAACGTTAGTGGCGGTGTTTTTGTCCCGGTATCTGCTGTTGAGCTCGACCATTTCCGGCTCGCCCACCAGTCGGATGCTGATTTCGACCGGTTGCTCTGGATGCCTGGCGCCCGTCAGGCTACTGCTTATCCAGTGTCGTATGTCGTCCTCGTCGGGGACCGGATCTGTACAGGCGCTCTGGATATCCACGGTCAGGTTCATCGCTGGGTTTTGTCTAGGGAGGCGGTATTGTCATCGTGGGCGTCGTAGGCCTCGACGATGCGCTGTACCAGCGGGTGGCGAACCACGTCCCGATTGGCGAACCAGGTAAAGCCGATGCCGTCGACGTCAGGCAGCACCTTGCTGACATGGGTGAGGCCCGACTGGGTCCCGCGCGGCAAATCTATCTGGGTGGCGTCTCCGGTCACCACGGCGGTAGAGCCAAACCCGATGCGGGTCAGGAACATCTTCATCTGCTCGCGGGTGGTGTTCTGTGCTTCATCGAGGATGATGAAGGCGTTGTTGAGCGTTCGGCCACGCATGAAAGCCAGCGGTGCAACCTCGATGATGTTGCGCTCGATGTACTTGTTGACGGTCTCGAAACCCAGCATTTCATACAGTGCGTCATAGAGCGGACGGAGGTAGGGATCGATCTTCTGGGTCAGGTCGCCGGGCAGAAAGCCCAGCTTCTCGCCGGCCTCGACGGCTGGTCTCACCAGTAATATCCGACGTACCCGCTCCTCCAGCAGGGCCTCGACACCACAGGCAACCGCCAGGTAGGTTTTACCGGTACCGGCGGGGCCAATGCCAAAGTTGAGATCGTTGTGCTTGATCGCCCTCACGTAGGCCTGCTGATTCTTGCCCCGTGGCTTGATGGAGGACCGCTTGGTGCGGATGATCTGTATGGCCTCGACAGGCTGCTCTCCGTCGACCGAGACCAGCTGTTCCTGGTCGATTTGCTGCAATTGCAAATGCAGTGACTCCGGGCTGAGATTGACTCCCTGGCACACTTCCGCATAGAGGTGAATGAGCAGTTCACGGGTGGCTGCCGCGTTTACGGTGGGGCCGCTGATCGAAAACTGGTTACCGCGCGCCCGGATTTCGACCCCGAGGCGTTGCTCGATTTGTCGCAGGTGCGCGTCCAGCTGACCACACAGCAGCGCCAGGTGACGGGTATCATTGGGTTCGAGGGTCAGGCTTTGTTGGGTCGGCGCCTGGGTAGAAGATTCGTTGTTCAAATGAGCCTGTTGCCGCTGGCGGCATGAGTAGAAGTTAAAAGGATATACCGGAATTCGGTGGCGTCAAATTTATAGCAGCGTGCCGCGTAGCGAGTTTGGCAGCGCTTCGCAGATTTCGACAGTCGCAAACTGGCCAATCAATCCCTGGTCAGTGCAGGAGAAATTCACCACCCGGTTATTTTCGGTGCGGCCCTGCAGTTGCCCGGGGTCTTTGCGAGACACGCCGGTCACCAATATGCGTTGCTGGCTGCCGACCATGTGGCGACTGATCCGTTGTGCATTCTGGCTGATGCGGGTTTGAAGAATCTGTAGTCGTTGTTTCTTGGTGTCTTCGTCAGTCTCATCGGGCAATTCGGCAGCGGGTGTGCCCGGCCGAGCGCTGTAGATGAAGCTGAAGGAGGTATCAAAGCCGATATCCTCGACCAGTTTCATGGTGGCGGCGAAGTCCGCATCGGTTTCACCGGGGAAGCCGATAATGAAGTCGGACGAGAGGCTGATGTCGGGGCGGATTTTGCGCAAGCGGCGAATCTTGGACTTGTATTCCAGCGCGGTATGGCCTCGCTTCATCGCTGCCAGTACCCGGTCTGAGCCACTTTGTACCGGCAGGTGCAGGTGATCGACCAGCTGCGGTATCTCGGCGTAGGCATCGATCAGCGCGTCAGAAAATTCCACCGGATGTGAGGTGGTGTAGCGAATGCGCTCAATACCGGGTACTTGTGCAACGAGGCCCAGCAATTCGGCGAAGTCAACAATGTCGCCAAGGTGGCTATCACCGCGATAGGCATTGACGTTTTGTCCCAGCAGGTTGACCTCGCGCACGCCACCCTCGGCCAGGTGGGCGATTTCCGCAATCAC
>CAZPVJ010000038.1:0-8440 GCA_964590005.1 uncultured Alteromonadaceae bacterium | reverse complement strand
TGCGGGTAATTTGGGTCATAGCGACGGATACATTCGCCCGGGGTTGAAGATACCCGCCGGGTCGAACTCCAGTTTTAACTGCGTGTGCAGCTTGTGTATCGGTGCCGCCAGGGGGGTAAACACCCCCTGGGACTTATCACCACCGCGGAACAAGGTAGCATGACCGCCTACCCGGCTCATAAACTCTCGAATCTCGGCGGCCGGACTTTCTGATAAGAGCCAACATTGGCCTCCGTTCCACTCCAGGAGAATGTCCTGCTCCTCGCAGAGTTCGCTGAAGGGCACTTTGGCTCTCGCCGGAAGTGCCAATCGCCACAGGGGCCTGCTGCCGGCCACGAAAAAAGCCGTCTGCTGCTCTTTGAGTTGTCGCCAAAGCAAGATTGCCGCGTCTTCCGCAAGCCGTTCGCCGCCCAGTGCCTTGGCAGTCGCTTCTACCGCGCTGCTGGCCCCGGATAAGCGTAGACTCAGCTTATCCTGCTGCCACAGTGTTGCCGATATCGGCATGGGTTTTCCCGCCCAGGACCGCATTGCGGTGAGTGCTGCGTCCAGGCGCATCGGCAGTTGCAGAGTCTGCTCATACTCGGGCAGCGGCAGCACTTTCAGTGAGGCCTCGGTGATGACCCCGAGTATACCCAGGCTGCCGGCCAGGAAACGCGAGATATCGTAGCCAGCGACATTTTTCATAACCTGGCCGCCGAAGTTCAGGATCTTGCCGCGCCCGTCGAGTAGTTGCGTGCCCAGTACATAGTCTCGAACGCCACCGGCCCTGGTACGCCTGGGGCCGGCCAGCCCTGCGGCTATGCATCCGCCCACGGTCGCCTGACCGAAGTGGGGCGGCTCAAATGCCAGCATCTGGCCCTTCTCTGCAAGGACGTCTTCCAGTTCGGTCAACGGGGTGCCAGCCCTGGCGGTTATCACCAGTTCACTGGGCTCGTAATTCACGACGCCCCTATGCGCGTTGGTATCCAGGGGTTCGCCAACCGGGGCCTGGCCATAAAACGCCTTGCTGCCGCCACCGCGAATATTCAGCTGCCCGCCACTGGCGATGGCGTGCTCGATGTGTTCCTGCCATTGCTCGATGATTGTGGTCACTACCGGCAGCCTGGCTAAAACCGGGGTAATTCGGGGAAGGGCAATTCACCGCGATGGACTACCATCCCACCGTACTCGGCGCAGCGATGCAGCGTCGGTACGGCCTTGCCCGGGTTTAGTAGCCCGGCCGGGTCAAAGGCCCGTTTAACGCCGTGGAAGCGCTCGAGTTCATCGGCATTGTATTGCACGCACATTTGGTTGATCTTCTCTGCCCCGACGCCATGCTCGCCGGTGATGGAGCCGCCGAACGCCACGGAGAGTTCCAGAATCTCAGCACCGAACAGTTCCGCTCGCTCAAGCTCCCCCGGCACGTTGGCGTCGAACATAATCAGGGGGTGCAGGTTGCCATCGCCGGCGTGGAATACGTTGGCACAGCGCAAACTGTATTTCTGCTCCATGGAGTTGATCGCGTTTAGCATCTCACCAAGGCGCTTGCGGGGGATAGTGCCATCCATGCAGTAGTAATCAGGGGACAGGCGACCGATGGCAGGGAACGCGGCTTTACGCCCGGCCCAGAACAGCATCCGTTCGTTCTCATTAGCCGATACCCTGAGGTCCCTTGCGCCACAGTCTCTTAGCACCACTTCCATACGGTCGATTTCTGCTGCGACCTCCTCCGCTGTGCCATCAGATTCAGCCAGCAGGATGGCCGCTGCTTCGGTATCGTAGCCGGCCTTGACGAAGGCCTCCGCCGCTTTGCTGGCGGCCTTATCCATCATCTCCAGTCCCGCCGGAATGATACCTGCGGAAATGATGGTTGCGACTGCTTCCGCAGCATCGGTAACACGGTCAAAGGACGCCATGATCAACCGGGCGGTTTCAGGGCTGGGTATGAGCTTTACAGTCACCTCGGTGACGACACCCAGCAGCCCCTCGGACCCTACAAGCAGGGCCAACAGGTCCAGTCCCGGGGTGTCAGGCGCTTCATTGCCCAGCTCGATTATTTCGCCATCCATGAGTAAAACACGGGCAGCGATGACGTTATGGACTGTCAGGCCATATTTCAGGCAGTGCACACCGCCGGAATTTTCGGCCACATTGCCGCCGATGGTGCAGGCCACCTGGGAGGAGGGGTCGGGTGCGTAATACAGACCGTAAGATTGTGCTGCTTCAGAGATTGCGAGATTGCGAACACCAGGTTGTACGACCGCCAACTGGGCCTCTGGGTCAACCCGCAGGATAGAACGCATCTTTTCCGTCGACAGTAATATGCCCTGGCTGTGTGGCAGGGCTCCACCGGACAGGCCGGTACCGGCTCCCCGTGGCACAACAGGTATACCGGCTGCCTTGCAGATCCGCAAAACCGCGATCGCCTGGGCCTCATTCTCTGGAATCGCCACTGCCAGCGGGGACTCGCGATAGGCACTCAGGCCGTCACACTCGTAAGGCCTCAGCGCTTCCTTACCAACAAACAGGCAGTGCTCAGGGAGGCAGTCACGCAAACTGGCTAGCCAGTCGCCAGGGGCTGCGTCGAATTGGCTGTCGTTGGAAAAGGCCATGGCCTGGGTATGTCCGCGAAGATCACTTGAATGCCGTCAGTCTAACAGTTTTGTCCGAGACCAACCCAGATTGCCGGGCGATCTGCAGAGACCAGGAAGTTTTGCCTGGTTTAGCACATGCGACCTGTATGCGTTGCCATTGTGTTATCTTGCCCGACGAAACAAGGAGTGGAGTGACATGACAGAACCCCTGGATTTCGCCGGTAAAGTGGTCCTGGTGACGGGCGGCGGCAAAGGTGTCGGTCGGGGTATTGCGAACAGATTCCTGAACGCCGGGGCGTCAGTTGTAGTTTGCAGCCGCAACGAGCCCGACGATCTGCCCGCCAGCGGGAACAATGTTGCCACCTTTATCACCTGCAATGTTAAAGACCCCGAGCAAATCGAGGCCTGTGTCGCGCAGGTCCTGTCCCAATTCGGACGTCTCGATGTACTGGTGAATAATGTTGGCGGCACCCCTTACATGGAGGCAGCGACCGCTTCGCCGCGCTACACAGCAAATGTCATCGGCTTGAACCTGGTGTCGCCCATGAACTTCAGCGAGGCCTGCAACCGGGTGATGCAGACGCAGGAAGAGGGCGGTTGTATTGTCAATATATCGAGCGTCAGTGCAGTCCGCCCATCGCCGGGAACAGCTGCGTATGGAGCGGCCAAGGCGGCCCTGCGAAACCTGGGAGAGTCTCAAGCTAAACTGTGGGCGCCTAAAGTCAGGGTCAATACGATTATTGTTGGACTGGTGAAAACAGAGCAATCACACCTGCACTATGGCGATGAACAGGGGGTTGCCGCTGTCGCGGCGACGATACCGCTGGAGCGGATGGCTGAACCCGGTGATATCGGTAACGCCTGTCTTTATCTTGCCAGTCCGCTGTCCGGCGCGGCGTCCGGAATCAGTCTTACCGTGCATGGTGCCGGTGAGAAACCGCGCTTTCTGGACGCGGCCAATTCAGAACGTTGAGCCATCCACTTCAGCGAGATAGTGGTCGCGGATCTTCTGGATACGCACCGCGTCGTTGCTGAAAATCCACTGCACACCGCGATTGAGTTCGCGAAACAGGCAATTTCTTGAGGCGATGAATCCCGTCCCAATCCGTTGTCCGGCGTCTTCATGTTTGCCTTTCAGTGTGCCGTTCAGCAGCAGGAAATGACCGGTGATGCCGCCAAGATTCCGTTTTAGCGCCGCCGTACTGAGTTTGCCCACATTGGTTTCGGCAACCGGGAAGCAGTGTTGCGCAGCGACGAAAGACAGCGGTTGAAACAGGTCCGGGTCCAGCGCAAGGAAGTGATAGTCGACACCGGCGACGAGTGGCGCCAATATTTGTGCCAGGCGGTCGACCTGCGCTTCCGATAGTGTCGCTCGCTCGGCTTTGATTTCCAGCATCAGGTGCGTGCTGCCACCGAATTCCGAGACCAGCTCGGCGAGTGAGGGTACCAGGGGAATCGTCTGGCGCAGTGTTTCAAAAGAGACTTCGCCGAGATTCACATCCTGCCCAAACACCCTCCGGGTGTTCGGGTCGTGGCAGATAACGGGTACCTGATCTTTTGTCCAGCGAATATCACACTCTATCCCCCAGACGCCGTGGTGCCTGGCCACCTGAAAAGCCTCGAGGGTATTTTCCCTAACGCTGGTATTGTCGAACTCGCCGCGGTGCGAGATGATCCGGCAATCGCGAAGCGCCTGCGCCTGTGGCACAGGTCTTGGAATGACAGCCATGACACCGTCGACGAGGGTCATGGCCATGTTTTGCAGAATCGCCTGCACCGGCTGTACCTCCGGCCCGATATCACGTTGTTGTCACAGATCGGGCGTAGCGCTTAACACAGGGACAAGCATGCAGATTAAGACAGACCCGGGCAAGACCCCAACCGCCAGCGGTCGCGAAATCTGGTCCTGGGCATTTTACGATTTTGCCAACTCCGGTTACACCACCGTCGTCTGGACAACGATATACAGCGCCTATTTTGTTGGCGTCATGGCGGCCGATATCGAAGCCAGGTCGCCGGGATCTGGCACACTCTTGTGGACTTCGGCAATCGCGCTGGCCAACCTGATCGTACTTTTGAGCGCGCCTGTTGTCGGTGCCGTTGCCGATCATCGAGCCAGCAAGAAGGGCTTTTTGTTGGTCTCGACCATGACCTGTGTGGCCTCTACCGCGCTGCTTGCGGTGGCCGCACCAGGCCAGCTCTGGCTGGCACTGCCATTACTTGTACTTTCATCGGTGGCATTTGCCAGTGGCGAAAACCTGATAGCCGCGTTTCTCCCCGAGATCGCCAGCAGTGGCAACATGGGGCGCATCTCTGGATACGGTTGGAGCCTGGGATACTTTGGCGGGCTGTTGACCCTCGGTCTTTGCCTGGCGTATATCAGCTGGGCCAGCGGCACCGGCCAACCGGCGGAAGCGTACATTCCCATCACGCTTGTGATCACTGCCGTTATCTTTGCGCTGACGGCAATGCCCACGTTTCTTTGGCTGCGAGAGCGAGCCGAGGCCACGCCTTTATCGTCTGGTGCCAGTTATCTCAGTGAGGGTATGGGCAAGGTCGTCCAGACACTGCGCCATGCTGCGCAGTTGCCCGACCTGTTTCGATTTTTACTCTGCCTGACGGTATACCAGGCTGGCGTGGCGACTGTGGTGGTCATAGCGGCCATCTATGCCCAGGAAGTTATGGGCTTTGACAGCCAGCAGTTGATCATTCTGATCATGGTGGTCAACCTGACAGCGGCTATTGGCGCCTTTGCTTTCGGATTTGCGCAGGACCGCTTCGGTTCGGTCCCCAGCCTGGCCTGTGGCCTGCTGGTATGGATCGCCGCGGGGGTGGTTACCCTGCTGGCAGATTCCACCGTGGACTTCTGGATAGCCGGTAACCTGATGGGGCTGGCGATGGGGGCGACCCAGGCAGGGGGACGTGCACTTATTGGCGAATTCACCCCCGTTGAGCGCACGGGTGAGTTCTTTGGCCTCTGGGGTTTGGCCACCCGCACCTCGGCGATAATCGGACCGCTCAGCTATGGCGCGCTCAATAGCCTAAGCGGCGGCGATCACCGCATTGCCTTACTTTCAACCCTCGGCTTTTTCGTGCTTGGCCTGCTGATTCTTCTTTCAGTTAACGAAGAGCGCGGCATGGCCGCCAGGGACGGCGTTGCCCTGAACTGACTCCGTCTTGTGGCTCAGCATCAATTTATTGTTAAACCATCTCTAGATCGTTGATTTCTATTGAGATTTTCCAGTCTCAAAAATGGGAATATTACGTATTTGGGGTGCATGAATTTGAAATTTGAGGGTGCTACTCTAGGCAGTGTGTATCAAAAACACCTATATAAAGGATACCTTAAATGATCAAGCTCACTGCACCCACATTGACCCGAACTCCGCTGGCTTTGGCCTGCGCCACTGCACTTCTGGCCGGCCCCGTTGCCGCCCAGGAAGAATTTGCCGGTCTGGAAGAAGTATTGGTTACCGCTACCAAGCGCGTGCAATCTCTCCAGGAAGTTGGCATGTCTGTCACCGCGATTTCCGAACGTGATATCGAAAATATGGGTATCGACAGCTACCTGGATTTTGCTGTTCGCATCCCCAACCTGGGTACCGCATTCCAGTCTGACGGCCGCTTCGACGCCAACTCGCCTGCCCTGCGCGGCGTGTTCGGCAGTGGCGACAAGTCATCGGCTGCAACCACCGGCTTCTATATCGATGACGTGCCGATCACGGCGGCACTGCAACCGCGTGTGCTCGATCTCGAGCGTATTGAGGTACTTCGCGGCCCACAGGGCTCACTGTATGGCGCTCGCTCCATGGGCGGCACGATCAGGCTCATAACCCAGCAGCCCAGTCTCGATGAAGTCTATGGACAGGTGCATACCTCTGTGTCGACGGTCGAAGACGGCGATGAAAACTACATGGTCGACGGTAGCTTTAACGTCCCGCTGATCCAGGACACCCTGGGCTTGCGTGTGGCGGGTTATTACGGCTCCATGTCGGGCGTATACGACCGGGTCTACGATCCCACCTGGCTCAACTACCAGACCGGTGAAGAAGTCACCGGCACAACACCCGCTTTTTCCGACAACGACAATGTCGACGATGAAGATTACTGGGGCGGCCAGGTTTTCCTGAAGTGGATGGCCACCGACAACCTGTCGATCACACCCAAGTTCATGTATCAGAAGATTGAGGCGGATGGCCTGCCGTTTGCCGATGTCGATCCGGAGAACATGGAAACTCCCCGTTTCTTCGACTCGGAAGAGCCCGGTGAAGACGAATGGTGGATAGCCAGCGTGGTCTTCAACTGGTCTATCGATGCCGGTGATATTACTTCGACAACCGCTTACTACGAGCGCGAGACCGAGGAGTTCGAGGAAGAGCACACGTTCCTGGACTTCATTTATGGCGCCGCGGTCGGTGTCCCGATTACCCCGCTGGAGTCGACTCTGTCGACGACCTCGGAGTATGAAAACCTTTCCCACGAAACACGTTTCACCAGCAGTTTCGATGGCCCCTGGAACTTCACCGTGGGCATCTTCTACGCTGATAACGAGTTTATTCGCGGCTATCCACCCGCCTTGCAGGTCGGCGCGAATGATGCACTTAACGAGGCTATTGGTGCGCCTGCTGACATTGTTCCGGGCGACCTGATCTTTATCACCAACCAGCCGGAGGAGGTCGAGGAGCTGGCGGTTTACGGTGAGATCACCTGGGATATGACGGACCGGTTGTCATTGACCGCCGGCGGTCGCTGGTACGACACCGAGGTAGACTTCGAGTCGATCTCCGATGGCTTCGCCAATGGCGGACCCAGTGAGTTCTCAGGTAGCCAGGACGAGAGCGGTTTCAACCCGAAAGTGATGGCTTCATTTGATGTGAATGACGACATTAATCTGTACGCCAGCGCGGCCAAGGGCTTCCGTATTGGTGGCGTTAACGGTCAGTTGTCTCCGACGCTGTGCGGAGAAGAGCTCGACCGTGTTGGCCTGAACCCCGAAGAGCTGCGAACTTACGACTCCGATGACCTGTGGAGCTACGAGGCAGGTATCAAGACCACCCTCGCTGACAACCGGGTATCGCTGAACGCTGCCGTGTTCTTCATCGACTGGGAGGATTCCCTGCAGGTGCAGCGGCTGGCGTGTGGCTTCCAGGTGGATGCCAACATCGGTGATGTAGAGAGCACCGGCTTCGAAGTCGAGATGTCCGCCGCACCGATCGAAGGCCTGACCATCCAGCTGGGTGTCGGCTACACCGAGACCGAGGTGGTCGAGGCGGCCGGTGAAGGTTTCCCCGGATACGAAAAAGGCGAGGAACTGCACGGTGTGCCCGATTGGACGGCGACCGGTTCTATTGAGTATGTGTGGCCTGCCTTTGGTGAGTGGGATGGCCGGGTCAGGGCTGACGGCAACTACTACGGCGACAGCACCAGTTTCAACAACGGTGCTGTAGTGGATCGTGAAAGCTGGGAGGCCCTGAACCTGAGGGCCGGTGTCATGAACGAGAACTGGGATGTCACCCTGTTTGCTGACAACGTCACCGACGAGCGTGCCAACCTGGCGGATAACCGCTCCATTGCGGCAGAAATGCCGGGACGTCCGCGTATCGTGACCAACCGGCCCCGCACCATTGGCCTGGAGGCGCGGTACCGCTTCTAAGCCACAAACCAGAGAGTCCGAAGGGGCGCCGGTCTTCGACCTGCGCCCCTTTTTCTTACCCCTCGTTTAGTGCTCTCCCAACATGATTTCCCGGGTAGTAGGGCGGCTGTAAGGGACGCTCATGAATTTATCCACGGTTCGGTTGAACAGGTCGGGATCCGTCTCAGGAGTAAAGTGGGTTTCGCCGGGGAAAATGGCCAGGTGGGCCCTGTCT
>CAZPVJ010000037.1:0-5826 GCA_964590005.1 uncultured Alteromonadaceae bacterium | reverse complement strand
CGAGATCGTCGAGCGGGGCCTGTCCATCGCAGCGGATATCTGTATTTACACGAATCACAACCGAACCATCGAAGAACTGGATTTCTAAATGTCCAACATGACTCCAAGAGAGATCGTTCACGAGCTCGACAAGCACATCATTGGTCAGGACGATGCCAAGCGCGCTGTTGCCATCGCATTGCGCAACCGCTGGCGGCGGATGCAGCTGTCCGAGGAACTGCGCAGCGAGATTACCCCCAAGAACATCCTGATGATAGGCCCCACCGGTGTGGGTAAAACCGAGATAGCGCGACGACTCGCTCGCCTGGCCAATGCACCGTTTGTCAAAGTAGAAGCGACCAAGTTCACCGAGGTGGGCTATGTGGGTCGCGACGTGGAGTCGATCATCCGGGACCTGGCAGACATGTCGGTCAAGCTGTTCCGGGAGCAGGAGATGACCCGGGTGCGTTCACTGGCCGAGGAGTCTGCGGAAGAACGTATTCTCGATATTTTGTTGCCACCGGCCCGAGATACAACCAGTGATAGCAACTCCACAACACGCCAGCTGTTGAGAAAAAAGTTTCGTGAGGGCGATCTCGACGACAAAGAAGTGGACGTTGAGCTTAGCAGCAAGCCGGCAGGCGTTGAGATTATGGCGCCACCGGGTATGGAAGAAATGACCAACCAGTTGCAGAGCATGTTTTCCAACATGTCCCGGCAACAGACCAAAACCAGCAAGATGACCGTCAAGGCGGCCTTCGAAGCACTGTGCGACGAGGAAGCCTCCCGGATGATCAACGAGGACGAAATCAAGCAAAAGGCGATTGACGCGGCCGAACAGAACGGGATCGTTTTCATCGATGAACTGGATAAGGTGGCCAAACGCAGCGAGGGGGCCGGCGCAGACGTATCACGAGAGGGCGTACAACGGGACCTGTTACCGCTGATCGAGGGCTCTACCGTAAGCACCAAGCACGGGATGATCAAAACGGACCATATCCTGTTCATCGCATCGGGTGCGTTCCACCTCGCCAAGCCCTCGGACCTGATTCCGGAGCTGCAGGGGCGCCTGCCAATCAGGGTGGAGCTGAATGCCCTGAGTCCGGAGGACTTTGAGCGCATCCTGACCGAGCCGGACGCGTCCCTGACTGAACAGTACCAGGCCTTGCTGGCCACTGAGGGCCTGGAAGTAATGTTCACAGACGAGGGTTTGCGACGTATCGCCGAGACTGCCTGGCAGGTCAACGAGCGTACCGAGAACATAGGCGCGCGTCGGCTACATACAGTCATGGAACGGCTGCTGGAAGAGGTCTCTTTCAGTGCCGCCGACACCAGCCTGCAGGGTGGTGCAATCAGCATCGATGCTGGCTACGTTGACGACCAGCTAGGCGAGTTGAGCGCCGACGAGGACCTGTCGAGATTCATTCTGTAAGGCGAAGATAATGACTGATACCGACAAGCGACCCATCGGGATCAACTTGCATCGCCGCTCTCGCCAGCTCGCGCTGGATTACGGCAATGATGAGCAGTACTCGTTAAGCTGCGAATACCTGCGGGTTTACTCGCCCTCGGCAGAGGTCCGCGGCCACGGCCCGGGTCAGGAAGTGCTGCAAACCGGTAAGTCCACCGTCAATATCACTTCCATAAAGCCTGTCGGGCATTACGCCCTGCAATTGGTTTTTGACGATGGCCACGACACCGGCCTGTATTCCTGGTCTTATCTTCACGACCTGTGCACCCACCAGGAGGCATGGTGGCAAAACTATCTCGACCGGCTGTCCGCTGCTGGCCAGTCCAGGGATCCCGACGTCCAGGTTATCCAGTTCGACCCCTGAGATTTCACGAGCCTGACCAAAGGCCTGCCGGCGCGTTACAATAAGTCCGCATCCGCAGAGGCGAGTCGCCATGAGTAGTGACAAAGAGACAACAGACTTCGGCTACCGAAAGGTTGAGAAAGACGCCAAGGCCGGCCTTGTAGCGGACGTTTTCGACTCCGTGGCATCACGCTACGACCTCATGAATGACCTTATGTCTGGCGGTATCCACCGGCTATGGAAGCGCTTCACTATCGAATTAAGCGGAGTGCGCAAAGGTAATGCGGTGCTGGATATCGCGGGCGGCACTGGTGACCTCGCTGCCCGGTTCGCGGAGCTGGTGGGCCCCGAGGGTCGCGTGGTACTGGCCGATATCAACGGCGCCATGCTGGAGGTAGGCCGCGACAAACTTATCGATAGCGGACGCCTGGACCATATCGAATTCGTACAAGCAGATGCCCAGGATTTACCCTTTCCAGATGAAAGCTTTGACTGCGTTACCATCGCGTTCGGCCTGCGCAATGTCACCGACAAATCCAGGGCACTGCGGTCGATGCTGCGGGTCCTGAAGCCGGGTGGTCGCCTGCTGGTTCTGGAGTTTTCAAAGCCCGGCAACCCACTGCTCAGCCGCGCCTACGACACTTACTCGTTCAGGGTCCTGCCATTCATGGGCAAACTGGTCGCCAACGACAGTGACAGTTACCAATACCTGGCCGAATCCATTCGCATGCACCCTGACCAGGAATCCCTGAAGGACATGATGGAAGACGCCGGCTTCAGTCGCTGCGAGTACCATAATATGACGGGCGGTATAGTCGCCCTGCACAAGGGCCTGAAGGCCTGACATGACCGAGGGTATCAACCCTACGCTGCACACAGCCGCCCTCGCAGCACTGGAGAGCCTGGTTAATCGTGCACTGACACTGGCGCCGCGGGCGGGAGCTGAGCTCGAAGAGCTGGAGGACTGCGTCTTCGCCCTGGAATGCACGGCGCCCCCGGTAACCATATTCCTGCAACCCCAGGGCGAAAAAGTCCGGTTGATGGGGGTATTTGAGGGGCCGGTTACCACCCGGGTTCGAGGCGCCGCTGCGGATTTCACGGAACTGGCCGCGGCCGATGATCCCGCGGCCTGCCTGATCAACGGCGCACTGGAACTGGAGGGCGAAAGCGCACCCCTACTGGAACTCCAACAGATTATCAGCACCCTGGATATTGATTGGGAGGCACCGCTGGTAGACACATTGGGCGACGTCGTCGGCCACCAACTGGCCGAAGTGTTGCGCGGTGGCTTCAGCTGGGGGCAGCAAGCGAGAAACAGCCTGGAGCGGCAGCTGGAGGAATTTGTGCACGAGGAAGCCCGGCTCAGCCCCCCCCGTCTGGAACTTGAAGACTTCTACGACGATGTTCAGTCCCTGTCGGTGCGGGTTGAGCGACTGGAATCACGCGCCCGTCGTCTGCGCCAGAAAATAGAACAGCTGAAGGCCTGATCGGCGTATGTCGCGATTGGCACGCCTCCTCACAATACTTCGGACCGTTGGTCGCTACCGGCTGGACGAGCTGGTCGACGTCGATCGCTTACCACCCGTACCGAGATACGCCGTGCGGTATTCTCCCTGGCGACTGACCAAGGCCCCGGAATTGAACCGGGGTGAGCGCCTGCGCTGCGCGCTTGAGGACCTGGGTCCGGTCTTTATCAAGTTCGGCCAGATGTTGTCTACCCGCAGGGATCTTCTGCCGGAAGACATTGCCGATGAACTGGCCAAGCTGCAAGATGATGTGCCCCCCTTCCCCGAAGAGCAGTCAGTCGCCATTATCGAGAGTGCACTGGGGCACCCGGTAGACGAGCTCTACGCCAGCTTTGACAGGACACCAATGGCATCGGCCTCGGTGGCACAGGTTCACGCCGCGACCCTGCCCGATGGCAAGCAAGTGGTAGTCAAGGTGGTACGCCCGGATATAGAGCCGATCATACGCCAGGATATCGCGCTCATGATGACCCTGGCCAGACTGGTGCGCAAATATCTACCCGACGGCAGGCGCCTGCGACCGGTTGAGGTCGTCAGCGACTACGAATTGACGATCCTGGACGAACTGGACCTCGCCAGGGAGGCCGCCAACGCTTCCCAGCTGCGTCGCAATTTCACCGACAGCAACCTGGTTTATGTGCCCGAGGTCTATTGGGAGTACACCCGTCATAATGTGTTCACCATGGAGCGGATCAGCGGCATCCCGGTTACCGACCTGGACGCATTGCGAGCCCGGGGTACCGACCTCAAACTGTTGGGCGAGCGCGGGGTGGAGATTTTTTTCACGCAGGTGCTTCGCGACAGCTTCTTCCATGCCGACATGCATCCGGGAAATATTTTCGTCGATGCCAGCGACCCCGACGACCCCAGTTATATCGCCGTTGATTGCGCAATCATTGGCAGCCTGAGCGATGCCGACCAGTACTACCTGGCCCGCAACCTGCTGGGAATTTTCCAGCGCGACTATCGGACCGTGGCCCAATTACACGTGGAGTGTGGCTGGGTGCCACCACAGACACGGGTACAGGACTTCGAATCAGCGCTGCGCGCAGTGTGCGAGCCAGTGTTTGAACGACCCATTAGTGAGATTTCGTTCGGCCAACTGCTGATCTACCTGTTCCGAACCGCGCGACGCTTCGACATGGAGGTGCAGCCCTCGCTGGTATTACTGCAGAAAACACTGCTGAATATCGAGGGGTTGGGTCGGCAGCTCTACCCCGACCTGAACCTTTGGGAAACCGCTCAACCTTTTCTGGAGAACTGGCTACAGGAACGGTACTCACCCCAGTCAATGCTAAGGCGATTGCAACAACATGCCCCGGCATGGCTTGAGCAACTGCCACAACTACCCGACGCGGTACTGGAAAATCTGCAGCATTCACGCGAGAACGAGGAGCGACTGCAGCAACAACAGCGCCAGGTAGCAGAGCTCAAACAGCAGGCGGCCAATCACCAAAAACAGCGCAAACGCCAGTTACTGGCGGCTGTCGCCTGCATATTCGCTGCCATCGCGGCCTTTCCCAACGGCTGGCAACACCTGGGCAATGCGCCGTTAAGCAGCTGGGTTCTGGGCGGGCTGGCTGTGATTTTGCTCTGGCCTCGCAGCAGCGACGACTAATTTCCGATGCCGACGCGCTGTGCGATAATGCGCGGCCGACCGGACACACGCTATGACCGAAAGAATTGATATTGCTGAACGCATTAAGTGGAACGAGCAGAACCTCGTGCCCGCAATCGCCCAGGACTGGCAGACTGGCGAGGTCTTGATGCTCGCCTGGATGAACCCGGAAGCGCTGGCACTGACCCTGGCGGAGAATCGCGCCATCTACTGGTCGCGATCACGTCAGGCATTGTGGCGCAAGGGAGAGGAATCCGGTCACATCCAACAGCTGCGGGAATTGCGAATTGATTGTGATGCCGATACCGTACTGATGAAAGTGGAACAGGTTGGCGGGATCGCCTGCCACACGGGACGCCGACACTGCTTCTTTCAACGTGTTGACGACGATGGCATCACCATCACCGAGGAAGTGATTGAAGACCCGGCCACTATCTACCGGAAAAAAGTATGAGCGACGTCCTGCAACAATTGACTGCCATTCTCGCCCAGCGGCGCACCGCTGACCCCAGCGAATCCTACGTTGCGAGCCTGCATGAGAAAGGCCTTAACAAAATTTTGGAAAAAGTAGGCGAAGAGGCCACGGAGGTCGTCCTCGCAGCCAAGGACGTTGCGGCGGGAGGCCCCCGGCAAGAGCTGGTAGGTGAAGTAGCAGACCTGTGGTTTCACTGCCTCGTGATGCTATCGCACCTGGACGGTGACGCTAACGAGGTACTTGAGTGCCTGAAGCAACGCTTTGATATTTCAGGATTAACCGAAAAAGCCGCGCGCGAGTCCGCGGAGTAAAAGGAGAAGATCATGGGATTAGGCGGTATTAGTATCTGGCAATTGCTGATTATTCTGGCAATCGTCATCATGTTGTTTGGCACCAAGCGCCTGCGCACCCTGG
>CAZPVJ010000036.1:0-32689 GCA_964590005.1 uncultured Alteromonadaceae bacterium | reverse complement strand
CCGGCCAACGCAAGCTTACCGCCATCGGATATCCTTTACGCACAGCCGATAGAGGAATTCTTCGAAATCCCCACCGATGGCAACTGCTTCGAGAAAAACAAGCCTAAAAACGGATTTGAAGCCGTGCACGTATTAGTCACTGGCGAGGAATCGACCGAGCTACCCACGGAAGGTTGCTAGCTGACAGGATATATTTAGCTTTCAATCTTGGGCCGCGTAGCGGCCCGAGTTACGCAAGCCCTCTTTTTATATCCAGTATTCGTGCCCGATGTGTCCACTTTAGAAGTTGCGGAGCCTGATGGCTGCCCTCTAATGCTACGCCGCGCGGGAGGTCCCAATGCGCTGGAGCTATTTATCAAATGTCAGCCGAAGCCGGACCTCTGCGGGGTCGAGCAACAAGCAGCATCAATCTATCGAGCAATTATTAGCGCCCTTGAGTCAAAGGGAGCCAGTTTCAACTCCGTAGTCTACGAAACTATTTTTTTGCGAGACCCTGCGTCAAACCTGGGGGCTGTTCGGGCGGCTCGCCACAGTGTTCTTGCATCGGCGTCGGTTGCATCACACCAACCCGCAACCACAGAGATAGAACAAGCCCCCCTGAATGAGGGTGCGCACCTGGAAGTTCTTGTCCAGGCAATTATTCCCAATGAATCATCCCTGCTGACCGAGTCGTTCAAAGCAGAAACAGACTGCAGCTGCGAAGAGTGCGCGCGAATGCACGGCCTGCGTGTTCACCTGGGTAGACAACAAAGACTGTATGCTGGCGGCCTGTATGGGCGGGGTGACGACTCTTACCAGCAAACCCATGCCATGTTCTCTGTTGCCGAGAACCTGCTGCAGCAGGCGGGCATGGAATTCTCCGACGTCATGCGCACATGGATCTATTTTCCCGAGATGGAACGCGACTACGCCGGGTTCAATCTAGCTAGGCGAGAATTCTTCGAGGCGCGCGGCATCAACCCGATCCCGGCCAGTACAGGCATCGGCGCCGGACTGGTTGCCGAGGCACACGACTTATGCCTGGGTATTTATGCGGCCAGGGGCGACGAATCACCCGTGCGCACTGTGATGACCACACCCACGCTCAACGAAGCCCCGGTCTATGGTTCGGATTTCTCCCGGGGGATGCGCGTCGATGAATCAAATCGTGTCTCGCTACACATATCGGGGACCGCCAGCCTGGATGAAACCGGCGCGACAGTGCACGTGGGTGATATCGACGCCCAGATCGACCGTATGCTGGTGAACGTCGCCGCTCTGCTGGAAGGACAAGGCGCCAGTTTCAAGGATGTGGTGTCCGCCATTACCTACCTGAAACACCCAGAGCATGCAGAGATCCTGAGGCAGAAGTTTCAGGATGCCGGATACATCGGTTTCCCCAGCGTGCTGGTGGAAGCTGAGGTCTGCCGGCCCGAACTTCTCTGTGAGACGGAAGCGCTGGCGATTTTGCCTGTAACAGGCTGAAGCGCTAACCAGGCGCTGGTCTATCGCCATGCCGCATGGGTGCTGTATATTCGCCGGGATCGTTACTCTCAAGAAACACCAACCCAGAGTTCATGGAGGCCCTGAAGCGTGACTGCTACTGACCAATCCTCAGGCGGTATCGGCGGAAATGTTATCGCCAGTACGGTCATCGCGTCGGTGGGGTACGCGGTGGTGCGCTATCACCTGGTGGGTGATGTACCCTGGGACCAGTTCTCCCTGTTTATTTTGAACAAAGGCTTATGCCTTGCGGCCTTCATACTGCTGACTTTCAACTTTGCGCTGGGACCGGCGAGCAAACTCGGTTTGCCGGTGCCAACAGCATGGCTGAACGCCAGGAAGGCCTTCGGGATGATCGGCTTTCTGTTGATACTTATTCATGCGCTGGTGAGCTTTGTACTTTTTTCTTCACCCTATTATGCGAAATTCTTTGGCCCGGAGGGCACACTGACCAGCGTCGCAAGTATCAGTATGTTGGCGGGTATTCTTGGCTTTGTTTTCCTGTGGGCATACAACCTGAGTTTTCAGACCAAGCTGAGTGAAGACAAAGCCTTCATAGCCTTCATCACTTCCAGGTCGGTGCTTATGTGGGCGCTGTCGCTTGGTGGCTTACACCTGGCTTTCATGGGCTACGCTGGCTGGCTAAAGCCCGCTGACTGGCAGGGCGGGCTGCCCCCCATCAGCCTGGTTGCCTTTACTTTCTTCGCCCTGGGTTATGTACTCAATCTGCTGGGCAGGGAATAATCGCATACCTCAGCGCGTTGCAACCCCAAGAGGGTTCACCCGCCAGAGCCGTCAGACAAAAAGGAGCCACGACAGTGTCACTCGAGAAGTACAAAGCGGGGCTATCCCAGCAATATCAGGGCGAGGTGACCGGTGAGGTGGCCCAGAATGCCCTTATCAAGAAGTTCGACACCCCGTGGCAAAAATACCTCATGGGCACAGCCCTGCAGCTTGAGACCGAGACCAAGGCGCGCCTTCGTCCCATTGTCGCTGCCCTGGGCATCGACATCGTAGAATCCGAGGAATCGCGTGAGATGGGCCTGGCGCTGGCGGCACTGGTCGAGGATCTCGACTGGCAGGGAACAATGCAGCTGCTCGCAGAGGCACTGTTGCCCTATGTCGATAAATACCAGGAGATTGCCGACGCGGCACCGCCTGAGTACAGGGAGCTGGCAGAATCAATGGTAAAGCACGAGCGGCTGTTGCAGCAGCTGTACGAGCAGGAAGCAAACGGGTCCAGTGATACAGCGCTTGATGCAATCATTGAAGAACTGCTTTTCCCGCTGCCCAGGCCTGTCTGACACCACCGGTTATCGACACAATACGACAAGTCGCAACTCGTCAAGAATCACTGGCAACGGAACCTCAGGATCCCCGTGCTGTAACGCCTCTACTCTGGTGTCACTCTGACCATTGCCGCGGATCGACCTGGTAGTACTGCCGCAGTTCCTCGTATAGCTCCGGGCGCTTCTCGTGCAGTTGATGCGGTTTTTCGAAAAAGGTTTCTGTCGCTACAGCGAAAAACTCCGCCGGGTTGGTTGCGCCATACTCGTCCATTACGGTGGCAAGACCCCGCACGGTGCGCGCTTCCAGATCCTGAAAATTGCGGGTGAAAATAGCCGCCCAGGCTTTGTAGCTATTGCGGCGCAGCGGTGGCGCGCCATTAGTAGCTCCCGACTCGGCATCAAGCTGGTGCGCAAATTCATGCAGGACCACATTGTGGCCATCAGAAAAGTCAGCAACCCCACGGGACACATCATCCCAGGAGAGAATGACACGGCCATTGTTCCAGGACTCACCCAAAAGGCTGTGTCCACCTGCCGCTACTGTTCCATCCGCCTGGTGTTCTTCGCGTTCCACACGAAACGCGGTCGGGTAAACCAGGATTGATTTCAGCTTTGGATACAGCGGCCCTCCCCTGTTGAGCACCAAAAGACAGGCTTGGGCGGCAATGATCACGCGCATCTCGTCGGTAATGGCCAAGCCCGCACAGCCGTAATACCTTTTGCGGTCGACAAAGAACTTGATCATGTCCCGCAGTCTCGATTGCTGATCGGGCGGCAGCTTTGCATAGACCGGTAAGGCGGCCTGTAGCGCGGCAAGCCACTCAGGCGGAAATGGGCGACGGCTCACAGACCAGTCGCGCCAGCGGACATAGCCCAGGTAGGTGATAAAGGCCGCCAGGGCGAGTCCAATAGGTATCAAAGCAATCATCGCGTCATTCTATAACGTTAGTGACGCTTTGGCGCTGCAGGCTCTTTGGCTGCAATTTGGGACATTGCAGTATGCCTAAACTATACTGCCTTACGAATTGGCAACGGGATTCTATGCTTCGAGCCAGTCAGGGCCTTGTTTATACGGTCCCAATAGCAATGAGCACCCATTCAGCGCTCAATATAATAAGGAGTAAATGCAGTGACCCTGGATATCGCCAGCACCGCCTTCCTGGCTCAATCCGCCATCAGTGGCGCACCGGCACTGAACGAAGTCAGTGTGGAAGAAGCTCGACTCATGTATACCGGTATGGCCGCACTGAGCCATGAGGGGCCGCAGATGGCCCGCGTCGAAGAGGTAGCGATTACCGCTTCTGACGATGCCACGTTACGCGCCCACATCTTGACACCGCCCGGCAAGCCGAAATCCGTGATTGTCTACTATCACGGTGGCGGCTGGGTGATTGGCAGTATCGACGATTACCTGACCGTGGGTCGCCACCTCGCTGCCCGAACACAATCGGTGGTTGTTCTGGCAGGCTATCGACTGGCACCGGAATATGTTTATCCCACTGCCCCGAATGACTGCTGGGACGCCCTGACGTGGGTCGATAGCAATATTGAGCAGATAGCCGGGGAACGTGTTCCCCTTATCGTAGCCGGCGACAGTGCCGGCGGTAACCTGGCCGCTGTTGTTGCGCAACGCGCCAGCCAGGAGGGCTCACCACAGCTATCGCTACAGGTGCTGGTTTACCCGGTGACCGACGGCGCCATGGACAGTGCGAGTCACAGCGACCCTGCCAACCAGCTGATGCTATCGCACGAATCCATGTCGTGGTTCTGGGATCATTATGCCCCGGATAAGCAGCAACGCCTTGAACCGGGGGCATCGCCGCTTAACGCCCAGGACCTGTCCGGTGTGGCGCCTGCACTGGTGCTCACCGCGGAGTACGACGTGCTGCGCGACGAAGGCGAAGCCTATGCCGACAAGCTGCAGGAGGCGGGCGTTGAGGTGATACGCAAGCGCTTTGACCGCCAGATACACGGCTTCTTTACCATGCACGACGTGCTGCCCGGTGCGGCCAGGGCACTCGAGTATGTGGGTGAGCAAATCGATCGCCACCTGGCTAAAGGTTCGGTCGTAGACGCTGTAATCGTGGGCGCTGGCTTTTCCGGGCTCTATCAGCTGTATCGCCTTCGCGAGATGGGTCTTTCCACGCGCGTATTCGAGGCGGGCAGCGGCGTTGGTGGTACCTGGTACTGGAACCGTTATCCCGGGGCGCGCTGCGATATAGAAAGCATGGCGTACTCTTATTCCTTTTCACCCGAGCTGGAGCAGGAGTGGCAGTGGTCAGAGCGCTATGCCACGCAGCCCGAGATACTCAACTATGTGGAACACGTGGCGGAGCGTTTCGATCTCAACCAGGACATCAGCTTTGAAACGCGCGTAGAGCGGGCGGTGTACGACGAGGACAACCAGCAGTGGTTGATTTATACCGATACCGGCGAGGTGGTTGCCGCTCGCTATTTCATTATGGCAACCGGCTGTCTGTCGGTACCCAAGGATCTCGATATCCCCGGCACAGATACTTTCCAGGGGGAATCCTATATCACCGGCCTCTGGCCACACGAGGGCGTGGACTTTACCGGTAAAAAAGTCGCGGTGATTGGCACAGGCTCATCCGCGATTCAATCCATTCCACTGATCGCTGAACAAGCCAGCGAGATGACAATTTACCAACGCACCCCCGCTTACTCCATGCCCGCCAAGAATCGGCCATTGGAAGACGACGAAATAGCCACCATGAAATCCAACTACCCCGGCTATCGTGGGGAGCAAAGACTGGCCCCGGCCGCCATCGTCGATCCTCCACGACCACTCGAGTCATGGCACATGGTTGATGAGGAAGATCGACTTCGTTGCTACGACGAGGCCTGGGACTCGGGTCTGCTGATCGCCATGCAGTCAACGTTTAACGATATCCAGCTCGACCAGGAAGCGAACGACCACATATCGCAGTATATTCACGGCCGCATCCGCGGTTTGGTAAAGGATCCCGAGACGGCTGAGGCATTGCTACCAAGATCGTATCCGTTCGCTACCAAGCGGCCCTGCCTGGATACCCACTATTACGAGACCTTCAATCGCGACACCGTCGAGTTGGTAGATCTGCTTAATACCCCCATTCTTGAAATCACGGCAAAGGGTATAAAGACCAGCGCGGGTGAAAAGACGTTCGACGCGATCGTCTTCGCCACAGGATTCGACGCGATGACCGGCGCCCTGACTGCCGTTGACATACGTGGAATCGGCAACGTGTCACTGAAAGACAAATGGGCGCAGGGACCTCATACCTACCTTGGACTGGCAGTAGCTGGCTTTCCCAACCTGTTTACTATCACCGGGCCATCCAGTCCGTCGGTACTGTCAAATATGCTGGTATCTATCGAGCAACACGTGGACTGGATCAGCGACTGCATCGCGTGGATGAGGGAACGAAACCTGGCGACTATCGAGGCGGAACCGGAGGCGGAGGACGAGTGGGCAAAACATACCGACCTACAGGCGCACCTCTCACTCTATCCAAAGGCCAACTCCTGGTACATGGGCGCCAATGTACCGGGTAAGACGCAGATGTTCATGGCCTATGTCGGCGGCGTCGGTGTTTATCGCCAGGTCTGTGACAGCATTGCTGCCGCAGACTATGAGGGCTTCAAACTCGGCGAGGCGAAATCCTCGCCCAGCTAGCGTTTTCAACGAAATGTCAGTTCCGGCGATCTTGTCGCTCGGGGCCACGAACTCTATAGTCTTCTGCCGCGTTAGGCATGCTTAAGGATATACACATGAATCCGTTCGACAAAAAAACTGCCGTTATCAGTGGTGGCGCAGAAGGCATTGGGCTGGCCATTGCTCATGCGTTGGGTAAGCGCGGTATGAACATTGTGATCGCCGATATAAACGCAGAGCAATTGGCAATCGCGCGATCGGAGCTGGCTGATGCGGGGGTGCTGGTCGAGGCTGCAACTCTGGATGTCGCCAACCCCCAACAGTGGCAAGCCGTGGCAGATCAGGCGATTAAGCGATTCGGAAAAATCCATATGGTGGTCAACAATGCCGGTGTCGGCGGCAGCGGAGGCACTATTGAAGAAACCCATGTTCGTACCTGGCAGTGGGTAATCGACGTTAACCTGATGGGAGTAATGCATGGCACACAGGTTATGGTGCCGCTGATAAAGTCGCACGGCGAAGGTGGCTGGGTGGTCAATGTAGCCTCAATGGCGGGCTTCGGGCCGCTTCCTTTCGCAACGCCCTACTCCGCAACCAAGGCAGCTGTCGTCGCGATGACCGAAAACTGGGCACTGGAACTCACCCCGGCAGGTATTCACGCCTGCGTACTGTGCCCCGGCTTCGCCCAGACACGCATCCACGAATCAGAGCGCAATATGCCCGGGCGTTACGCCAGTGACTCCCAGGAGACTAACCCTGAGCTTGCAGGTTTTGAGGGCGCGATGAAAAAAGTGATCGACGAAGGGATGCCAACTAGCGCGGTAGCAGAGCGTTTGATAGAAGCCTTGCAGTCAAAAGAACTCTATGTGTTCACCCATGCCAGTTACCAGCCAATTGCCGAGGCGCGCTTTGCCGCCGCGATAGAGGCCTTTGAACGCGCCGCGGCCAGTCCGGCTCTAGCGCATTATAAAGACCTGCCAATGCCCGACTTTGGCTAATCCCTCCCAAAATAGAGAATGTCATGAGTTCAGAAGCGATTGAATATTCGGTAACCGCCCCATTGGCAATACCCTGTCAGAACCAGGAACCACCGGCCGTGTTTGGCAGTCCAGCCCGCTACGTACAGGGTAACGGCGTCATCTCGCAGGCGGGGCACTATTTACGCAGGCTCGGCATGCAGCGCTGCGCACTGCTGCTTTCGCTACGCAGCCAGCACGGTGAGGGGCAGCAGCTCATAGACAGTGCTGAGAGCGAGGGGATTTCAATTGAGATACTGACCTTCAAAGGCGAGTGCTCCTTCGAAGAGGTGGACGGACACGCTGCCGCCTTGAGGGCATTGAGCGAGCCGGTCGACGGGGTTATCGCCGTCGGTGGAGGGAAAGTCGTGGACGCGGGGCGCGCGCTGTCCAGGCGATTGGGCCTGCCCGTGGCTATCGTCCCTACACTGGCATCCAACGACGCGCCCTGTGCAGCCGTCTCCGTGTTCTATACCCCGGAAGGCGTTACCGCCGACGCTGAAATATATGACGTCAGCCCGGCTCTCGTACTGGTTGATACCGCTGTTATAGCGAATGCCGATCCGAGGTACCTGGCCGCCGGCATGGGGGACGGACTGGCCACATGGTATGAAGCTCGCGCTTGCGCCAATAATTCCAGCGCATCCACGGTATTTGGCGGCAGGCCAACACTGGCAGGTACCGCGCTGGCAAAACTATGTGCAGACACCATCTATCACTATGGCGAGGATGCACTTGAGTCAGCGGCGCAGTCACGAGTCAGCGACTCGCTGGACAAAGTCGTCGAAGCCAATACGCTGCTGAGCGGACTGGGCTACGAAAGCGGCGGTCTCGCGGTCTGCCACGCCATGGCCCAGGGTTACACCGTGATTGAAGCGGTTCATCGCAATTACCTGCATGGCGAAATGGTTGCCATGGGTATTTCCGCACAACTGGTGCTGGAGGGAGAGACCGGGGAAGCGGAACAGGCAATGCGCTTTTTCAGGAAGGTTGGATTGCCAACGCGCCTGTCTGACATAGGCTTGAGCGCACAGGACGCAGACCAGCTCGAGGCTATCGTGCAAGCAGCGATGGCATTCCCCTATGTGCCTAACATGCCGTTTGAGGTGACCAAAGAGTCACTGCTTGCGGCGGTGCTGGCCGCGAATGCACTGGGCGAATCACTCTATTGATTGGCGGCTTGAAGAGACACCGAAATACTGACGAGGCCATCCTTAGCCGGCGTCACCGCGATCAAGGAAAATCTTACCGTCCACATGAACATCTCGCTGCGGGAAGGCGATAACAACACCATGCTCCCTGAACAGTTGATCGATTTTGTATCTCAAATCACTTCTCAAGACTCGAAGGCTTCTCTCGGCCGAAGCGATAGCCCAAACATTGAGATCAAATACCAGGGAGTTGTCGCCGAAATCATCAAATATGACTGAATAAATCGGATCTTTTAGCACCTGTGTGTTTTCCTCGGCTACCCGCTCGAGCAAGCTAGTCACCAGCGCCACGTCCGAGCCGTAAGCCACACCCACTCTGACATTGGTGCGCACCAGTCGATCGATCAAGGTCCAGTTGGTAACGGTGTTTTCCAGCAAATAGCTGTTAGGTACCAGCAGACGCACTCCGTCAACCCGCTTGATGCAGGTCGACCGGGTGTTGATTGACTCAACGGTGCCGCGGACCTCGCCTAACTCAAGGAAGTCACCGATACGAATGGGGCGCTCCCACATCAATATCCAGCCGCTGATAAAATTATTAATAATGTTCTGAGCACCAAAACCGACGCCAATCGCGATTGCACCGGATACGAAAGCAAAGGCACCCAAGGGAATCCCCAGGATATCCAACGCGATCATGGACAGAACGATAAATCCAACAATCAGGTAGGCGCGCGACACCATCTGGATAACGTCGGCATTGATACCTTTGCTTGTCATCCGGGTACGAACAAATTTCCCGGTCCAGACAATAATGAAAATGCCGAGAACGGTAAAAGCCGCCACCGACAGCAGTTGCCCCAGCGTAAGGGTACTCGTCCCAATCTCCAGGAGAGTGGTGTTCATAATCTCAGCTAATCCATCCACAATCTTCGTCCGTGACCCTTAAAGTGACTGGAGCAAGCACCCGGCCCACCGATGTCGCTGGCGGAACTTAAAGCGCATATCCACTGTTTAGAATAGCCAAAATCCGGCATTATCGATGCCCAGGCGACAATATCTTCGAAGTAATGTACAAGAAGATTGGCGACTAACAAAGCATGGGATAAGCAATGATAAGAACGATGCTATGTGACTCAACCCAGGAATACTCCTTGGGTGGTGTAGAACAACTGGAGCGCTGGCGCAATGAGGAGTCCGGTTTTATCTGGCTGGACATCAGTGCGGAGCCCACTGAGGACGTGCGCGACATGCTTTTGTCATTGGGCTGCAACAGCCTGGCGATCAACGACAGTTTCCGCCTGAGGCACCCGCCCAAGGTCGAAGCCTTCGACAGCAATACCTTTGTGTTGTTTCGCGGCATCTCAGCCATCGATCCCAGTCTCGAAGTCAGTCACCAGCAACTCGGCATGTGGGTCAATGAACGCATCCTGATTACGTACCACCGCGAAAGTTCAATGAGCGTATCCTACCTGTGGGACCAGGAGCAGAACAATAAGACTCACCAGTGCCCGGGTATTCTGGCGCTAAAACTTTTGCACTATGCCTGCGGACTCTATCTAGACGCGCTACTCGAATTCGAAGACAGACTGGTCGACCTGGAAGACGGTTTGCTAAGTAATCGCTCTGAAGAGGATATGAAGGAGCTGGTCGGGTATCGTTCCCGCCTGCGCAGACTGCGCAGAACCTTCAGCTATCACAAGGAAATTGGTGAACAACTATTAAATCACCCTGACCATATTATGCCCTTTCTGAGTAACGAACTGGAGCACCTGCGTCGGGATGTCTATGACCGCTGCGAGCGACTGTACAGCCTTTGCAGTATGTACTACGAGATCTGTGGTGACCTGGTTGAAGGGCACATTTCGCTGTCTTCACACAAGCTGAACCAGACAATGAAAGTGCTGACCATTATTTCGGCCTTGTTTGTGCCTCTAACATTTATCGCCGGAATTTACGGCATGAACTTCGAATACATGCCGGAGCTCGCCTGGAAGTACGCGTATTTCGTGGTCATATCATTTATGGCGATTCTGACCACCGGGCTATTGATCCTGTTCCGAAAAATAAAATGGCTGTAGAGCGCATGACCCGACATTGTGTTTTTCAGGCGCCATTGCAAATAATCAGCTCGTCTTGACATCCTTGAAGGGGATCTTGCGGTCAATGTCATCCGTCTTGGGTAAGCCCAAAATACGTTCTGCGATGATATTGCGCTGTATCTGGTCGGTGCCACCCCCAATGGAATTCATATAGGCCTTGGCCGCATCAAAGTGGGCATTGTGCTGATCCTGGCTTTCCTCGAGAAGCACTTGTGGCCCAAGGATTTTGGCTGACAGGCGCGCCTCGCCATGCTGAATACGCGACATCGCGAGCTTGCCCAGCGACATCAGTGACGAGGCGCCATTGGCCTTGATGTCCTCCACCGCTCGCTGGTTATTGAGTGAATTGAGCTGTCTGTATGCCAGAGCCTGGGCTATCTCCTGGCGCATCACAGGGTTACCCAGAGCGCCATGCTTATCTGCCAGTTCCAACAGCGCAGGTGCCTTGCTCGAGTTCATCCGCACACTGCGTGCAGTGACACCCATGCCCATAATCAAGCGTTCAGAGGCAATAGCAACCTGAAACGATTTCCAGCCCTGGTTGTACTCGCCGATGATATAGCGCTCGGGTACTCGCGCGTCAGTGATAAAAACCTCGTTGAACTCTGACTCGCCGGTTATCTGGTTGATCGGCCTTATCTCTACACCCGGCTGTTTCATGGGGAAGATGAAAAACGTTATGCCCTGGTGCTTGGGTACATCGAAGTCGGTACGGCTCAGCAACATGCCATACTCGGCCTCGCGCGCGTTGGAGGTCCAAACCTTCTGGCCATTAACGATGAAGCTGTCACCGTCTTTTACAGCTCGTGTACGAACACCCGCGAGGTCCGAGCCTGCACCCGGCTCCGAGTAGAGCAGACAGCAGATCGGGCCACATAACAAATCGCGTAATAGCTCCTGCTTTAGCGCATTGCTGCCCATTTTATAGATGGTGATCGCACCCAGGTGAAAGCGATCTCTTCCCCACCCGGGCGCGCGCCTTTCTTGAAAGGCCTTTTCGATCAACCTGGCCTGCTTCTGGTCCAGTTCCAGGCCAAACCAATCCCTGGACCAGGTGGGTACCGCGAAGCCCGCATCAACCACTTTCGACAACCAGCTTCGCTCGTCGTACTGTTTGGCGCCAAGTTCGCATTTGTTTACGCTGTCCCAATGGCTATCCAGCCACTCCTCCACGTTGGGCACCATAGCTTCGCTCACAATTTTTTCTCCATCTCCGAGAGGTACAGATCGCGCAATCGATCTGAAGACGCATAGAGCCACTGCCCCGACCGCGCTCGGCGCCAATACAGGTGCGCTGGGTGTTCTACCGTATAGGCGATACCGCCGTGTAACTGGATCGCGTCGGCGGCGATTCTTTGATAGTTGTCGGCACAGGTAAACGCCGCGAGATAACTCAACAGATCGCTGTCTTCCCGGTCGGCGGCAACCGAGCGCGCTGCCTCGCGGGCCGCGCTGACCGCGGACTCAAGTTCCACCAGTAAATCCGCAGCGATATGTTTCAGCGATTGAAACTTGCCAATAGGCTGACCGAATTGATGACGCGTTTTCAGGTACTCTGTGGTAAGGCTGAAAATACGCTGGGAGCCACCCACCTGCTCTCCCGCCAGGGCCACCAGGGCTGTGTTTATCGCCTCACGCCACTGGCAGGATCCAACACCCGAAAGCCGTTCAGCTTTGGCCTTATTGAACGATAGCGTTGACAGACGCAGGGTGCGGTCGTTGCTCTGATGCAAGGTTACAGAGAGTCCGGCGTCATCCGTGGCAACAACAAAAACGCCGGGGCCGTCCTCGGTGGTTGCATACACCAAACAGCTTCCCGCGACATGGGCGTAACTGACAAAGTGGGCAGACCCCTCAAGACGCCAGCCGTCGTGATCGTGCGTTGCTACGACATCGGGAGGCGCGGTCCAATCCCCCGAGTCACCGCATCCAGCTATCGATACTATTGCAGTGCCGGCCGCAATACCTCCAAGCCACTCTTGCGCCAAGCCCCGATCGTCACAGGCCGACAGCAGGGTCGGTGCTATAACGCAGCTCTCAATAAACGGGCCTGTGAGCAGGAAGCTCCCCGCCACTTCCATCAGGGCTTCGACTTCTTCAAGGCTGGCACCCGAACCCGCACACTCGGTTGGAACGAGGATACCGGTAAGACCCAGGTCCGCCATCTCCAACCACAGCGCAGAATCGAATCCAGACTCCGTTTGGATAATCTCCCGCAGCCTGGGTTCATACGCCTTTGCTTCGAGTAGCCGCCGGAACATGTCACATATGGATTGGCGGTCTTCCGGGGAATAACGTTCCAACTAGAAACTCCTGCTATTGAGCGGTGAACAGGTGGCGCGTTCGCGCCTCAAGCTAACCCGCATGGCGGGTGATAGCACGCTCAATACTGTAACTGGAACCCGCCCTGCAAGTCGATCACAGCACGCCGGGAATGATCACCTTCCGATCGGCGGGGTAATCAGGAAACTTCTGCTGATACCACCGATGCACCTGGAAGGCGCGGGGAACCAGGTTTGCGGCGCTGACAACCAGGACAAATACAGCACCGAGAGACCAGGTGGCGATTGCAAAGCCAGCAAATGAGAGAATTTCGCTGAAGTAGCTCGGGTTTGTCACATACCTGAACAATCCCCCCTGCGGAATACGATAGACTTTTTCCCCCTTGTCTACTTCCGCCTTACTGCGCAGGTTACGAATAATCCCGTCTGAGTGAACATTCAGCAAAAACCCACAGGCGTAGATGACCATGCCGATGATAAACCGGGGGTCCGAGAACCAATCGTTGGTCATGTGGCTGCTCAAATGAGCAATAAATACCGCGTTCAGATATCCGTGGAGCGAGGTCACCAGCCAGCCCGAGACCACGACGATAATGGAGAAGGAACCGACTGAGCCTTTTGCCACCCGCATCAACAGCGGAAAGATGAACCCCCTGTTCCCGTAGTGAACGAGCCATACGCCAAGAAAGAATAAGGGCACCGGGTTACCCGCGTTCTGGCCGTGGGAGTAAAACCACAAGAAACTGAGCGTCGCTGGCAGCTCCATCAGGAACCAACCCAGGCGCGGAGACAGATTGATGCCTTTAGCGCCCGAGCCCAGTTTTCCATAGGGGGCCCTGGCCATCAGTGCGCCAGCACAAATTATCGCAGCGTACAGAAAGCTACCCACCAGGATATACCGGTACACTTCTGCAGACATCAACCAGTCCATATTAACCTCCCAGCCTCGCTCAGCGGCTCATCAACAGTGCCACGCTACGAGATAAACCTGGCCTCAGTGAGGACGTTACTATGGGTGATTGTTTACCAGATTCTTAGAACTGTAGCGATCAAAATGCTAGTCATTTCCGATCGGCGGAATCTGCCAGTCGATTGGCGTTTCGCCACGTGATACCAGGTACTCGTTAGCTGCGCGAAAATGGCCACAGCCGAAAAACCCGCGGTGTGCGCTGAGCGGTGAAGGATGGGGCGCCGTCAGTACCAGGTGTCTTTCACGGTCGATAATGGCGCCTTTTTTCTGGGCATAACTGCCCCACAACAGGAAGACAACGCCTTCGCGCTCTCGGTTGATCAGTTCGACAACCCTGTCTGTGAAGGTCTCCCAACCCTGGCCACGATGGGATGCGGCTTTAGCGCACTCTACCGAGAGCACGCTATTGAGCAACAGGACGCCCTGCTCAGCCCAACTGGTCAGGTTGCCATGTTCCGGCACCGTCAAACCGAGTTCATCGTGAATCTCGCGATAGATGTTCTGCAGTGAGGGGGGCACCGCGATACCCGGGCGAACTGAAAAACACAGGCCATGCGCCTGGCCCTCCCCGTGATAAGGGTCCTGGCCGAGGATAACGACTTTCAGGCCGGGCAAGGGCGTATGGTCAAAGGCAGAAAAAAACTCGCTGCCTGCTGGAAAAATACGCTTGCCGGTACGCTTCTCCTGGCGAAGAAACTGGCCCAGGGACTTCATATAGGGCTGTTCGAATTCACTTTCGAGATGCTGGAGCCAGCTGGCTTCCAGCTTTACCGCGGCATTGTCAGACATCGCTGCCACGTCAGTCGCACGCCGCGATCAATACCACCTGCTCAGTGCTGGAATCCCAGTGATCGATCGCCATCAAAGGCACCGCTACGGGCTCCAGTCGTTTGTTGCGCTGCAACCTGCCCGCAGACTCATTCACCACTTCCATCAACTCAGGCGCATCGAAGGCTTTCTCGCGCTGCTCTGCGGTCGCGTCACCGTAGCGCGTATTGCGCATCCTGGGAGCCCGACCGGTGCTTTTGATCAAGGCCTCGAGTTCTTCGGGGGGCAACTCCTGGCCATGAGCGGAACCTGCGGCGCGCGTAATACTCTCGTTCATCAAGGTACCGCCCAGGTCGTTTGCTCCCGCGTGGAGGCAGGCACTGGCACCCTCTCTGCCCATCTTCACCCAGGACACCTGGATGTTGTCGATCAGTCCATGAAAGACAAGCCGGGCAACGGCGTGCATTAACACGGCTTCCCGGAAACTCGGCCCGCGCCTGGCCTGCCCGCGCAAAAACATGGGCGCTTCCATGTGCACAAAGGGCAGCGGGACAAATTCAGTAAAACCGCCGGTGCGTTGCTGCAACTGGCGAATCTCAAAGAGATGACGAGCCCAGTGACGGGGCTCTTCAATATGGCCATACATGACCGTGGCGGTCGTTCTAAACCCTGCCCGATGGGCCGCCTCCATGACCTCCAGCCACTGGGCACTGCTCAACTTGTCCGGACACAGTGTGTCACGCACCTCGTCGTGAAGAATCTCGGCCGCAGTACCGGGTAAGGTATCCAGTCCGGCTTCGCGCAATCGCCGCAGGTACTCGTCCAGGTCAACACCGAGCGTCTGTGCCCCCTGCCAGACTTCCAGGGGCGAGAAGGCATGGATATGCATGCCCGGCGTCGCCGCACGCACCGTGTGCAGAATGTCCAGATAGGTTTGCCCCGTATAATCAGGGTGAATGCCTCCCTGCATACACACTTCCGAGGCACCGCGCTGCCAGGCCTCCTGACAACGCCTGGCGATTTCATCGGCGCTGATATCGTAGGGGCGACCGCGCAGGTTCTCGCTCTGCTTGCCCTTGGAGAAAGCGCAAAATCGGCATTTGAAATAGCACACATTGGTGTAGTTGATATTGCGATTGACCACGTAGCTCACGGTATCGCCACACTTCGCCTCGCGCAGACGGTCAGCGGCAGCAATTACGCGGGAAAATTCGCCTCCGCGGACCTCGAACAGGCGGGTAATATCCTGCTCTGACAAGGCAGCGCCAGACTCGCAACGTTGCAGAATCTGCTCAAGACCATCCCCAGCCACCGGCGCAGTGCTGGCTTGTCGCAACAGCGCGGCATCGATCGAAGGCACCGGTGCCTCCTCTCCCGGTACCCAGGTATCCCGGCGAGCAAAGCCACCGGCATCCATTTGCTGCCAGACCGCGGGCCTGACAGCGGGATCCAGCCATCGTCCGGCATCCCGCGCATAGGCCGGGTAAATGGTAAGCCGCTGCTCCAGGAACTTGCCGGCTACGGCTGTTTCAGCCGCGAGACGCTCAAGGTGCGGCCAGGGTGCCTCAGGATTTACATGATCGGGCGTCAGCGGCGAAACACCGCCCCAGTCATTGATGCCCGAGGCCACAAGTTGCGGCAGAACACCCGGGCTCAGGTTCGGCGGCGCCTGGATACTCATTTCGGGGCCAAAAAGAATGCGGGCGACAGCGATCGTCCATAACAACTCTGCCAGATCCGGCTCGGGCGCCTGCGCCATCAAGGTATCTGGCTTGGCCCGAAAATTCTGGATAATAATTTCCTGCAGATGGCCGTGACGGGCATGCACGGATCGCAGCGCCAGCAAAGATTCGATACGCTCGCGGCGCGTTTCACCGATACCGATAAGAATGCCAGAGGTAAAGGGGACCGCGGCTTGCCCGGCCAGTTCCAGCGTCTCCAGCCGGCGCTGTGGGTCTTTATCCGGCGACCCGTAGTGCGGCATGCCCTTTTGGCAAAGTCGCTCCGATGCCGACTCCAGCATAATGCCCATGGAGGCGCTGACCTGACGCAACTCGGCGATCTCCGCTGCCGTCATGCAGCCCGCATTGATATGCGGCAATAAACCCGTCTCTGCGAGCACTCTCTCAGCGACGTCCCTCACGTATTCAAGGGTCGTGCTGTAGCCCATTTGCGCGAGCGCCTTGCGCGCCGTGCTATAGCGCAGCTCCGGCTTCTCTCCCAGGGTAAACAAGGCCTCCTGGCAACCGGCTTTGGCGCCTTCCCGACAAAGCGCCAGGACGTCGTCCACCGGCATATAGGGCTGCTCAATCTTTTTCGGTGTTTGCGCAAAGGTGCAGTAGTGACAGACGTCGCGACACAGATGGGTCAGCGGAATGAACACCTTCTTCGAATAGGTGACGACATTGCCATAGCCCTGGTCGCGCAGCTGTCCTGCAAACTCCACCAGCGCAGCGGTATCCTCGCTATCCGCCAGAGCCAGTGCCTGTTCTTCGTCCGGCAAGCCACCTCTATGGATCTGATCCAGCAATTGTGCAGAAAGCCCGTTCAAGGTGCGAGTTCCCCCAGCGGATCACCCGTCCCGGCGTCGTCTTCCAGCGCCAGCGCAAGCCGCTGCCCCAGGGGTGTGTCCAGCAGGAGCTCTGAGGTGAGGCCCGCGTCGGGCCGTTTTCGCAAGCCGGCTAGTAGCAGGGGAATATCCTCGGGTTCATCCACATCAAAAGCGATACCCGATGAGCGCAAAATTTCCACCGCAGCCAGCCCGGATTTGGCCGCCTGGTAGTGACGATCACAACTGTCTACCCCAAATGAAAATCGCGGCCGATGGGGAGCATCAAAAGCCAGTAAATTGGTTCCCCGACCCGCGCGGTCACAACCGATAACTACACCGCTGTGCCGGCTCAATCGGCTCGCGACGACACTGATTTCGGCTGCAGATAGCAACGGCAGGTCGCCGTGCAGGATCATTAAGCGGGTATCACCCTCGGCTATCACCTGGTCAACAGTCGCCTCCAGCACGGGGTTCAGTCCGCTACAGCCCAGGGATCGCTCGTCCAGGTGACGCGCACCGCAGGCACTTGCCAGGTGGCCTGCGCCAGGGTCATCAGAGACCAGGGTAATCGCCTCCACCTGCGAGTGCGCCGCCAGCAGCGTCAATACATCTTCGACCATGGCCTGCATGAGCGCGCGTCTTTCGCTGGCGCTGAGCAGACCTCCCAGCCTCGACTTGGCCGCCACCAGGTCTTTCAGGGGTAGTATGGCGTGCACAATTATCGACTCGCTGCCATCTGCAGGATCTCAGCCGCCAGCTTGCGCTTGTCTTCGTCAGTCTTCATTACCGTGTTCGTGACAGCCGTCGCCATCCCCAGCTTCTCGATAGAAGACGACAGTGTATCGTCACTTGCGTCGATTACGAAACAATCTATCAGACCCGGATAAGCCTCCTGGTAGTGCGCGGCCACCGCTTCCGCTGTCGCCGGCATCCCCAATTCCGCCATCATCTTGGCGGCAGGCCCTTTGATGGCCATGCCCGCGACAATGGGCGACACAGCCAGCACTGGCGCGGCGCAGTCTCGTATCGCCTTCCACAGGCCCGGCAACTGCAGAATGGGATCAATGCTGACAAAGGGATTGGAAGGGCAGATGACGATGGCATCCAGTTCGCCCTCCTCAAGAACCTGCAGGATACGCGGGTTGGGTGACGCTTCCGCCAGACCGGCAAAGCTGAACCCGGTAACCTCCGGCTGGCACTGGTGCTTAACGAAGTAGTGCTGAAACGGCAGGTCACCGTCCCGGGTATGGACCAACGTTCGAACCGGCTGCGCCGACATTGGCAATACCTCCGCAGCCACTCCCATGGCCGCTGCCAGTGATCCGGTCAGCGTGGCCAGGTCCATGCCCTGCGACAGCGCCTCCCTGCGCCAAAGGTGCGTGGCAATATCGCGATCGCCCAATCGAAACCAGGTAGGGCCGCCCAGGTCAGACAGTGCTGCCATCGCCTGCCAGCTCTCTCCGGCCAGGCCCCAGCCCTGCTCACGGTTACTGCGCCCGGACAGGGTGTACAGCAAGGTATCGATATCGGGGCAGATAGGCAGGCCCAGATGCTCAAAGTCGTCCGCGGTGTTGACCACCACCTTGAGGCGGTCACCCGCTAGCAGTGCCGACAAGCCCAGGCAGAGTTTGGCGCCACCGACGCCGCCGGACAGCGCGAGTACCGAGTTCTGGCCTGGCATCAGCGAAACATGTCCAGGGACTTATCGCGAAGCAGCGGCCGTGAATCCTGGTCAGAGCCTGCCAGCTGGGCACCGCGGGCCAGCACGACCGGGCAGGCCTCCGCTGCCTGCCCCATCACCAGCGACGCCGCCGCGGCCAACTCATCAGCCACCGCCGCCTCGGTCACTTCCAGCTCGTTACCAAATAGATCCTGCTCGCCAATCTGGTTGTACAAAGGCGCCAGCCCGGCACAACCAATGGCGATACCGACAGTGCCATTACGCCAGGCCCGGCCGAAGCTGTCATTGATAATCACCTGCGGGGCCAGCCCGAGACTCTGGGCCAAAGCCTGGCGCAGACGTTTCGCGGAACGATCCGCGTCCTCAGGCAGCAGCAAGACCCGCGGTCTATCACTATCGACACTGATATTGGATTTATCGATTCCCGCATTGGCATGCACGTAGCCATTGCGGTGCTCAACAATAATAACGCCAGGGCGTGAGCGCAGAACCTCCTTGGATTCTCGCAGCACCAACTCCACCTGCCTGGGATCCTTGTCGGTCTCTGCGGCGAGCTCCATTGCGCGCTGTCCCGGAACCACCTCGTCCAGGAACACGTAGCGGTTCTCGGCTTTGGAAATTATTTTTTGTGCAACGACCAGTACATCGCCGTCGCACAGGGTGAGATCATTGGCACGAAGTGCCGCGGCGATCAGTGCTGCGACATCATCCCCGGGCTCGACCAGCGGAAAGGGCTGTAGCGGTATCAGGGACAGCGCCTGAGACATCACTCATCGCCCAACCCACTGATCTTGATACCAGCGTGGCAGCTGTACTGCTTGTTGATGGTAATGAGGACCGAGGTCAGGGCCTCCGCAGCCGCGGCGTTGTAAATCATGCCCGCGTGGTAGCCTTTCATGCCCGCCGCCTCAACCAGGGTGATCACCTGGGCCCGCGCATCTTTCTTGTTACCGCACACCAGCACATCACAGTCCAAGCCCTTACCTTCCTGCAGGTGGTGGGCCGCAACATTCTGGAAGGCAGAGACGACTGCAACCTCCTCGCCCAGAATGTTTTGTGCAATCTGCCCTGCACTGCCCTCCTCGGGCAGTTGCACCCGAGCCACCTTCGGCGGTACCAGCGGTACGGTCACATCGATCAATATTTTGCCCTGCAACGCGGGCTTCACATATTCGAGGGTGCTGGCCTGGTGGCTGAAAGGTACTGTGAGCGTCACAATATCCGCCGCTTCGGCGGCCGCCAGGTTCTCCATGGCCTCCACCGTAACTTCGGAGACGCCGCGTTCGGCCATGACTTCTCGAAGATCGGCGGTGGCAGCCTCCGCTTTTTCCAGTGTGCGGGAGCCGATAATCACCCGGTAACCCGCCTGCGCCCAACGGCGTGCAAGACCGGTTCCCAGATCGCCCGTGCCACCCAGAATGGCCAGGACAGGTAAGTTCTCTGTCGTCATAACGTTGATTCCGAATCAGTTTGTCATAAGAGCAGTACAGTAAATGCTACCGCCAGTCTTTTGTCAGCGCGCTTTCACGTGGCGAAAGGGGCCAGAATTTCCCGCCCCGGTGAATTGGGTTAGGATGCAAATCGCCCACGCATGGTAGGGAAATCAGTAAACGATAACAAGCCGCAGGGGCGCGCGGCCGTCAGGAGTCGATGCTTATGAACAGGCCACTGGATTTCAGCGGCAGACGAGTTGTCGTCACTCATGGCGAAGAGGCACTGGGCAGGCAAATCAGTGAGCGCTTTCTCGGGGCCGGGGCCGATGTCATTATCTGCAGCCCCCACCAGCCAAGCACCCTGCCCGCCGCGGATGGCCGGGAGGCAAGCTACTACGCCTGCGAACTGAACGACCCAGAAAAGCTGGCGGGCATGTTCGCCCGCATTCGACAGGACAGGGGGCCTGTCGACACACTGATTAACAACCCTGGCGAGCCCCACCTGGAACCCGGCGAGAATACTACTGATATCATCAATAACTACTTGATAACGCCGCTAAATATCAGCCAGGCTGCCTATCAGTCGATGGCAGAGCCGGATGCGCGTGGCAGCATCATCTTTATCGCAGGCCAGGTCGACGCTTCGCTCAGCCCCACCGTGGCTGCCTACAGGGCGGCGACGGCAGGTATACACAACCTGGTGACATCTCTGGCGGTGGAATGGGCGCCAGCAATTCGGGTCAACGCGGTGGCCGCCGGGCCGCAACACCTCACGGACGGCACCGATCTCTGTAACGCCTGCCTGTTCCTCGCCTCGCCGCTCTCCGACTACATCAGCGGAAGCACGCTGACACCCGGCGCCAGCCAGACCAGTGATATAATCGACTGACACCAGAAGCCACCAGGAACCGGTGCGTACCGGCCACCATTTGAATAAGTTACTGCATCCGCTCTTCGGGTACCCGGTCGCCGGCCTCGATTTCCTGCGCGCGCTCGCGCAGCTGCCCGGCTGGTTGAGCAATTCGGCGGCCCCCAAACCCCAGTCGCTGCCCGACGACTTTCTCGGCGTTAATGTGGCCCCGGCAGACGACCCTGCGATGGATGAGCTGATCGTCGGTCACCTGGCTGACCTGGGCCTCGATCAGGTCCGCATGGACTACAGCTACGACGGACCGGGCGGGCCGGCGCAACGCCTGCTGGACAGGTTGTTGACCGAGGGCTACACGGTGCTTCTTGACGTCTTCCCACCCCTGGGCGAGGCAGAGGAGCTGGCGGAGGACCCTGCGGCCCAGGCCAGGTGGCAGGAATTCCTGGACTCGGTATTCCAGAGCTATGGGCGGCGCGTGCCACTTTTTGAAATTGGCAACACCCCCAACCGCGGCCGCTGGTCCGGCTTTTCCGGGAGAACCTTTCTCGTGGCCTGGGACATCGCCCTGCAACGCGCCAATCTTGCGGGCGTCAGGCTGGCAGGTCCGAACGTGTCGGACTTTGAGCCCCTCTACAATGCGGCATTCCTGTCATTCATACGCCGTCTTGGCCGGGCCCCAGACGTGCATACCGACAACCTGTTTGTCGAGCGAGTGGTGGAGCCCGAGGCCTTTGATCACCGTGTGCTGGGCCGCGCGGCCACCAACCTCCTGCGGCTAAACCTGGTCAAGAAAGCCCGTGTGTTGGAACAACTGGGCCAACAGCGCGGTTGTGAAGAGCTGATCTGCACCTACACCTTGTGGACCAGTAAGCGAGCGGCTCGACGTTCACCATGGCCCTCCCAAAAGCAAGCTGACTACATGCTGCGCTACCTGATACTGGCAGCGAGCAGCGGCGCGCTGCGACGCGTCTACTGGGGGCCATTGATTTGCAACCGGGACGGACTGATCGACGATGCCTGTCAGGACTACCCAGTCATCGACCAGGTCACCTACTACCAGCGGGTACGCGGCAAAACCGAAGACCTGACAATAACGCCCGCCTTTCGCACGCTGCGGTACAGCGCCAGCCAACTGCAGGGCCACGAAGTCGTCCCGGTGTTTCACCAGCCGGATGGCACCAGCCTGTTCCAGCTGGCCAGCGAGGAGGACACGTCCCACTATGTGGGTTGGTGCCGGGATGGGCAGTCCTGCGCGCTGTCCTCCTTGTTCCCGGCATCATTGCTGGAGGACGCGCAATTTCATGACAGTGAGGGCAATGCGCTGCCATACCAGGCGGTGTTGAGCGAGAGTCCGCTGTTTATCCGCCTTGGCGGCCCCGCGCCATCGATCACTGCGCCGACCGGCACTACGAACATCCAGCAGCTGACCACCCCGGATAACCGGTCTGTCAAAATCGAAGATGATCACTGGGTCGGTGCCCTGATGCTAGGCCAGGCAAGCCAGCAGCACGACCTGTCCCAGGCCGAGCTGCTGTCACCGACAGCGCTGCCCCAACATACCGAGATACGGGTGCTGCGGGATGCGCGCAACAGGCTGTGGAATATCGCGGACCCGCGGGGCCAGGTCGCGGAAATCACCGTGAAGCTCAACCGGACCACGGGCTTTCGGCGACTGAGCTATCGTTTTCGACCTAGCAAGGGGCGGCGTCACTGGAACAATGCCTGCTCCATGCTGAGCCGTGGTGTGGCCACACCGTTGCCTGTCTGCTTTCACGAGCAACTCGATTCGCCCGGCATCCGCGATTCCTGGTATGTGTGCGAATTCATTCCCGACGCGTTTTCTGCGCGGGAGGTCTACGCGGCCTTCAGGAACGGCGCGGACAGCTATCGTGGGCTGGACAAGGCCGCGTGGTTTGAGCTCCTGTCGGGCTTTGTCTGCCACATGCACCAGCGGCAGGTCATCCACCGGGATCTCTCTTCCGGGAACCTGCTATTGGCCGAAACCAGTCCCGGGGAAATTACCCCCATGGCTATCGACATTGGTCGCGCCTGGGTTTGGCGCGGCCCAGGATCCCGGGTAAGGGAGCGGCATCGGCTACAGGACCTGATCAGAATCGCCTACAAGCTGAACTGGCAGGACCGAGAGCAATTTATGGCGGCTTACGAAGCACACTTGGGCAGGACATTCAGCCCCTTTTGGCGAATTCCCTTCCATTACTACGACAGCAAGCAGGCTTTCAAAAAGTACCTTAAAGGAAAGCGTCGAAAAGCCCGAAAACATTGACCCTTACGGGTATATCGGCTTGTCCGTGGGCCTCTTCAGGTTATACTGCGGCGGAAAGGTTCCCCGCCAAAAAGAAGACAGCACAGACTGTCGATGGCAGTTCCAGACTCGCGAGACCTGATGGCCGAACAGCACGCACAGTCAAATGCCCTCCCCGCCTGCCTAGAGGTGGACAGCGCGGTTCGTGTACCCGGCCAACTTTCGTTGAGCAGCGACGGCAAACTGACCCTGGTACCCACTGACGTCAGCCTGGAGGCCTCGGCCAACAGGATGCGTATCACCGAGGGCGCACGGATTAATCTTCACTGCGAGCAACTGGCGGATGAGAGCGGCTCCGCGGTCGCGTTTGAGGTGGTGATTGCCAGTAATTCTGATGAGCGCATCGAACTGCGGGTCACCAATAACGACGACCCGGGCACTCGGCGCTGCCTGATGGCGCTGGGCAATGCGGGCAGTGCGCCACCAAGCGACACACAGGCTGAGCAGCCGCCGACTGTACAGGCAGACACCGACAAACCGCGGTTTTCGGATGTCGAGCGCGCGGAGATAGTGCAGAGATTGCGGGCCCAGAGCCTGACCTTGCTGGATGAGCGCCTGCAGGTGTTTATCATGCACCTGGCAGACCACTTGTTCGATCTTTCCACCTCCGGACAGCAGAGTTCCTCCGGCCATAATGTCTATTACGAGGCGCTCAACGAGGTTAAGCGCCACGGACGCCAGATCATCGATAACTTCAAGCAGGATATCGATTCTCTTTACGACGACATGACGCCAGCTCGCAAGGGACGTCACGAATGGCAAAAGCAGGCCGATGGTTCCCTGGACCTTGTCGATATTGGCGAGTTCGAGGACATACTGGCTGTCGACAGGATGATCAGTATCGGTGAGGAGTTACACCAGGTGGCCCTGGAAGCGCTGATTATCCGGTCCGCAATGCTGATCGATGCAGATCCCTTGAGGGTAAGGCTACCGGTACATGTTGAAGAATTCTGCCGGACCTTCAAAAATGCCATAGACGGGCAGAAAATACCGCAGGCCGCTGTTTCCGAGATCTTTAACTTTTTTGTCAATGAATTTGTCCGGGAGCTGGACAATTTCTACACGCCCCTCAACGCGGGGCTGGCCCAGCTGGGTATCCGTCCGCAGCTGGAAGAAGAAATCATCAACAAGGGCTCGCTACTCAAGCACGCCGAACTCGACAGGAAAAAACCGCCAAAGCCGAAGCCCCCAGCACAGCAAGCGGAGGAGACTCCAGCGCCGGCTGAACAGCGCAAGCCCGAAACTCAAACAAAGCAGGAAAAACCGGAGGCGTCGGGCAAACCCCGGCATATCGTCGACGAGGTGGTGGAAGGCGTTGTCGACAAGATTGCCGAACGCTTTAACCCCGACAATCTTTACCGTTCCGTCATTGATGCACTGAACTTCAAGCGCGAAAGCGAGGGTCAACCCACAGGTGGCGGCGCCGCGTCCGGGGATAGCCCGGCCGGCGGCGGACAATTGGCCGACCCGCAGGCGATCGCGACCGCGCTCGGTGCGCTGCAACGCAATGCTGAAATACGTAACGAGGTGCAACAGGCCGCCTCCCTGAGGGAGTACCTGGCGGCTAATAGTGGCCAGATTGGTGGTCTGGAAAACACCACGGGGCTAAGCGATGACAGCCTCAACCAGTTGGACCTGGTCGACAACCTGTTTGGCACGATCAAATCCCAGCTCGATGTCAGCACCGAGTTAAAGCCCACCCTGGGCAACCTGCAGATACCTCTGGCCAAGCTGGCACTGATGGAGCCTCGCTTCTTCCTGGACCGCCAGCACGCAGCCCGGGAAGTGGTCGACAAGCTGTCGCAACTGGCCAGCGCGGCAAATTTCCCCAATCGGGCCCTGGAAGGCCGGGTTGGCGAAATCGTCGAGCAGATCGTTCAGGAGTACGATGACGACAGCGGCGTATTCGACAAGGCCCTGGGCAAGATTGACAAGCTCGTCGATCAGCAGGAACGCGCCCACACTCGCAATGTAGAGCGTGTCGTCCATACCCAGGAGGGACAGGAAAAGCTGACCCAGTCCCGCCGCGCGGTGGAAGACGTGGTTAGCAATTACATTATGCCGCCCGAAGCCCCCAAAGTGCTCAAGGACCTGGTCGAGAATGGGTGGCGAGACCTGCTGGTCCTGACCCATGTCAAAGAGGGGCCGGAAAGCCCAAATTGGCAGGAACAAATCAGAACACTGGACCTGGTATCCAACTGGCTCACCGAACAACAGAGCGGCGTGGTCGACAGCGACACCCAGATGCAGCGCGGCCTGGAGGCCGAGCCGCTAATCGACATGATCCGGCAGCAAATAAGCTCTGCCCTGCCCGCCAACGTGGCCCACGATGCAGTGCTTGACGAACTGCGGGACACCATTGCCGGCAGTCACGCGGTTGTCACTACCTCGGTGCCCAAAGCACCGCCGGTGGTTACGGCAGAACAGCGCCGTGCACGGATCGAGGAGCTGCCCAGGCTTCGCCGGTGGGTGCGACGCGTTGAGGAGATAGAGACCGGCAGCTGGCTTAACTACCGCGACAAGGAAGGCAAGAAAAGGCGGATGCAGCTGGCCTGGGTCAGCCCGGATAAAGAACGCTACATTTTCGTCAATGACCGCGGACAGAAAAACGCGGAAATGACCAACGTGCAGCTGGCGCGTCACTTGAGCCGTGGTGCCAAACCACCCTCTTCCGCGGACCAGATGTCGGTGGTTGATGAAAGCATGTACGGCACACTGGAGCACGTACAGAAGACGCTGAGCTTCGAGCGCAACCACGACGAACTGACCAAACTGATCAACCGCGATACCTTTGTCGAACAGATGCGCAGGACCCTGCGACACGCCCAGCGTAAATCGTCTCAGCACGCTGTGCTGTATATCAACATCGACCAATTCAGCCTGGTAAACGAGGTCTATGACAAAGTTAATGGCGACCTGGTTTTACTCGAGTTCGCCAAACTGTTGTCACAGCTACATGGCAAGAAAACGTCCTCTGCGCGCATCGGGGACGATGAGTTCGGCATCCTGCTGGTCGATCGAACCATGGATAAGGCCAACGAGTTCGCCGAGAAAGTCAGAACCGATATCGAAGCCAGCAGCATTGAGATCGAAAACGAAAAGGTCAGCTTTACGGTGTCTATCGGCGTCGCACCACTGACTGAGGTGAGCGCCGGCGTGGAGGAAGTGCTGTCCGCCGCCCGCGGTGCCATGCAAATCGCCAAGGACAAGGGTCGCAACCGGGTGGTCGAATACACCGAGGACCAGGCCCAGTTACTTCAGCACAAATCGGAACTCAAGCAGAGCCGACTCGACCTGGAGGAAGCGCTGGCGACCGACCGCTTTGTCCTGCGGGCACAGCCCATCGTTCAAAGTACCGTGGAAGATGGTGAAGAGGTATCAGCCCACTACGAGCTGTTACTTGGCTTGAGTAACCAGGATGGCACCCTGGGTTCTCCCGAAGAGTTCATTGTATCGGCGGAGCGCTATGGCTTTATGAGCATGGTCGACCGCTGGGTGATCAAGGAGGCTTTCGGCTGGATCAGCAGCCTGATGGATGCCCAAAAGATCGTGCCCAGCCTGGCCATCAACTTGTCAGGCACCAGTGTTACCGACGACGCTTTCATGGATTACCTGCTGGAGCAGATCTCCGAATTCGGCGTAGGCACCAGTAAACTGTGCTTCGAAATTACCGAAACAGGAACCATTTCCAACCTGGTCAAGGCTGCGGATTTTGTTCGGACCTTCCGTAATATCGGTTGCAAATTTTCTATCGACGACTTCGGCACCGGGCTGGCCAGCCACAACTATCTCCGGGAGCTGCCGGTTGACTACGTCAAGATAGACGGCACCTTTATCACCAACATTCACCGCAATCGCAACGATTTCGCGATGGCCCGCTCGATTAACGATCTAGCCCATTTCCTGGGGCAGCAAACCATTGCCGAGTCGGTAGAAAATGAAGACGTGATAGAGCAATTGCGCATCATCGGCGTGGACTACCTGCAGGGATGGGGTGTCGGTCGACCCAAATTGCTTGCCGAGGTTGCCGCCGAATTGTCCAGTATCGACAAATAGCCGAGCGAGCCACGGCTTATCCTATGGATATCGACAACTTTGACCCCGACTACGACACACTGATCGGGCTGCTTTACGAGGGCTCGCTGGAACCGAAGCCCTGGCAAAGCGCCCTGCCCCTGATGCGATCCATATTCGATGCTGAGGTCGTATCGCTTATCCTCCGGCCACCCAGTGAAGGTGACCAGGGCGTCATCTTAAACAGCCTGCGGCCGGATCGCGAAGCGGCGCAGCCAAAATCTGACGACGATGCCAGCGACTGGGAACTGACCGCCTACCGCGAGCAGTTTTTTTCCCTGGACCCCTTCGTCAACCTGCCTACCGACCAGGTTATCAGTCTGGAGGATTTACTGCCCGACGAAGAACTGGTCGTATCGGATTACTACGAACAATACCTGGAACCAATCAACTTGTTTCGTATTCTCGGCGTGGACACACAGGAGAGCGGTGGCATGCTCGCCAAGCTGCGCATTTCGAGACGGCGCGACGAACCGCGTTTCGACGAACGCGACAGGCGCTTGTTGGAAAGACTGAGACCGCACCTGCAACGGGCGATTCGCCTGTTTGCCACACTGAGCCGCACTACATCAGAACGCGATATCTACGCCGGGGCGGTAGAGCAACTGGCAGTCGCGACAATCATTCTGGATGAGCAAGGACGGGTATTGAATAACAATGCGGTTGCCCGGGTGCTGCTCGACGAACCCGGGGGACTGACCCTCCACGGTCAACGGCTGCATGTCGAGGGCCGCGATATCAATCGTGAGTTACAGGCTGCGGTGGCGCAGGTTATTGAAGCCCAGCATCGGGGAGAGACCTCTCTGGTGCGTGCCCTGCGGGTTCCGCGCGACAGCGGCGCCAGTGACCTGGGGTTAGTGATCCGGCCCGTTTCGACAGGCGAGTGGCATGAGGGCCAATCCAGTCCCTGCGTGGCAGTTTTTATCAGCGACCCCGACCTTCGAGAGACGGCGTCCCAGCAGACCCTTGGCGACCTGTTTGACCTGACCCCGGCGGAGGCTAACGTTGCCATACTGCTTTCACGCGGGCTTAACCTCGCCGAGGTGTCGGAGGCTCAGAACATTTCGCAACATACGGCGCGAGCACAGCTGAAGTCGATTTTCGCCAAGACCGGGATGTCACGGCAGGCAGAATTGGTGCGGCTGGTGCTTAAAAGCGTGGCCTCACTGGGTTGAGCCGAATCGGCGCTTGATCCACATCAACGCCCTCACGGGTGTGCCCTGATAACCTGCATCCATCTCATACACGACGCTGTAATCTTGATGCACACCCACGAACCGCTCGCCAGAACCAACGCCGGCACCGACATAGCCCGTCAGGCCAACCTGGAATTAGCCGGCAAATACGCCAGCCAGGGGCCTCGGTACACCTCTTACCCGACCGCGCCCCAGTTCAGCGAGGACTTCCCGCTGGACGATTACCTGACCTGGCAGCGCAGCCCCGGGGAACACAGGCGCGCACCACTCTCCCTGTACATCCATCTGCCATTCTGTAAAGACATCTGCTTTTACTGTGCCTGTAACAAAACCGTGACTCGCAAGCCCGGCGTGGCACGCCGCTACCTCGATCACCTGTTGACCGAAATTGAGTTGCAGTCACAGCTGGTAGGCGCATCGCGTCCGGTCACTCAAATGCACTGGGGGGGTGGCACGCCGACCTTCCTGGACAATGCCGAGATTACCGAGCTGATGCATTCCGTGGCCTCGCATTTCAACTTATTGGATAAGGGCTATCGCGAATACTCTATAGAAATCGATCCCCGAACCGTGGACTTTTCAACCGTCGCACTGCTCAAGGGCGTCGGTTTTAACCGCATCAGCCTGGGTATACAGGATTTCGATCCACTGGTACAAAAATCGATCAACCGGATACAGCCCTACCGCGAGGTGGCAGAGCTGGTAGACAAAATACGTAGTCATGACTTCCGTTCACTGAGTTTCGACCTGATTTACGGTCTGCCACACCAGGACTCCGTCACCATCATTGAAACGCTGTCCAAGGTCATCAGCCTCTCGCCAGATCGCATATCCTGTTACAACTACGCCCATCTGCCCGAGCGCTTTCCGAGCCAGCGGGCGATCGATCGCCTGGACCTGCCAACGCCAGAGGAGAAACTGCTACTGCACGAGATTATCGGCGACACCCTGCAAGAAGCAGGTTACGTGCATATTGGCATGGACCATTTTGTAAAACCCCAGGATGAACTGGCCGTCGCCCAGCGTGAAGGCCGGCTACAACGAAATTTCCAGGGTTATTCACTGCGTATGTCTGACGACCTTCTCGGCCTTGGCGCATCGTCGATCAGCCAGCTGGGTGACTTTTACCTGCAGAACAAACGCGACCTGGAGGACTACTACAGTGCTCTGGGCGACAACACACTCCCCATCGAAAAGGGCTTCAAGGTCAGCCGTGACGACAAATTGCGCAAATACATCATCATGAGCCTGATTTCGGATCTGGCATTGGATTTCTCCGACTGCAATCAGCGCTTTGGCATAGATTTTCGACAAAGCTTCGACAAGGAACTGGACGTATTGCAGCAGATGGAACGCGATGGCCTACTCTGCATTGAAGAAGACGGGATACAGGTCACCCCCCGTGGAAGGCCTTTTCTGCGCAATATCTGCATGCCGTTCGATGCTTACCTGCCAGGCAACCGCGGGGTCGGCGCCACGGCCTTTTCGGCCACGGTTTAGGGTTTCATTTCAATTACCTCACCCCGTCGATATCTATTATACTGAGAGTTCAACAAGGCCATGGACACCTCTATGACTATACACCTGGCAGACCAGGGCGGTGACGACGCAGTAAAGCGCTGCGCGCATGAGTACCAGGTCAGTTGTGGCAACTGCCGATTGGCCAGCATTTGTTTGCCGCTCGCGCTGGAACACGACGACATAGAGCAACTGGACAATATTATTCAACGCAGCAAACCGCTGCAGAAAGGTCAGCACCTGTATCGGGAGGGCGATGACTTTCAGTCTGTTTACGCGGTCCGCTCTGGAACCCTGAAAGCGTACAAGACCACCGACGATGGTCGTGAGCAGGTCACCGGCTTTTACTTCCCCGGAGAAATCCTGGGTATGGACGGCATCAGCAATAACAATCACGCCTCCTCCGCCAAGGCCCTTGAAACCGCCGCTGTCTGTGAAATCCCCTTCAGCTCCCTGGAAAAGCTGAGCGCGCTGATGCCCAGCCTGCAACGCCACTTTTTCCAGTTAATGAGCCGGGAAATCACCGAAGACCAGCAGCTCATCACGCTGCTGAGCAAAAACTCAGCGGATGAACGAGTTGCCTCTCTGATGCTGAGTATTTCGACACGCAATGCACGTCGCAAACTCAGCGCCACACAATTCCGCCTGCCCATGTCGCGTGTCGACATCGGTAACTACCTCGGGCTTACCGTCGAGACCGTGAGTCGAGTATTCAGCCGCATGCAGAAATTGGACATGTTGCGAGTCGATAACAAAGAAATAGAAATTCTGGATGTTGACAGCCTGCGGGAAATGGCCAACCTGGCGAGCTAAGTACGAGCCCCGGGGGGGACTTTTCTCTAGGCTTGACGCAGGTCAACACCTGACAATCGTGTACGCCTACAATGCGTGTGCAGCCAATAAAAAGTCGCAGTGGGGAGATCGGTAAATCATGATCCAACATACCTTTGGGCTATTAACCAAGCCCAGTAGCCAGTGGCAGGTCATTGCCGACCTGCCGGAGAAATCCCTGAATACCCTGGCGCTGTATCCCTGCGTCCTGGCCATTTTACCGGCTGTCGCCTGGTACTATGGCACCAGTCGCGTGGGCTGGAGCGTCGGCGACCAGGGTGATGTCATCAAGCTGACCGTTGAGAGCGCCCGCCTGATCAGCATTTTGTTTTATGCCGCGATGATCGGCTGCGTGGCGGTCATCGGTTACTTCATACACTGGATGGCCGAAACCTACGGTGCAGCCTCGACGATAACCAAGGGCATAGTGATCACCAGCCTGGCTGCGACGCCACTATTCCTGTCCGGGGTTGTCGGCTTTTATCCATTACTGTGGCTGGACATGCTGATCGGTGTTGCCTCCGTCAGCTGGGCGGTTTACCTGCTGTACCTGGGAATCCCGATCGTGCTCCACATCCCGGAAGAACGCGGCTTCCTGTTTTCCAGTGCGGTGATGGCCATCGCCCTGGTGATCCTGATCTGCCTGATGGTTGGGTCGGTCATTCTGTGGGACTTTGGAGCCGCGCCGGCCTTCACGGACTGACGCCGCCACTACTCTGAAACTGAATCAATTGAACTGTTTGATGGAATCGAACCATGAGTGAGCTTAACGCCGCATTGGAGCATCCAACCTACAATTACAAGGTTGTCCGCCAATTCGCCATTATGACGGTGGTGTGGGGAATCGTAGGCATGCTGGTGGGGGTGCTGATTGCTGCCCAACTTGCCTGGCCCGCGCTCAACTTTGACTTGCCCTGGACCAGCTTTGGTCGCCTGAGACCACTGCATACCAATGCGGTGATTTTTGCCTTTGGCGGCTGCGCCCTGTTTGCCACCTCCTACTACGTGGTCCAACGCACCTGCCAAACCGGCCTGGTGTCAGACAAGCTGGCGGCGTTTACGTTTTGGGGCTGGCAGCTCGTTATTGTCGCTGCCGCAATCACCCTGCCCCTGGGGCTGACCACGTCCAAGGAATATGCTGAGCTTGAATGGCCCATAGATATTCTGATTGCCGTTGTCTGGGTCTCTTACGCCGTGGTGTTCTTCGGCACGATAATGAAACGCAAAGCGGACCACATCTATGTTGCCAACTGGTTCTTTGGCGCGTTCATAGTCACTGTCGCGGTGCTGCACATTATCAACAGCCTGGCGATCCCGGTGAGCGCCATGAAATCCTATTCCATCTATGCGGGCACCGTCGACGCCATGGTGCAATGGTGGTACGGACACAACGCGGTTGGATTTTTCCTCACCGCAGGCTTCCTGGGCATGATGTATTACTTCGTGCCCAAGCAGGCAGAACGACCAGTCTACTCTTATCGCCTGAGTATCGTGCACTT
>CAZPVJ010000035.1:0-15853 GCA_964590005.1 uncultured Alteromonadaceae bacterium | reverse complement strand
CAATGCGGTCCTGGGCGGGAAAACCCATGCCGATATCGGCAACACTGTGGCAGCAGGATAAGCTGAGTCTACGCTTATCAGGGGCCAGGAGCGCTGTAGAAGCGACTGCCAAGGCATTGGGCGGCGAACGGCTTGCGGAAGACGCAGCAATCTTGCTTTGGCGACAACTCAAAGAGCAGCAGACGGCTTTTTTCGTCGCCGGCAGCAGGCCTCTGTGGCGATTGGCACTTCCGGCGAGAGCCAAAGTGCCTTTCAGCGAACTATGCGAAGAGCAGAACATTCTCCTGGAGTGGAACGGAGGCCAGTGTTGGCTCTTATCAGAACGTCCGGCCGCCGAGATTCGAGAGTTTATGAGCCGGGTAGGCGGTCATGCCACCTTGTTCCGCGGTGGTGATAAGTCCCAGGGGGTGTTTACCCCCCTGGCGGCGCCAATACACAAGCTGCACACGCAGTTAAAACTGGAGTTCGACCCGGCGGGTATCTTCAACCCCGGGCGAATGTATCCGTCGCTATGACCCAAATTACCCGCAGGCACCCGCTAGACTGATGCAGACGCAGTTGGCCAGCCACCTGATCGACACGCCGAGCGGACGTGAAGCCGACGCTATTTTGCGCAGCTGTGTGCATTGCGGATTCTGTAACGCAACTTGCCCTACCTACCAGCTGATTGGCGACGAGAGAGATGGTCCCCGGGGTCGAATCTACCTGATCAAAGCGGTACTGGAGGGTGAGGACGCCAGCGCGACCACCCAGCAACACCTCGATCGCTGCCTGACCTGCCGAGCCTGTGAGACTACCTGCCCTTCAGGCGTAAACTATCATCGACTGCTCGATATCGGGCGGGACGAAGTCGATCGGCAGGTTACACGCCCTGCCAGCCAGCGCCTGCTTCGCTGGCTAAGCACTGAGGTCATGTCGCGCAAACAGCTCTTTGGCGCTCTACTACGGGTTGGGCAACTGTGCAGGCCACTGCTTCCGGCACGCCTGCGAGAGAAGATTCCAGACCGCGAAAAATCTCTGCGCCCCCCACCGACTGCCCGGCACGAGCGCACAATGCTTTTACTGGAGGGCTGTGTTCAACCGGCCATGGCGCCCGCCATTAATCGCGCCACGACCCGCGTGCTCGACGCGATAGGCATAAGCCTTCAAGTAGCACCGGGCGCAGGCTGCTGCGGTGCTTTGCGCCAACACCTTGGGGCACAGGATAAAGCCGCGGACGATATGCGGCGAAACATCGATGCCTGGGAGCCGGCACTCCAATCGGGCGCAGAGGCCGTCGTTATCAATACCTCGGGATGCGCGCCCCAGGTGAAAGACTACGGGCGTGTGCTGGCAAACGACGAGGCTTACAAAAACCGGGCCGCCGACATCAGCAGCAAGAGTTTTGATCTCGCCGAGGTCATACTGCGCGAAGAAGAGGCTCTTCTGGCCAAACTCGAGGGATGTTCGCTCCCGGCCGATAACATCAAGGTGGCATTTCACTCACCCTGCACCTTGCAACACGGTCAGGGGATAACCGGTGTGGTCGAACGCCTGCTGAAAACCGCTGGCTATGAGTTGACTGAAGTCAGTGATTCGCACCTGTGCTGTGGATCCGCGGGCACTTACTCGTTGTTCCAACCCGAGCTATCGGAGCAGTTGCGAGCCGACAAGCTCTCAGCCCTGTCCAAAAGCCAACCGGGAGTCATTGCGACGGCCAACGTTGGATGCCTGGCACACATGGCAGCTGCAACCGAAATTCCGGTCAAGCACTGGATAGAGTTGCTGGACGAGGCGCTGTCTTAGGCGTAAGCCTGCTGAAAAGCCGAGACAAACGCATCCAGGCTGTCAGCCGGGAGGTCGTTGATGCCCGCTGCGCCGGCACGACCACCGCCTGTCGGAAACTGCCTGCACAGGTCGGCGGCGCCCTGTTTGTTGCTCATAGGAGCCCGTACGCTGACCAGGTAATTGCCATTGTCTTTTTCAGTTAATACCGCGTGAGCGCGATCAGGGTTATCGCTCGCCAGGTCATTGCTATAAACACCGCTTACCCTGCGGGCCCAAGCCTGGTTTGGCAGGATGAAAACTGCCGTCGAGCTATCGCTGTGGGCAGGCGAAAGGCCCGCGGCTTGTGCCATATCGTCCCGGTAGCCATCACTGAGTCGGATAAAGTCCTGTGAGTCCCGAGCGAATACGAGAGGCTCAGCCGCCTCGTACAAGGTCTGATACAGAACCTCGGGGTCGTAGTGCAAATCCTCTATCGCCGGACCATAGCCGTTGTAATTGATGCAGGTGCCGAGCTGCTCCAGAAGCGACAAATCCTCATCGGATATAGTCAGTTCCCGGGCAAGCGCCCGCGCCGTCTGGTGCAGGTTGTCACCAAACGCTCCGGTGACCGCCCACTCAGCGAAACGCCCTTCGAGATGGCCGTTAACCAGGGCGGCAGTGCACACCTCCGGTGATTCGTTGATGATGCTGGTCAGCTGAGGATGGCTGGGGATATCGCCCGGGAAATGGTGGTCAACGTAGAACACTTCCGCGCCCTGCTCCAAGGCGCGCTGCAACGGCGCCTTGTTTTTGTCCATCGAAATGTCGAGTACGGTAAGCCTGTCGCCAGACACCGGCTGTATCTTGTCGAGCAGATTGATGTCCCGCTTGACCCCGGTAACGAGCGTGCTTTCACGCGGCTCCGCCAGGCGCAACTGCAGCAGCGAACAGATGCCGTCGGCATCCCCGTTGAAGAGATCGTAGTTCATGGGGTCACCCTGGCTACATGGAGCCACCAGCCCGAATGGGCCGGCGGCAATTTGAATCAGGCATCCAATGCCTGGTAATAGTCCGAAAGGATCTTGGCCACTTCCGGTCGGGAGAACTCGGGTGGAGGCGCAATGCCCTTGCCTAGCATTTCGCGAACCGCCGTACCTGACAGCAGGACGAAGTCGTCTTTGCTGTGGTCGGGCACGTCGCGCATCATGACCACCTTGTTGAGTTTCTTGCTGTAAGCCGTGTGATCGGCACTGAATATTTCGAGTTCCAGGGCACCGTCAGGCACTTCTTCATCGAATATAGTCTGCGCGTCGAAGCCACCGTAGTAGTCTCCTACACCGGCGTGGTCACGACCCACGATCAAATGAGTACAGCCGCAGTTCTGGCGAAATACCGCATGGAGTACGGCCTCGCGAGGACCGGCATAGAGCATATCGAAGCCGTAGCCGGTCACCATCACAGTATTCGGCGGGAAATACACTTCGACCATTTTGCGTATCGAGGCGTCGCGGACTTCAGCGGGAATATCACCCGGCTTGAGTTTGCCCAACAGCATGTGGATCAGAATACCATCCGCGTCCAGTTGCTCCATCGCCATACGGCACAGTTCCTCGTGCGCGCGATGCATGGGGTTACGGGTCTGGAAGGCCACGACTTTTTCCCAGCCGTGCTCGGCAATCTCGTTGCGGATCTCAACCGCGGTACGGAAGGTGTCGGGGAAGTCCGCTTGGAAATAGGAGAAGTTCAGCACCTGTATTGGACCGGACAGCAGGGTGTTACCCAGTCCCGAAAATGTCGCTACGCCAGGGTGATTGTCGTCCAGGGTTCGAAAGATCTTTTCAGCCATGAATTGGATCTGTTCGTCGCTAACCGACTCGACCGCTTCGACATCCATTATCGCCAGAACCGGGTTGCCCTCGACATTGGGATCTCGCAGCGCGATTCTACTACCGGGCTCGACGCCGCTCTCGGTCGTCATATTGACGATGGGCACGGGGAAGAATAAACCGTCAACCGTATGCATTTTTTCAGCGACGCTGAGGCTGTCGGCGAGGTTCATGTAGCCGGTAAGCGGATTGAAGTAACCGCCACCGAGCATCACAGCATTGGCGGCTGCCGCGGAGTTCAACAAGATCGAGGGAAGCGTCTCAGCTTCGGCAATCAGTTCATGACGCCGCTCGGTGTTGTACTCAAACAGCGGATTTAATTCATCTGAGCCATGTGGCTTGATCATTGTCGGGTCCTGTTTTACTGGTTGACGATGCCGCGTTCCCGCAGCACGCTGAATATCTGCTCGATTTCTTCTGCCAGGCTTTGCTGATCAGACCGAAGGTGGATCTCCGGGGCATCCGGGGCCTCGTAAGGGTCGTCTATGCCGGTGAAGTTCTTGATCTCCCCTGCCCGGGCCTTCTTGTACAAGCCCTTGGGGTCCCGGCTCTCCGCCGCCTCCAGCGAGCAGTCGACGAAAACTTCAATAAAGGTCATGTCAGCATCTTCATGGAGTTTACGTACCTGGTCGCGATCGGCTTTATAGGGGCTGATGAAGCTACTCAAAGCGATTACACCGCTATCCACAAACAGCTTTGCCACTTCGCCGATACGACGGATGTTCTCAGTGCGGTCTTCCGCTGAAAAACCGAGGTTTTTATTAATGCCCATGCGCACATTGTCGCCGTCTAGGCGATAGGACAGCACACCCATTTCACTGAGCATACCCTCCAATTCCACCGCTACCGTACTTTTGCCGCTACCGGAGAGGCCGGTAAACCACAGGGTTGCCCCCTTATGTCCGAGGATCTTCTCGCGGTGCTCACGGGTAATATCACCCTCGTGCCAATGCACGTTGGTCGCTTTCTGTTCTGCCATCTCTATTCCCTGCCTGGATTAACTGCTGAACTTGGGGGTCGCCGACAGGCCCTGAAGTACGTGGGTGCCGGGTCAAAAACAGCCCGCAAGATTAACGCCTGAGCCGCCAGATGTAAATCCGCAGGGCGACATAGACGGCCTTCTCGCGGCAGCATATCCGCATTATGTAGTACCATTGGGTCATTCCTCGCGCATGGGCGGGTCAACGAAGCGGGCCAACACAGGTAAGACTGTCGTCAGTATGAAGTATCTCCGAGCGCTTTCCCTCATTCTGGCCCTCTGCTGCGTGACCGTCACCTCCCTGGCCCAGATACAGGACCAGAATCCGACAGTACTGCTGCGCAATGTCCAACTGACCAATGAGCAAGGCGAAGAACGGCTTGTGAACATACTGGTTCGCAACAACAAGCTGGACATCGTCACCGAAGACCTGATTCCGATGGACGAGGCCGACGAGGTTTATGATGCCGCTGGTGGCGTTATTCTTGGGCAGCTCAAGCTCGGGGAGCCGGCGAGCTTCATGATTCTCGATGGCGATCCGCGCCAGGATATCGACATCCTGCTGGATACCAAGACCCACGCGACGTTCGCCATGCGCCGTGGCGAAATCGTCAGAAACCGATTTGTCATGATGCTCGAGGAAACCCCGGAAGAGATAGCGCGATCACAGGGCGGCTGGCTGGCCTATGCGCCGCCACCGTTGGCGGTGCCACTGGACTATGCCAACACGGAAAAGTGGAATCGATTCGATAGCCGATACGTTTCGGGTATCGCCGCCGGCGCCGTCGTGCTGGACCGCCAGTACTGGATAGACCAGGACGATGAAAGCGAATTCCAGGTGGGCGACCTTGATACCTTCGAAGGGGGCGAAATTCGCGGACTGCGAATCGGTGGGGTTGGTACCATTAACTTTGACAAACCCTGGGTCTGGACGCTTTTCGGGGCCACCCATGCCTTCGACCAAGGGTTCGACAGCCGCGAAGATGACGATTTCACCTTCTTCGATGTCCGCCTCGATATCCCGCTCTGGGAGAAAGCCAGCTTTTCAATCGGCAAGCAGAAAGAACCCATTTCCATGGAAAGGCTGATGTCGATGGTTTACCTGCCGCAACAAGAACGTGCGGCGGTATCAGACGCTTTGTTGCCGTCACGTAACGTCGGCCTGGTCGTGGCCAGCACGCTATTTGACGATCGAATGACCGTGGCGGCTGGTGCCTTCAACAACTGGCTGGACCGGGATCAACCCAGCTCCTTCAGCGACAATGCAACACAGTACGTAGGGCGCGCGACCTGGGTGCCTTATCAATCAGACAACGAAAGTACGCTGCTGCATCTGGGCCTGGGTTTTCGCCACTCCGACACCAAGGAAGGCTTTCAAATAGCAACAGAGCCGGAGTTTAACCAGTCCCCGGACTTTATCAGCACCGATAAGTTTTTCCCCGAGGAAACCAGCACCTACCAGGCCGAGGTATCACTTCGCACTGGCCCCTTCTGGTTGCATAGCGAGTATGTTGAAGGCCAGGCTGATGCACCCGAGTTGGGTGACCCCAGATCGAAGGGTTATCACGTAACCGCATCCTGGATTCTCTCCGGCGAAGTCAGGCCCTACAACAAGCGGGTGGGTATATTCAGCAAAGTACCAATCTCACGAACAGTCGATCAAAACGGTTGGGGCTCCTGGGAAATCAGTACCCGATACAGCGTGCTCGATGCCGCGGATGGAGAATTGTTTGGCGGCGAAATGGATATTTGGTCAGCGGGCATAAACTGGTGGCTGTCGCCCTACTTCAATCTCAACTTGAACTACCGCTACATCACACTGGACAAGCTCGGCGTGGAGGGCACCAGCCACGGCATCAACTCGCGGATACTCCTGGTCCTGGAGTAAGCCGGCAGGCCTCCGATCATTCGCATACGTCACCTGTCAAAATGACACCTGACAGTGCAAAGTCGCAATCCGGCGAGCGGGCGAAAGTCCCAATGAGTTGCTAGAGTAACTACTCTGCAATACTGTCCAGGGAGATCTCTCATGCTCGATCCACAGCGACTCAGAGCCGCCGAAGCGGACTTCCTGGCGCGATACCCCAAGGGGTTCGCCGACCCCGAGATGGCAAAGATCGGCAAAAAGCACCGCATGGCGCCCATGATCGACTTCGCCAAGGAGAATTTCAGCGAACAGGCGCTGGCAGGAAATGTGCACATCGCAGCCGACAACATGGTGAAAGCGGTGTCGCGGTCCTCTATGGTGTCGCTGTTTGAGAAACCCAAATTCCGGGACTTCGTGAAGGCGATGGATGAGCACGAGAAAGCCTTTATGGTACAGGCCCTGTCGCAGATGCTACACGGTAAACAGGCAGCGGGCTTTGAAGCCATGGTAGACCTGCTCAAAACAGGTAAGCTCGCCAAGTGGAGCCTGGTGACAATCATTCCTACCTACTACAAACCCACCCGAGAGGTGTTCGTCAAGCCGACCACGGCAAAAGGTGTCCTCGCTTTTTTCGATATAGAGGACCCGGTGTATCACCCCACTCCCACCTGGGATTTCTACCGCAAGTACCGCAAGCTCATCAACGATGCCAAGAAGCAGGTCGATAAAAACCTGTCGCCCTCGAATGCGGCGTTTTCCGGCTTCCTGATGATGACGGTGCTGCCGGGGCGCTAGCGGACGGTAGCCGCGACGGCAACACGGTTACTTAAATACGATGGTCTTGTGATCGTTGAGCAGAACGCGGTGTTCGCAGTGCCAGTTAACCGCACGCGCGAGCACCTGGCACTCGATATCCGTACCGCGTCTGACCAGCTCTTCAGCGCGGTGGAAATGCTCAACCCGCTGAACATCCTGTTCAATGATAGGGCCCTCGTCGAGATCCGAGGTCACATAGTGCGCGGTCGCCCCGATAATCTTGACCCCGCGGTCAAAGGCCTGGTGATAGGGCTTGGCTCCCTTGAAACTGGGCAGGAAGGAGTGGTGGATATTGATAGCCCTGCCGCTCAGGGTCGCACACATGTCACCGGAGAGGATTTGCATGTACCTCGCCAGGACCAGCAGGTCGATGCGATGCTCCGAAATCAGGTCCAGAATCTGTTGCTCCTGCTCGGGCTTGGTCTCCGGGGTAACGGGCAAGTGAAAATAGGGTAAGCCGTAAGATTCAGTCTTGCTGCGCATATCCTCGTGGTTCGACACCACGGCCACCACGTCGGCGGACAAGGTGCCTGCCTCCCAGCGATACAGCAGGTCATTGAGACAGTGCCCGTAGCGGGACACCGCCAGCATCACCCGCGGCCGCACTTCAGCGTCGTGAATTTCCCAGACAATATCGAACGCCTGCCGCATAGCCTCAAGCTTTTGTTCGAGCGCCTGCACTGCGTGCTCGCCGCCTGCCACCGAGAACGCTATGCGCAGGAAAAACCGGTTGGAACCATCATCACCAAACTGTGCGGCCTCGGTCACATTGGCATCCAACTCGAAGAGCGTGCCGGAGATGCCGGCGATAACACCGGGTATATCCCGGCTGCTGGCTGTCAAAATGTAATGGTGTGTATCGTCAATCAAGGTCCGACCCATTTACCACTGACGTGGCTGGCTACGCTTATTGCATCGTTGAAAACTGCATACTACACGCTGTGAGCGCCAGGCGCTTCAGGAAACCTGCAAAGCCCCGTGTGGTGGCGCCTCCAGGTCCGCCCAGTGCAATGCCACCGGCCCACCAACACTGACCAGGACAAATTCCACGCCATCGGTTCCCGGCTCCTCTGGCCCGTAACTGTAACCACCGGTCACCTGCCTGACATCACCGGCACTGTAAATGCCCTCCTCACCAAATCGCATGGATCCGTCAGTAATGAAATACCAGGTATCGAAATCATGCCAGTGGTCTCCCGCTGTAAATTCGGGCACGAAGCGTGTACGCAGTATCGACAACTCGCCCTCCATAAGCACCTGAACGGGCTGGGTTGGCCGGCCCGCAGGGTCATCGAAGCTCTGCCATTCAAACGTTGACTGAGCCATCAAACAGGGCTCTGCAGGACCCAGTGGTACTGGCAGGTGCAACTCATAGAGCATCAGCGAGTCGCGACACTGGCCGCTATAGCCCTTGCCGGCAGGTATCCACATGAGGTCACCCGCGTTCAGCACAGTCCCGTCAGCCAACGCCAACACGCCACTCGTGGGTATCAGTAATACGCCGCCTTCGGCCTCGACACTCAGCTCTTCGTCGCCGACCACGCTGCGCTGCCGCAGAACACTCGGCGCGGTTGCAATTATCCGCTCTCTGGACTGGCTACTACCACTCCAGGGGATCTGACTAGACTGGAATTTTTGCCAGGACATTGACACACCTCACACTCGTGCGCAGCCGGCTGATTGCTGGCTCATTCCTGGAACGCATCAGCATAGCTTAAGCGCAGATCGCGCTTGAGAATCTTGCCGGACGGGTTACGTGGCAGCTCGTCGACGAAGAGGATTTTCTTGGGCACCTTGAAACCTGCCAGCAACCCGGCGGAATGCGCAATAACAGTCTCCTCGGTGAGTGATTCACCTGGCTGCGCCACCACCACGGCGGTCACTGCCTCGATCCAATGAGGGTGTGGCAAACCGATCACCGCAACCTCGGCAATGCCAGACAGTTGATAGACAGCCTCCTCGACCTCTCGCCCGGAGACATTCTCACCGCCGGTCTTGATCATGTCTTTCTTACGATCCACTATCGTGATGTAACCCTCGCCATCGATCGTCGCCAGATCTCCACTGTGGAACCAGCCACCCTCGAACGCTTCGGCAGTTTTCTCGGGATTTTTGAAATACTCTGTCAACAGTTGCGGTGACCGATGCACGACCTCACCAATGTCTCCTTCAGCAACGTCATTGCCGTCATCGTCAACGATCCGGGTCTCGACATTCAATACAGCCTTGCCACACGAGCCCGGCTTGCGTAGCTGGTCCTCGGGTTTGAGAATGGTAGCGACCGGTGCGATCTCGGTCTGCCCGTACAGGTTCCAAAGGCGTATCTGGGGAATGCTTTCCTGTATGCGCTTCATGATCTCGATGGGCATGATGGCGGCGCCATAATAGCCCTTGCGCAAACGGGAAAGATCAGTCTGGTCGAACTGCGGCGAATTAAGCAGCGCTATCCAGACCGTGGGCGGGGCAAAAAAGGAATTGATCTGTTCAGACTCGATGAGCGACAGCAGATTTTCGGGACTCGGATCATCGGTGATGACATTGCTGCCGCCAACCTGAATGGACGGCCCGAGAAAGGCATCCAATTGTGCGCAGTGGTACAACGGCATCGAATGCAGGAGGACATCAGAGGCGGTAATCTCGGCGTCGACCAGGCAACTTGCATACTGCCAGATGACCGCGGAATGGCTCAGCACAGCCCCTTTGGGAGCGGACTCAGTGCCACTGGTATAAATGATCTGGGCGGGCTCAGCCGGATCGAGCCCAGCTACCACGGCCTCCTCTGCCGCTCCCCGCAAGGCGCCAAACGGTATCATTCCTTCGGGCACGGCCAGGCCTTCTTCGCTGCCCATCCAGACAAATGTTTCGATCCCCGGGCACAACTCAGGAAGCTGGGCGGCGACATCTCGCTCCTCTTTTCCGATCAATAACAGCCGCGTTTCGCTGTGGTTGAGAATGTAGGCCGCTTCCTCGGGGTTGAGCATGAAGTTGACGGGCACCAGGACAGCCCCCACAGCCGCCAGCGCGTACCGAGCGAGTGCGAAGGTACTCGAGTTCCGAGAGAGAATGGCGACACGATCCCCTGTACCAATACCTGTTTTCTGCAGGCCGGCTGCCACTTGCAGGCATTGCTGATGGAACTCTGAATAGCTCCAGCTAAGGTCACCCTGCCTTATCGCGAGCTTGTCGGGCTGTCGGGCCGCCGATCTGCGCAGGGTATCAAACAGTGTCTGGCTTGAATGGTCAGGCATAGCTGGGTGTCATTCCTCTCAGTCGTTGGCGTCGCGGTAAACCTCGGGATGGCGATGCAGGCCCACCAGGCGACAGTGATTACAACGTCTAGTCTAGAACAATTCCCGGGGCACGGGAGAACTCGCGGCAAAGGCAGTTACTGTCAGACAGATGAGCACGCTGGAAGCCCCATGCCACACAAGTACATCAAATTAGCCAATCCGAGCACATTCGCTGTCGAGCAATGGGAATGTCGGGTGACAGCGGTTATCCTGCGCGACTGTCTCCATCGTGGGCATCACTGCGCCCGAGGTCACATCACATGAATGCAGTCCCCTCCCCTTTTGACCCGATTACTATCGGCCCACTGACACTGCGCAACCGCTTCATAAAGTCAGGCGCCAATGAGGCCATGTGTCTCCAGGGCAGGCCAACCAGGGCCTTGGTAAAACATCACAGCGAACTGGCACGTGGCGGAGTGGGCATGACTACCGTGGCCTACATGTCCGTCGCGCCAGAGGGCAGAACGCTGCCCAACCAAATATGGATGCGACCGGAAATCAGTGCGGACCTGCGGGCCTTGACCACAGCAGTCCACGCCGAAGGCGCAGCTATCTCGGCCCAGATTACCCACGGCGGTTCTTTTGTCACCGGCATGAAAGTCAGGGGTCGCACCATTTCCGCGTCGTCGGGTTTTAATCCCGCCGGTATGCTCAAGGGCAACTTTTTCAGCCGGGCAATGACTGAGCAGGATATGGAGCGGGTCATCCAGGAGTTTGTAGACGCTGCCTGCCTCGCTCGGGATACCGGGTTCGACGCCGTCGAACTGCACATGGGTCATGGCTACCTGCTCAACCAGTTTATCTCGCCGCTCAATAACCGGCGCCAGGACGAGTACGGCGGTGAAGCTGAAAACCGGGTGCGATTCCCTGCGCGGGTACTGGCAGCCGTAAAACAGGCTGTCGGCGACACCACCGCGGTACTGGCTAAAATCAATGTCGCCGATGGCACCCGCAGGGGCGCGAAAGTCGAAGACGGTATTGTGACGGCCAAGGCCCTGCAGGAGGCCGGGGCCGACATGCTGGTATTGAGTGGTGGGCGCAACGTCGAATCGACCTGGTTCATGTTTGGCAGCCGAATGAATCGTGTCGAGATCAGTAAGGTACTGAAGCAGCAGCGGGAATGGCTAACCGCGTTGATGATGAAGGCCGCCGCTTCAAGCGAGCCAGAGGTCACCTTCAAAGAGATGTACTTCCTGGACTATTCGCGGCAGATTCGGGCGGCGGTTGACGTACCCCTGGCCTACCTGGGTGGCATCAAGTCACTATCCAACGCCCAGACTGCTGTCGCGGAGGGCTTTGAGTGCCTGGTGCTGGCGCGCGCCCTGCTTCACGACCCCGCTCTGGTGAACAAATTGCGCAGCGGCGAGCTGGAGCAATCAGGCTGCGACAATTGCAATGCCTGTGTAGCCTATATTTATCACCCGGACGGCACCCGCTGCGTTTGGCATCCTGCCAATGACCCGGAGCTTAATCGTATCTTTGCCGCCGAGGCCTGAAAAGGGAGCCGGGAATATCCAGCGCACGGCAAAAAAGGCACTACCGGTAATGCCACTGGTTTGTAAACCACCAGTCTGTCTGCTAGCGTCTGACTCATGCGACGCATACTCGTAACCGGCGGTAACAAGGGGATCGGACTGGCAATTTGCCAGGCCATACTCGAGCACGATGAACATACCCATGTCATCCTCGGCAGCCGCGACAGCGAGCGGGGTGAAGCCGCGATCAACCGCCTCCTGGAAGTCCAGGGCGGCTGGCGCGAACGACTGATGCTATTGCCCCTGGATGTCAGTGATGACCTATCAGTCCAGGCTGCCGTGCAAGCGGTGGCAGCGTCGATTAATGATGGCGCTGCAACACTTTACGGCATCGTCAACAATGCCGGGATCGGCTTTGGCAGCAAGGAACCTGGCCCTGTGCTAGAGGTCAATGTCCGCGGTATTCACCGGGTTTGTCAGGCTTTCTTGCCACTGCTGGATCCCACAGAGGGTCGCGTGGTCAACATCACCTCGGCGGCGGGACCCAGGTTTGTGTCCGAATGCCAACCCGGGTTGAGGCAATTCCTTACCGACCCGGCTATTGAATGGCCCCGCCTTGACGCCTTTATGGCAGACCACATTGATCCTGAAAATGGGGCGTTAACCGGGGATGGCCTGGATAACAGCGACGCGTACGGGTTCTCCAAGGCCTGCGCAAACACCTATACTCTCAATCTTGCCAGGGAAAACCCGCATCTGGCCATCAATGCCTGCACCCCAGGCTGGATAGATACAGACCTCACCCATTTTCACGCCGTGGCCAGCGGCAAGACACCGGAAGAACTGGGTATGAAGCCACCCTCGGAGGGGACCCGGTCGGCGCTGCACCTGCTGTTCGCTCCCCTGGCGGGTAATGGTTGGTATTACGGCAGTGACGCGGTTCGCAGCCCTATCGATGCTTACCGCGGGCCGGGCGACCCACCCTACACCGGCCCCTGAGCTACCGGTCGTTGCCGCAAGCCCTACCAAACGTCGCTTGGGTAGACCGCGGCGGGACAGGCGCCCTGTATACTTCTATACTCTTGAGCGCATGCATCGGCCGTCATGGGTTTTTGCACCAGGACAGCAGCCGCTCAATCGACGCCCATCCAGGAGGACCAGACATGAGTCGCATTTCCAAAATCCCCGTTGAGCACTGGGATCCCGAGCTCGTCAAGATGACCGCGGGAGATACAGCTACTGACATTGAACAAGGTATTACCCGCATGCTGGCCCACAGCCCCGAGATCGCCAAGGGGGCTATCGGGTTCGGCGCCGCCATTGCCATGAACCGGACACTACCAGAGCGCCTCATCGAGCTAGTCAGGCTGCGCGTGGCGTTCCGCAACCAGTGCCGCAGCTGCATGGCGATCCGCTACTCCAGTGCCGCTAATGATGTTGATGAAGATCTGGTGTGCTCTATCGAGAATCCGCAGGAGGCAGACGACCTGACTGCGGCTGAACAGGTGGCACTGGATATCGCTGATCGGTTCGCCACAGACCATCTGTCGATCACCGATGAACGCTTCGCCCGACTCAGGGAATACTTCGACGAAGCCCAAACCATGGAACTGCTGATGCACCTGGCGCTGTACGTGGGAATGGGTCGTCTTGCTGCAACGCTGGACATGACCGAAGAGCTGCCCTCGGCCTTCCAGGCAAACTTTGGTGAAGAAGTGACCCCCTGGGGCAAAGAACCCATCAACGTTCGATGAAGGCGCTTTCACCAAGACCACTCTGATGCACAGGAAGACCGGTCATGACCGCTAACGCCGATCGGCTGGATGCCTGGATCAGGGGCAATTTTGTCATCTTGAATACCGCGCTTGAAGAGCGCTATTTTGCGTCAGAGCGCCCCGAATCCGTTGACGGTGTTGGTGACGATCTCAAACAGCAGTTGGTCGAGGAAGGCAGGGTTTTCATTATCGACCTTCTCAAGGAAGGTAATACCGACGAGGGTTTCGAGGCCCAGTTTGATTTGCTGGGCAATATCGGCCTGTACATGGCGGCCTGCCGACGCCATGAAATTACCGAGCCCTCCAGGGAGACCACGTCACCACTGGTAGAGGCCTCAGCGCTGGCCATGCAACTTGGCGCTGCGTTGGGCGTGGCGCCACGATTCGCTTCGGCGCACCTCGAAACCCATAACCTGGCCGTCAACGGTACCTACAAAACGTTTACCTCGCTGCCAGACGAAAAACACTTTGTTACCTGCAATACCCGCTCGGCACTGGCTTATATTCGCGCCGCCGAAGCCCTGTTACGCATTGTTCCACTGGGTGTATCCCACCCGGTAACGCCCGACCTGCTGCGCGCGGCCCGGCATGGCCTGGAAGACGTCATCCAGTCCAACACTGCATTGTTCGAAGACCTGGATATCGATCGATTTTTTTACTGCGTGCGGCCCTATTACAAACCGCACAGGGTTGGGCTGAGGGAATACCGTGGCGCCAATGCAGGCGACTTCGCCGGGATCAATGTCATCGACCTGCTGTTGGGGCTTTGCCAGGCGGACAACGCCTATTATTCTCAGTTGTTGGTGGACAAATTCCTGTACATGCGACCCGAAGACCAATTGCTTCTCAGGGACTGTATGCGCCAGGAAAGCCTCATGGACAGCTTCCTGCAACAGCTGGAAGAGCATGCTGGCGAACCCTGGTTCAAGAAAAATGCCACGTTATTCCTGGAGGTCTGCGAAGCGCACGGGGCAACCGCAATCCAGCACCATGAACAACTTGTCGCCAAGTTTATCGAGCAGCCCGCAGCTGACAGTGGTCTCACGGAAAGACCCGGGCTCACCGCCAGCGGTCCGCCATTACCGGTGCTTCTGAAATCGCTTCGCAAGCTCGCTGATCTGCGCGCCGCGTCTGACAGGCAGGACATCGAAACACGGTTCAGTGACATTCAGGCACTGCGTTTAGCAATAGAACAGCCATAACCACTTGCGCGCTTTACCAATGGTGATTCGATTGTGGTTTACTTACGCGGTCAGTATCACGGAGTCGGATGTTTTCCATGAGTAACACCAGCGCACTGTATCTTTGCACACTATCGCTGTCATTGGCGGCTATCATCACCGGTTGCGGCAGCACAGAGGAGCCGACCGAGCCGGCATCGGGCGAAACCGTACCGGCAGTAGAGGTGGCCGTATCCGAGCCAGCACCAGTGGCCGATAGCGAAAGTGACACTCGGCAGGTTGAGCGGCAGGCAATACCGGAATCGGCACCCCAGGAGAGTGTGGCAACGGGGACTGCCACGAACGATCCAGCCGGGACGGTTACCGATGACGGTGAAGAGGAAGCCATCGACCCTGAAGAACTGGAGCTCTCGGGTACAATCGAACTCAAACAATACACTGTGGCCTGGGTTGGCAGTGGCACCATGGGGGGCGGTACCTTAACCGTTGAGGGGAAAGAGTATCCTTTCAAAATTGCCGGGCTGGGTGTCGGTGGTTTCGGTGCTTCCACGATCGATGCCACGGGCGTGGTGTACGATATGCCCAACCTGGATGCTTTTCCAGGTACCTATGGCAATGCCAGGCTGGGGCTGACGGCGGGCGACTCCGGCGGCGGCAAACTCTGGCTCAAGAGTACCACCGGCGTCGTGATAGAACTTGAGTCCGAAATGCGGGGACTGGCACTGGCCGGTGGTGTCGACGGCATCATCATTGAATGGGATGAGGCCGAGGAGTCCTCCTTTGATCGGGCCCGCGACAGTACCGAGGAAACCGTTGGCGAAGGCATCGAATACGGTGC
>CAZPVJ010000034.1:0-2902 GCA_964590005.1 uncultured Alteromonadaceae bacterium | reverse complement strand
CGAGCTGTTGTAACAGGCGGATAGACACCAGGTTGCGTGACTTGGTCAATGCCCAGCGCAGGCGAGTGGGGCCATGGAAAACCCCGCCATCATTCTCTGGTCGCCAGATATCTTCCAGGGAGCTGTCCTCCATGACAACCGGCGCATCATTGATAATGGAGGCGGCGGTGAATCCGGTTTCCAGTGCGGCACTGTAGACGAATGGTTTGAAATTAGAGCCCGGTTGGCGCATGGCCTGGGTAGCGCGGTTGAACTTGCTCAGTTCGATCGGCTCATCTGAGCTGGGTTTTTCGTCACAGTCGCGACATACGGTGAGCGGCGCGGCCTCATAAACTATTTCACCGGCAATGTTTTCCACCCGGTCGATGAGGTAGGGCTCCACGCGATAGCCCCCATTGGCCAGCATCGCGTAGCCCGTGGCCACCTCCAGCGGGCTCATGGCGTGAGTACCCAGCGCCAGTGACAGGTCGGGCGAGAAATCAGAGGTATCAAAACCGTAGCGCCCCGCTGCGTCTATCAGTTCCCTGACGCCGAGCTGTTGTAACAGGCGGATAGACACCAGGTTGCGTGACTTGGTCAATGCCCAGCGCAGGCGAGTGGGGCCATGGAATACCCCGCCATCATTTTCTGGTCGCCAGATATCTTCCAGGGAGCTGTCCTCCATGACAACCGGCGCATCATTGATAATAGAGGCGGCGGTGAATCCGGTTTCCAGCGCGGCGCTGTAGACGAACGGTTTGAAATTAGAGCCCGGTTGGCGCATGGCCTGGGTAGCGCGGTTGAACTTGCTCAGTTCGAAGCCCATACCGCCTACGATGCTGACGATGGCCCCGTTGTCCGGGTTCAGTGACACCAGGGCTGCCTGGGCGGCGGGGACCTGAGTCAATTGCCAGCGCTCCTGATCATTCGGGACCAGGCGTATCAGGTCGCCGGGCTCAAACAGGTCAGCCGGAGACTCGGGTGAGCGCCCGCGGGAGTTTTCGGTGATATAGGGACGGGCGTCGGACATGCCGTTTTCCCAAAGGAGTTCGCCAGTGAGGCCTTCCTTTAGCAGCAGTTCCACCCTGTCTTCAAGGACGGCGGTTACCACCGCCGGTGTTTGTTCTGCAACTTCTGGAATTTTTCTCAGTTTCTCAGACCAGTATTCCTCGGCATCAGCAGCCTCATCGTCTTCGCGTGGCCAGCGTTGCTCGGGTCCTCGATAGCCGTGGCGACTATCGTAGGTCAGCAAGCCCTTGATCAGGGACTGGCGAGCCACCTGTTGCAACTCGGTGCTGATGGTTGTGTAGACATGAAAGCCATCGTTATAAGCCGCCATGCCATAGCGATCCAGCATACGCTGTCTTGCCATTTCCGCTGCGTAGTGCGCAGAAAACGAGATTTGTGCGCCGTGAAGTTCAGCCGTGACCGGTGCCGCCAGCACTTCAGCATGCTGTGTTGGGGTGATGTAGCCCAATTCGAGCATCCGTCCGGCGATCCAGTTGCGTCGGTCCTTGCCTGCGGTGGGGCCACTGACCGGGTTATTGCGCGAGGGCGCTTTTGGAATGCCGGCCAGCATGGCGTGTTGGGCGAGGCTCAGTTCGCCCATGCTTTTGCCGTAGTACACCTGTGCGGCCGCTTCAAAGCCATAGGATCGGTGTCCCAGAAAAACGCGGTTGAAGTAGAGTTCGAAGATTTCCTGCTTGTCCAAGGCTCGCTCAATCTCTATAGCCAGCAGGATTTCGTTGAACTTGCGCATAAAGGTGCGCTCCAGGCTGAGGAAGTAATTCCGCGCCACCTGCATGGTCAGGGTGCTGCCACCTGAGCCCTTCTCTCCGGTGAGCACCAGCTCTGACACAGCGCGAGCCAGCCCCATCAGGTCTATACCCTTGTGACGGAAAAAACTGTCGTCCTCGGCCGCCAGCAGCGCCTTGACGAACTGGTCCGGAATCTCGCTGTAGGGCAGCGGGCTTCGTTTTTGCTCGCCAAACTGGCCTATGAGGTCTCCCTCCCGCGTGTAAACCCGCATCGGCGTCTGCAGTTTTACATCGCGCAGCGTCTCCACATCGGGGAGGTTTGGGCTGAGGTATAAGTAGACTCCGGCGGCCAGCCAGAGGCCGGCAAACAGCCCCAGAATGATGGAACGTAGAAGAAAGTGGAGAAAGCTCATTTAATCTCTTTACAAAACAGTGGCTTGTATTACTGTTACATGAAGGGGCGGTCACACGTTTGGTAATTATATGCCTTTTTTGATTTGGATATATATCTCACTGTGTTATACCTTTTAATTAATGTATCGGTGCATAAAAACATCCTAAGTTAGTGATACTGATAGGGAAATAAGTTGCTTGGTCTAATAGGGAAAAGAAAGGCGACACCGGTTCTGGGGCTTGATGTCAGTTCAACTACAGTGAAGTTGCTGGAGTTGAGCTACTCTGGGGACCGTTATCGTGTAGAGAGTTACGCGGTGAGCTCGTTGCCGCAGGACGCGGTTATTGAGAAAAACGTCAACGATGTCGATGGCGTGGCGAACGCTATTCGCAGCGTTGTCGCCCAGTCCCGCACCAAACTCAAAACGGCCGCTGCTGCGGTCGCTGGCTCATCGGTCATCACCAAGATGATCGATATGCCCAGCGGCTTGAGTGAGGATGATATGGAAACCCAGCTCACGCTGGAGGCCGATCAGTACATCCCCTATCCGTTGGAAGAAGTCGCCATTGATTTTGAGATCCAGGGCCCATCGCCAGAAGCGGCGGGCCAGGTGGAAGTTTTGCTGGCGGCCTGTCGGCGCGAAACCATTGATGCGCGCGTAGAGGCGATCGAAGGTGCTGAGCTCGAGTCCAAGATCATGGATGTGGAGGCCTACGCCATGGAGCGGGCCTACTCTCTTATCCAGAACCAGCTGGATCTCGATGAGGATGCG
>CAZPVJ010000033.1:0-35712 GCA_964590005.1 uncultured Alteromonadaceae bacterium | reverse complement strand
TTCGCCGCGCTCCCAATAGCCGATCAGTTCCTCGACACCACCACGCATGATGTCGCTGGAGAATCCAACCGGCATGGCGCCCACCAGGGAAATATTGGTCATCAGCGTCTCCGGAAGACTTATCCGCGCCCATTCGCCGCTCGCATACCCGATTACCACGAAGCGTCCTTCGAAGGCCGTCGCTTTGAAGGCCGCCCGCCCGGCTTTTCCGCCCACGGGGTCGAACACCATGCTGGCACCTACACCATCAGTCAGGTTCCTTGTGGCCTCGGTAATGCTTTCAGCGCGATGATCAATAACGTTGTCTGCGCCAATGCTCTGGCAGAAGGCCACTTTCTCCGGTCCGCCAGCCACCGCAATGACACGGGCACCAATGGCTTTGCCCAACTGGACGGCCGCAGCGCCGGAACTCCCAGAAGCACCCAGCACCAGCAGGGTGTCGTCAGCGGTGAGCTCACCGCGACGCACAAGCCCAACCCATGCCGTCATGTAGGGAATAAAGAAACCTGCGGCCTCTTCTCCGCGCATTGCATCAGGAATCGGCAGAGTTGCACTGGCGCTCATGAGGCAGTAGTCGGCCAGACCCCCAGCCTGAGCCTGGAACAATGTTGTACCCATGACCCGCGTTCCAATGAGGCCCTCATCCACACCGTCGCCCACCGCTACCACCTCACCAGCCGCCTCCTGAGAGGGCGTAAAGGGTAGGGGGGGCGTGAGAGGATAGTTGTTGCGGCACATGAGTACGTCTGGCAATCCGAGACCACAAGACTCTACTGCGACCTTGATTTCACCCGCGCCGGGTTCGCATTGGCAAACATCCTCCGCCAAACGCCATTGCTCCGTCGGATCGCCAAACTGATCTACACGCCATGCTCGCATTGAGTTTCTCCGGTTTTGATGAATGACTCGACCGCCCACAGGTGGCAGTGTTCTCTTGCGAGAATCATAATAGACCGAAGTCTGCTAATAGGCGAAAGCGGGCGTCTTATGGCCTAAAGCGGCCCATGTGAGCTACAATCGGATAGCCAGAATTATGAGCAATAGAGAAGTACAACTGGCAATCACTGTCCTGATCTCGTTTGACTTGTTCCAGCGCCGCTCGAATCCAGCACGTACCTCCTTAAGTTCATTGGAACTCATCTTGCCTACTTCATGCGACTGCAGTTTGTTATTGAGAGGTAGATGGATGCGGACGGTTGATGCTTGAACACCCAGCAAATACAAAACTGTGGCTGTCTGAAGCAGAATTAAGTCGAGACCCTGCAGCCTAAAAAGGCCCAACAAAGCGCAAAGCACCAGGGAGATTACAGATCCGACCCAGACCATTATGAACAATGGGTGGTTATTCTGAATTATTCGATCTGTCACCTGAAATGCTTGAATAAATCGCTCGTCGTTGAGGTTCTTAATGCCTGGCATGATTACTACAGCGTAAGCAAAAAGAAATCCTGAAACTAACGAGCAAAGGAGTACAGACGAAGCTAAAGAGATGGTAAGTAGGTTCACCGCTGATTCCTCAAGGTCAAAGACGACAAAGCGATTATAGTCAACAGGCCCTCCGCTAGTCGAAATAGGTCGCACCTTGAACGTTGTATGGCGTTATGACATCAGCCAACTCATAAGCATTCATAAAATTCTTCTCCAAACCTGATTGTAGAAAAGAATAGAACGATGGCCTGTCAGTATCCACGCTCCCGATAAAGTATTCACGCGACGGCGTGATTAGCGATCGATACTACTTTTGCCGGCGATGAGGAATAGGTTGTTGGCACGGCCGTGCGTCCAGTGTTCCTGCGCTTCAAATCCAGCGTCTGCTATCTCGCGCAACACTTCGTCTGCGCCCGCGAAGCTAACGTAGGGTGCTTTTCCGATCCACTGCATTACCGGAATCACTGGCCTCAGGAACCACATGCGATCAGCGAGACATACCGTGCTGGATATGAACAGGCCGCCAGGCTTAAGCATTCCATGAACCTTTGTCAGTGCCGACATCCGGTCTGGTAGCAGATGCAGCAGGTTCAATGCCAGCACCATATCGTAGCTGCCCTGGGCGTCTAACTCTTCAACGCCAGACTGTATGAAGTTCACATTTTCGATGCCAGCTAGCTCTGCTTTCTGACGACCGATCGCGATCATCGCTGCGGATACATCGGTCGCGTCGATATGTGCTACGTGAGGAGCGTGCTCCAGCGCTGTCGACCCAGTGCCACAGCCTAGCTCCAGCACTGTCATGTCAGGCCGCATCAGTGCCTGCGTCGCCGTGAGCTTGCGGGTGTAGTTTTCCATGTCGCCAATGGGTTGCTTGCTATAGCCTGGAGCCACGCGATCCCAAAATTCTGCAGAAGTAACTTTCATATCTAGTACCTCGATTACTGGAGATTTATTCGTCTTTGCTATTTAGCCACGCGCTCAAAGCGGAATAAACGCCCATTTATTTTGTCAGGGTATACACAAATCGATGAGCCTGGACGATAGTTTATTTGACTGAAACCCGGTTCGGGCCTTTCTGATGCAACGCTCCTGGAAATTGCAGACTGAGACCGCCCAAAAAGTCTGCTACCGTATCGTATCAATCCCCGCTGCTACTGTTGAACCTGGGTAACCTTAGCTGCAGAACGATTGCGAGGGCCCTGAGTCCAAACGCCGCCATCACCGAAACCCACAGGGCTATCTCGCTGGCTACCTTAAAGTGATCTAGGAGCGCGTAACAGGCCGCGCCCAGCAGTGCCGCAGTGACATAAATGTCGGGCTCTAGCAGTACCACGTCGCGTTGAAGGAGTGTATCCCGAATCAGGGAGCCGAAACTGGCAGTCATCATTCCCATGCCGATAGCGACAACAACCGGCACATCCAAGCTCAGCGCTTTTTCTGTGCCCAGCACTGCGAAAACCGCCAGACCAGCGGCATCCATCCAGATCAGTGGCTTGTGTAGCGAGTGGAAGCTCGTCGCAAAAAACCACGTAGCAATAGCAGCGGCAACGCAAATCCACACGTAGGTATGGTTGGCAATCCAGAATATCTCGACGCCGAGTAACAGGTCGCGGAATGTGCCTCCACCCACACCGGTTATTGTGGCAAACAGAATGAAACCCAGTATATCGAGGCGTTTATCTCCGGCAGCCAGGGCACCGCTTACGGCAAAGACGGCTAAACCCACGTAGTCTAGTAGGTGAATGAGATCTAGAGGCATAATAGTTCCGCCCTGGGCTTCAGAGATATCAGGTGACGATTAACGCGCAGGGATGGCTAGCGCTTTCCTCTCGGCGTCACAATCGACTGTCATTGGCGCACCTTTATTGTTACCGCCATGATGGGTTACCCAGCTGCTCGCGATCTGCCCAGCAGCAGCTCCGCCACGTTACCTTTACATTGGATGCTGACAATGAACAGGTAGAGCGATAGAAATAACATGCCTCCGAAGACAGCTACCACCCCCAGCAAACAACCCGAAATGGAAAAGTCGTTGCGCCAGGAAACCCATAATCCAGATAGCAGCAGAAAGGTCATGAAGTCAAAGTTGAATTGGCCTGGCCACGCCATGGTTTGCATATCACCGAAGAAAATCGGTATTAGATTCCAACCGTGATTGAAAATCGTTACCGATGTATACGCAGCGATAGCTACAAAAATTACCACCATAAAAATTCTAAAACCAAGCATATCCAGCTCCTGTCGTTACCGCAAAATACGGATGTAAGGCTAGCTACAAAGAGCAGGCGATCAACGCGCTAATACGTAAGCCACTGACGCTAAGCCCGATGGGCGATATAGCCGGCCAAAACGCCAAACTCTGCTAACCTGTATCCCATAACCCAAAAATAATACCAAGGGATCCAAAAGATGTCGTCTCGTGCTCATTCTCTAAGTGTACTCTTTGCTTGCGCCATTCTCGCTCAGCTTTCCGCGTGTATGCCCGATAAAGAAAGCGTCGAGCAGAGTGAGCCCAAACCGATAACGCTGGCAGCGGGCGTGACAGCCGAACGTATCATTAACGCCGACTCTACGCCTGGCGAATGGTTGACCCATGGCAGGACCTATGACGAACAACGCTTCAGTCCTATGGATTCAATCAACGTCGACAACATTTCTGAGCTCGGCCTAGCCTGGTATGCCGAGTTGCCTACCGATCGAGGGATTGAAACAACACCGCTCATGGCTGATGGCAAGCTCTTCGTGACGGCTTCATGGGGGCATGTATTGGCCTATGACGCAAAGTCTGGCGAGCAGCTGTGGCACTTCGACCCGCAAGTTCCCAAAGACTATGGTGTCAGGGCTTGTTGTGATGTCGTTAATCGCGGGGTGGCCCTTTGGGGAGAGTATGTCTATGCGGCCAGCCTGGACGGCTATCTTCGTGCACTGGATCGAGACAGTGGCGAGGTGGTCTGGGAAACGGATACCCGAATCAATACAACCGACTCTTACACGGTTACCGGTGCTCCACGTATTGTTAATGGCAAGGTAGTCATTGGCAACGGAGGGGCAGAGATGTCGGTTCGTGGCTACGTAACAGCCTATGATGCGTTGACCGGAGAGCAACTCTGGCGTTTTTATACGGTCCCGGGAAATCCCGCCGATGGGTTTGAGGACGAGACTCAGGAGTGGATTGCAGCGACCTGGACTGGCGAATGGTGGAAAAACGGCAAGGGTGGTGGAACTGCCTGGGACTCCTTTGCCTTCGACCCACACTTAAACCTGCTTTATATCGGGGTCGGAAACGGGGCGAGTTGGAATCAAAAAGTTCGTAGCCCCGAGGGCGGAGACAATCTGTTTGTGTCCTCGATCGTGGCGGTCGACGCGGATACCGGTAAGTATGCCTGGCACTACCAGACCACACCCGGCGATCATTGGGATTATACGGCAACGCAGCACATGATCCTGGCTGAGCTGTCGATAGAAGGCGAACGACGCAACGTACTGATGCAGGCACCGAAAAATGGATTTTTTTATGTGCTTGATAGGGCAACGGGCGAATTGCTCTCTGCCGATAAGTACATGCCGGTCAACTGGGCGACGCACGTCGACATGGAGACCGGGCGTCCTGTAGAAGCGCCCGGTGTTCGCGATGGTCTGGAAGATCTCGTGATTACCCCGGGCCCAACAGGCGCGCATAATTGGCACCCAATGACCTACAACCCGGATACGGGGCTCGTGTATATCCCGGCAAAGACCTCCTCCGGCATTTACGCGGACGACTTTTATGCCGTCAAACGCAAGACCGTGTGGCACACCAACTTCAACGGTGGTCTACTTACCGAAGTACCCGATGATGTGCCCGCCGAGGAGCGGGCGGCTGTCGGGCGGAGCGCTTTGTCCGGGGTCCTGATAGCCTGGGACCCGGTGCAGCGTGGACAGGTATGGGAAAAACCGCGCGGTTTTTACTCTGGCTCTGGCTTGCTTTCAACTCGCGGCGGCCTGGTATTTCAGGGTGATTTAGAGGGTAATTTCAAAGCCTTTGCAGCGGATACAGGTGCTGAGCTTTGGTCTTATCCCGTGCAAGGCGGCGTTATGGCATCGCCGATAACGTATGCAATTGACGGCGTTCAGTACCTGGCGGTCGCACAGGGGTGGGGTGGTGAGAGCGGTTTGCCATTTGGGTCGGTCAGCGGGCCACAAAATATGGTGAATATCAGTCGCATGCTGGTGTTTCGCCTGGGGGGTGAGAACACGCTGCCGGTCGTTCCTGTAATGGAGCAGACGCTTGCTACGCACGATTTAGCTGTTGGCAGCCCAGAGGAGGTGGCGCAGGGCAGGGAGCTCTACAATATCTATTGCGTGGTCTGTCACGGTGGTAATGCGATTAGCGCAGGACTCATTCCAGACCTCAGATACCGCATCAAGGAGACAGATGCTGCGTGGCTGGCCATAGTTATCGAGGGCGGGCTGGCAACGAATGGCATGCCTGCATGGAAGGAATACTTAACGCCCGAAGAAGCAGATATGATCAAGGAGTATGTGAAACACGAGGCGATACTTGGCGCCGCTCGTGGTGAGCGCAGATTGGTCAAGGCACCTTAGTCGTATGCGCTGAATATTGTCAAACCCCAATACCTAGCTGCTTTTGGCGAAGATATCATCGACAAATGCGACAAACTTCGTATCCAGCAGCGGCCTGGAGAGTGGGCTCTCTTCCCAGTGTTTCTTCATGCCCGGTAGCGCTCCAAGTTTGGTAATGATGTTGCCAAGCTCCTCCAGGTCTCTCTTTTCGGTTGTAGATGAATACTGTCCCCACCACATCCAGTAGTAGTAGCCGTGCCCCCAATCAATCTTGGTCACCTCTTTCAGCGTTAGCCCCAGCTCCTCGGCCTTTTGCGCGTAGTATGGCTCAAGCCCCCAGTCTAGCGTCTGTAGCGTTCGCAGATCGTCGTCTTCGATGGTTTTGAGAACTATCTCTCGTACTGCTGTAGCCCGATAAAGTCTGGATTGGCCAGCAGTTGCAGCTTTTGCATGTTTAACCTGCATCGCCAGATAGACCAGAGTGATCACCACAGCCGACGCACCCAGTAATTCACCGATTGCGCCAATGGCTTCCCAATTCATGGACGTTCCCTCCCAACTTGATGAACAAAAAAATACCGGGCCTGATTGCCGCCAAGCAATAACGGCGTTTTGGAAATCAGCACGGTCAAACCCGGAGTCGCCGCTAGTTGGACGCTGTCTCTCCAATAGATCGCAGATATGCGTTGGCGAATGCAATGGACTTTTCGGGCTTAAGCGCGATTTTTTGCGCTTCAGCGCCCGCTGACTCCGTATCCCAGCCGTCGATAAGTACGCGTCCTATCATCCAGAGCGCCGCCGCCCGTGTTGCAGAGCTGCAGTGAATGTAGACGGGCTGATTTTCTAGGTTACCAACGGCTTCGAGGAAGCTATCGACAGGTACTGCCTCGAGCTTTGATTTGTCAAAGGGTAGGTGTATGTAGTTCAAGTTCGCTTTTTTCGCCGCATTGATGCTGCTTTCCAGGTCGACATTTTCCTCGTCTGCAACGCGCAGGTTGATCACCGATACAAATCCTCTCTCTTTTAGAGACGCCAACGCGTCAGGATGAGTTGCACCGCCAAAACCTACCAGAATGCCGGCAAACCCGACGTTCGAATTGATTTGCGTAAAGTTTTCTATGCCAATGATTCTGGCTTTCTCTACGGTCGCGCTGTGCCCGTCTTTTGCTATCAGCAGGTTAGCCTGGAGCAGGGCCAGGGCCGCCAATAACAAGGCCAGAAACTTAAAGTTCACGGAGCGGCCTGCCAATCGTCAATACCTCACTATAGAGAACTCGTGGTAGGGCGCTGTCACTTTCAGCCCAGTCCTTAGTTTTATAGCGCCAGTTTTGCCAATAGGCCAGCTTTGACGCCGTATTTTTCTGTAGTTGCTATATTGTTAAGTCCAAATTCGATAGGAGATCAGCGATGGCACGTATGGATGGAAAAATTGCGCTTATAACCGGAGCGGGCGCGGGGTTGGGTGCACAGATAGCACGCCGATTCAGGGAGGAGGGTGCTGAGCTGATCATTAACGACTTGCGCTATGAGGCAGCACAGGAGGTGGCCAGCGAAGTCGGCGGTACAGCAATTGCTGCTGATGTGGCTGATTCGTCGGCGGTACGCGATATGTTCGAGCAGGCCAAGTCCGAGTGTGGCCGGTTGGATGTGCTGGTTAACAATGCAGGCTTTGGGTTCACACCGGGTGATGAGGAGTCTGTCAAACGGGTCAATGAGGTGCCATTTAAACAGCAGGCGGAGTTGCAGGCGAGCGGGCGGATAGAGACCCATATGGACCTCACCGTTCAAATGTCGGACGAGGACTGGCACAGGATGATTGCTGTGCATCTGCATGGCACCTTTTATTGCTCTCGCGAGGCGCTGAAGATCATGAATCCACAGTTCTCCGGGAGCATTATTAATATGGGATCGATAATGGGAACCACAGGCGGTGTGGGTTCCAGTTATTGTGCGGCGAAGGCTGGAATAATGGGCTTCACCCGCTCGCTAGCGAGGGAGGTGGTCAGTCGGGGTATCCGGGTGAATGCCCTGGCCCCGGGATTCATCGATACGGAACTGACGCAGCCCTTTGCCGCGGCACGGGCATTGATCGAAGCCCAGACCCCAATGGGCAGGTTTGGGGATTGTGATGATATAGCGTGGCCGGCAGTCTATTTGGCGAGTGACGAGGCCAAGTTTGTAACCGGCCAGGTGCTTTCGCCCAATGGCGGCCTGGTCATGAGTCAGTAGAAAGATCGCTCTTGCAGCTGGTCTCCAGCGCACCCGGGTCAGACGAAGAAAGCTGCCTTTTTCTCGCCATCAGGTCCGTAAACGGCCTCATTCCTGTCCGTGAGATACGCGCGATTAATGCTGTCGACAAACCCGACTGTCATTAACATGTCTACCATGGCGAAGTAGTTTTCATGTTCGAAGTGGGCAGCCAGGGATGGACTGTCTTCCCATAACTCATACACCTGGATGGCAGTGCCCCGGCAGGGGTCTGCGGCAAAGCAATAGGCGTGGCAGCCTGGTTCCTGGTCCCGCGTTGCTTGCTGAATTGGGATGGAAAGCTCAACCGCCTTATCGCGAGCTTGCTGGGATTCGAATGTCAGTTCTGCTGTTACTATGATCATTTCAGTCCTGGGGTGCCTCAGGTGCGAATGTCCACCGGTGCCGAGACGCTTTTTCCTTTTTATCTCACGTAAAGAACAACACCAGTAGGGTAAAGGCTATCCATTAAATTTCAAAGAAGACGAGATTCTTGGCTGGTGGGGAACATTTGCGAGTTGTAGGATGTCTTATCAGTTGCTTGAATGGATCGAGCGAGTAAGCCTGAACACCTACAGTCGGTTGAGAGAATCATGAAACGAATTCTACTATTTTTGGCAACAAACTTTGCCATTCTTATCGTCCTTGGCATTGTCTTGAGCATTGTCATGCCCATGCTGGGCGTGGATAGCCAGAGTAATGCGGGTTTACTGGTTATCTCGGCCGTGTTTGGTATGGGAGGGTCCTTCATATCACTGGCCATGTCAAAATGGATTGCCAAGCGTAGCGTCGGCGCTGTAGTGATTGAGTCGCCGCGAAACCCGCAGGAAGCCTGGTTGCTTGAAACCGTGAAAGCTCAGGCCGGTCAGGCCGGTATCGGCATGCCCGAGGTTGCCATTTGGGATTCGCCTGAGGCCAATGCCTTTGCCACAGGCATGAGCAAGAATAATGCCCTGGTTGCGGTGAGCACTGGCCTACTGCGCACCATGACCAAAGATGAGGCTGAAGCGGTGCTGGCGCACGAAGTCAGTCACGTCGCCAATGGCGATATGGTCACGCTCGCACTCATTCAGGGGGTGCTTAATACCTTCGTGTTTTTCTTTGCTCGCATAGCAGCCAGCGCACTTAGCCGCGGCAGCGATAATCGATTTATGTACTTTATGACAGTGATGTTCTTCCAGTTCGTCTTTGGCATTCTGGCCAGCATTATCGTCATGTGGTTCTCCCGGCTCAGAGAGTATCGTGCAGACGAGGGCGGCGCGGCGCTAGCTGGTTCCCAGAATATGATCGCGGCTCTGAAGCGTCTGCAGGGTGATGCGCAAGAGAGTCAGCTTGATGGTCAGTTGGTTGCCTTCGGTATAAGCAGCAAGCGTGCTGTCGCTGCTCTCTTTATGAGCCATCCACCGCTTGAAGAGAGAATAGCGGCGCTGCAAGCCAAAGCCTGATCTTCCCTGTATGGACATACGCCCTGTGAATAAACGACACTGGAGCCCTGCCTTTCGGGAGACCAATGATGTCTGATAGCGCACCAGTAGCTCTGGTAACCGGCGCATCCGCCGGTATCGGTAAATCGACCGTCGAGCGCCTGCTCGGCGATGGGTACATTGTATACGGCGCAGCGCGTCGGTTGGAGAATATGGCCGACCTGGAGGGCGCCGGAGCCAGGGTGCTGGCCATGGATATTACCCGCGAAGAAGATATCAACAGGGTAGTCGAAACTGTCCTGGCCGAGGTCGGCCGGGTCGACGTCCTGGTCAATAATGCGGGCTTTGGCAGCTACGGTTCGGTAGAGGACACTACTATCGATGATGCCCGGTATCAATTCGAGGTAAACCTGTTTGGGTTGGCGCGCCTTACACAGCTACTGCTGCCGCAGATGCGTGAGCGTGGTGCCGGCACGATCATTAATGTGTCTTCTATGGGCGGCAAAATCTACACACCACTGGGCGCCTGGTATCACGCCACCAAGTTTGCCCTGGAGGGGTGGTCAGATTGCTTACGACTGGAGTTGGATGCTTTCGGCATCGACGTGATCGTCGTCCAGCCAGGCATTATAACGACCGAGTTTGGTGACGTTGTCAGTGGACCCATGATGCAGCGCTCGGGATCGGGCCCTTACGCCGAACTCGCCAGTTCCGTGGCTACCGCCACGGAAAACTCGTATAAGGAGGGGGGTGGTTCTCCACCTTCTGTCATTGCTGAAACAATTTCCTCAGCACTCAAATCATCGACTCCCAAGACCCGGTACGTCAAAGGCAAGATGGCAGCGCCTCTGCTGTTCCTGCGTCGTTTTGTGAGTGACAAGATGTTCGACAAACTCATCAAGGCCTCAATATGACACCCAATGGCCCCGACGTTCATGGACTGCCAACCCAATGGTTTGCCGTTTACCTGTTGCTGATGGGCCTTGCGGTCAGCGTGCCGGCATCAGCGGTCAGTCCCGCATTTGACTGCACTAGCGCTGAGGGGGAGGTCGAACAACTCATTTGCAGTGATGATGAGTTAGCGAGCATGGATTTGCTGCTTGCCAAAACGTACAGTCAGGCCATTCAGAATATACCGAAAGAGGAACGTGATACCTTTCGCGCAGAGCAGCGTGGTTGGATAAAGGGAAGAAACGATTGCTGGAAGGCCAATAATGTGCGCCGCTGCGTGGAATTTTCCTACCAGTCAAAAACCGTGGAGCTGCAGATCATAGGTGGCCTGGTTGAGGCACCTGAATACCAGGCCCTGAGCTGCGCAGACTCTGCTGATAGCTTGCCATTCACCCTCAGCGTTTACCAGAAAACCAAACCTTCAGCGGCTGTGCTAACCCGGGGTAATGACCAGGTAATTGCTATCAAGACTGCCGGTGGCGCCGCTAACCGCTATCTTGCCCCCAATGTGTCTTTACTATTGGGCGAAGGGCAAGTAGAGGTCGACTGGTTCGGTGAGCAAGTTAAGTGCACGCTCAGCGAGTAGACTTCAGTGTAATGGCTCCAGCGCCAGAGGCAGATTGTCCATAGGCTTGGCGAACGGGAAGTGTTGAATTTTACCCGGAAACTGTTTGGCCTCCCTGAAGGTGAAGCGATAGTTCATCAGCAGGTGCGCCAGTGTGCACTTGAACAACATATCGGCAAAATGTAACCCGATACACTTATGCGCGCCGCCACCAAAGGGGGCCCACAGGAACGGGTGTTGTTTGTGTTCTTTACGTACGAAGCGGTCCGGGTCGAAGTCGTGCGGGTTCTGCCACCAGGCCTCCATCCGATGCGTGTACAAAGGTGATACCTGAACCATTGTGTGAGGTTCCAGTGCGTAGCCGCCCAGTTCCACGTCTTTGACTGTGCGCCGCATGAACATCGGCACCGGTGGATTCATGCGCAGGACCTCGTTAAAACAATTATCCAGGTCCGGCACATTGTTGCCCAGGTCGTCGTACTCCAGCGCGGTTCTGCCCAGTCCACGAATTTCTTCACGCAGCCGTTCTTGCCATGCCTGGTCGTTAGCCAGGTAGTAAGAGGCCATTGTCAGTGCGCTGGTAGTCGTGTCATGGGCGGCCAGCAGCAGGAAGATAAGGTGCTCGCCAACGACCTTGTCGGAGTAGTAGTCACCGTCCTCGGTTTTTTCATTGGCGAAGAAGGTCGCCATATCCTTGCCACTGGCACCGCGTCTGCCGGGCACCAGGTTGATGAAAAAGTCCTCCAGCTCCCGCCGTCCCTTCAAACCCTTGTGGTAAAGCAGGCCAGGCCAATCGCGGCGTATCAGTGCCATAGTGCCTTCGTTCATATCGAGGAAAGACTGGTTCAGCGAGCGCGTGGCTTCACCTTCCATCTCAAGCCCAAGAAATACCTTGGCGCCGACATCCAGCAGTAGAGTCTTGATATTCGGGTAGAACTCGAACTTGTCGTGGTTGCGCCAGCTGTTGAGCCTCTCATCTATAATCGGATGCATAAGGTCGACGTAGGTCCGCATGGCGTCGATCTTGAAGGCTGTTTGCATGATGCGGCGGTGAAACTTGTGCTCGGCGAAATCCCGCATAAGTAATCCGCCGGCAAAAAAGTCGCCCAGCGGGGCGTCGTAGCCCATGCGGGATGAGAAGCTCTGGCTACTGTCCAGCATTAACTGCTGGATGTAATCAGGCCCAAGCGCGACGACCATTTTCTGGAATGTCAGGCTGGCCTTGGAGACATCGCCATATCGCTTGTAGCGCTCATCCAGTGTCTTGAACGGATCAATCACAAAGCGGAAGGTATCGCCGAATAGCGGGACACCGTACCTGCCGGGTATGTGGTTGAGCCGGGTGTTATCGGGAACCCGGGTATAGTCGGGGATGGCGAAATCCATGGTCGTGCTCCGTAACTGGATTACTATAGACTAATAGGTATTAGTTTAATGGGCGCGCAGCCTCACGACAAGCCAGGAATTGCCGGCGCTTGTTATTGCGGAGAACATTTGTCTTACTGCGGGCTCGGGAGGCAGTTATGCATTATATTTTCGAGATTCAGATTGGTCCGGGTTACACGCCGGAGCAATATGCGGATGCCTGGGAGCGTGCCAGCCGTTACATTCAGCGCGCCCCGGGCGCCCAGGGTACGCGGTTGCACCGGAAAATCGGCGAACCCGATAAACTATTGGCTATAGCCACCTGGGAGTCGAAGGCGGCCCGGGACGCGATGGAGAACGATTTACCCGATGAGGTGGAAGCCATCATCGCGGAACAGACACCTTTCGTGCAGATTCAATTCATCGGGGAGTTTGAAGCCCCGGAGTGGGAAGTGCTGCCGCCCGCCTGACCAGGCCAAAGGTCTTCCCCCACCCGATCCCTCAGGAGATTCAAGAGATGCAAATCAGCGGCAAAGTAGCGATTGTGACCGGTTCAAGCTCCGGCGTCGGCCAGGAGACAGCACAGCAACTAGCAGAGCGTGGGGCCAGGGTGATTATTAACTATGCCAGGTCAGAGGAGGGCGCTCGGGAGACTTTGAAACGGGTCAACGATGCCGGTGGAGAGGGCATCATTGTGCGAGCGGACGTGAGCGACGATGCCCAGTGCCGCGCGCTCGTGCAGGCTGCCGTGGAAGCCTATGGCCAGTTGGATATCCTCGTTAACAACGCTGGCACCACGACCTATGTAGAGCACAAGGCGCTGGACCTACTGACTGATGAAGTCTGGCACGGCACGCTGAACACCAATTTACTGGGCCCCTTCTACATGACCAGAGCGGCTGCCCCCGAACTTGCCCGACAAGGTGGCGGCGAGGTGGTGATGACCTCCAGTATCGCTGCATTCACCTCTGGTGGGAGTTCGATTGCCTACTGCGCCTCCAAGGCTGGTTTGAACAGCTTGACCCTGTGCCTTGCACGGGCACTGGGAGAGCAGAATATTCGTATCAACGCCGTGTGCCCGGGGCTGCTGGATGGCCGTTGGGCGCGCGAAGGTTGGGGAGATGCCTGGGACAGTGTTAAAGCCCAGGTAGAAGAGCGGGCGGCATTGGGCAAAATGGCATTCCCCAGGGACGTGGCAGACGCGATCGTCTCGCTGATCTCCGGCAGCGACCTGGTCACCGGAGAATTGATGACCCTGGATGCCGGGTTCAGTTTGCGGTAATAACGCCCATGGTTCACTCAGCGCTCGAGTTGTTGTATCGCGATGAGCACCTGGTCGCGATAAACAAGCCGCCGGGGTTGTTGGTGCATCGCAGCGCAATCGATCGGCATGAGCGTCGATTTGCCCTGCAGTTGTTGCGCGACCAGTTGGGTTGCCATGTATACCCTGTGCACCGACTCGATAAGCCAACCTCCGGGGTGCTGCTGTTTGCACTATCGGCCGAGGTGGCCCGGCAGCTGGCTGGGCTATTCGAGCAGCAGCAAATTGGCAAGAACTACCTCGCTGTGGTGCGGGGCCACTGCCCCTTGCAGGGGCAAATCGACTACGCATTAAAACCGGAAATCGATAAATTCGAGATGCGATCTGGCTCAGCAACAAAACCTGCGCAGGCGGCATTAACGCACTATCGCCGCCTGGCCACGGTAGAATTACCCGTTGAGGTCGACCGTTATCCACAGACACGCTATTCCCTGGTCCAACTGCACCCGGTGACCGGTAGGCGCCACCAGCTCCGCAGGCACATGAAACACATTGGTTACCCTATTATCGGTGATGCGAAGCATGGCAAGGGTGTCCATAATCGGTATGTCGCCAGGCACTACGATTGCAAGCGTTTGTTGCTGGCATGTACGGGGATGACGCTGGTGCATCCGGTAAGTGGGGTACAGTTGAGCTTGCGTGCAGATCCGGGCGAGTCTTTCCAGCGGCTATTGCACGCATTTGGTTGGCAGTTTCAGGCCTGATGCGTCGCCTCTCAGGCCGCGATTGCTAAGACAGTGCAACAAGGTGTAGTGTCTGCCTCTCTGGTAATAAATGTTATTGCTGCTGAGGTTTATACAGGTCATGACTCAACCGTTTCCGCAACATGCTTTTCTGACAGGCTACTCGGCCCCCTCTGGCATCGAATGCGATGCACCCGACCTCATCATCGAGGGCGAGTTGCCCAACGATTTAAGCGGCGTCTATTTCCGCAACGGGCCCGACCCGCTATACCCGCCCATAGAAGGCCAGGAGTACCACTGGTTTCACGGTGACGGCATGATCCAGCGCTTTGAGTTCAAGGATGGACGCGTGTCCTGGAAGAACCGTTGGGTGCGTACTGAAAAGTATGAGTTGGAGCGCGCTGCCGGGCGATCACTCTTTGGGGTGTTGGGTAACCCGTTGGGTGCTGACCCGTCTGTCGCCGATGAGCACTACAATACTGCCAATACTCATATCGTGTTCCATGGCGGCAAGCTAATGGCACTCATGGAAGGGACAATCGCTGTCGAGCTGAACCCTGCCACACTGGATACCGTGGGGAATTTTGATTACGACGGGCAGATCAGCGGCCCCATTACTGCACACCCCAAGTTCGATCATGACTCGGGCGAAATGATTTTCTTCGGCAATCAGGCCGGCGGACCTTTCAGCGACCTATTGCGTATGAATGTCGCCGACAAGCACGGCAAGCTGATCAGGAACGAAATGATCCAGGCGCCTTTCCCGTCTTTTGTGCATGATTTTTTCGTCACAGAAAAATACGTTGTGTTCCCTATCTATCCGCTGGTGTTTAATCTTGATCGTGCTATCGAAGGCGGGGTGCCCATGGCCTGGGAGCCCGACCGCGGCGCTCACTTCGGTGTTATGCCTCGCGATGGCACTGCTGAGGACGTGACCTGGCACAATATGGAGGCACGTTGGAGCTTTCACATGGTCAATGCCTGGGACGAGGGTGACGCTATCATGGTTGATATCTGCGCCTCTAACGCGTCGCAATTCGCACCGAAACTGGACGGTACGATGGCCAAGGCCAGCGAGGGTGTTAACCCGACCTTGCGTCGTTGGAAGATCGATGTCAGCGGCAAGACCAACACGGTTGCCGAGGAACTCATTGACGACCTCGTCTGTGAGTTTCCACGCACCGACGATCGTTATATGACCGTCAAGCACCGGCATGCTTATGCGGTCGGTGGACTGGACGATAAATTAGAGTTCAACCGCTTGTTCCATTGGGATGGAAAAACGGGGGCTCGTAAAACCTGGGGCGAAGACCGCTACCTGCTTGGTGAGCCAATTCTGGCGCCGCGATCGGATGGTGCGGACGAGGGCGACGGTTACCTGCTTATCCTGGGTTATGACCAGACCACAGCGTTGAGTGAGATGATGATCTTTGATGCCGCCGATATCGCCCGGGGGCCGGTGTCGAAAGCCAGGTTACCGGTGCGTATACCCGCGGGTTTTCACGGTAGCTGGGTGGGCGGCTAGAGCCTTTGACCAGCGCCCCACCTCTTGCGGGCGCCTGCTGATATCAGTTAGGCGTGAACGCTGTTATCCGGTTAAGGCCCAGCCGTACCGGCAGCGTTTCACCGACTTCCACTTCAATGGCCACCGGCGCCAGGCAGGGAATCGTCTGGCCGTCGGGTAGCTCCAGCGTATAAAGAAAATGCTCGCCGCGAAATGCCCGGGAGCTGACGGGTAGCCGCAAAGCGCTGTTTTCGTCTACCAGCACATCTTCGGGCCTCACAAGAAGGCGAAGTCGACTGTCTATGTCCCCCGCCAAAGTCTGTCGATCGATGATACCCAGATCGTGTTCCAGGTAGCCTTGTACCGCTATCCCGATTTCTATTACCGAACCCTGGCCGACAAAGTCAGCGACGAAGGGTTCGGCCGGGCTTTGGTATAGCTCGCGGGCGGTTCCGGACTGTGCGACCACGCCGTCACGTAGCAGGGTGATCTTGTCTGCTATCGCGAAGGCCTCTTGCTGGTCGTGGGTGACGACAATTGCTGTGACCCCGCTGGCTTTCAGTAATGCCCGTACTTCGCTCGCCAGTGTTTCACGCAGTTCACTATCAAGGCTGGAGAAGGGTTCGTCGAGCAGCAGAATATCGGGTTTCGGCGCCATCGCCCTGGCCAGGGCAACTCGCTGTTGTTGCCCGCCGGATAACTGGTGTGGGAATTTTGTGGCACTGTCTTGTAAATCAACCAGATCCAGCATCTCGGTTATCCGCTGCTTCTTCTCGAGCTTGTCGAGCCCTATCAATCCAAAGCCCACGTTATCGCTCACACTGAGATGGGGGAAAAGGGCGAAGTCCTGGAACACCATGCCCACGTGGCGTTTTTCGGGGGGCAGGTGTTGTTGGGGAGAACTTATTTCAACGCCATGCAGACTGATGCTACCGCTCGCTACAGGTTCAAAGCCGGCGATAGCCCGCAGCAAACTGGTTTTGCCGCAGCCGCTGGGGCCCAGAAGGCAGCCGATATCTCCGGCAGCTAGTGCCAGTGACACTTCGCGTACCGCCATAAAGTTGCCGTAGCGAACCGACACTTCCTTTACCTCGAGTTGATTCGACATCGCGCTATCGCCCCTGACCAATTGTGCGGGTCAACAGGATGACCGGCAGTAGCCCAATGGTGACGATGGCAAGCGCAGGTAAGGCGGCATCAGCCAGTCGTTCGTCTGAGGCCAGTTCATAGGTGCGCACGGCCAGTGTATTGAAGTTGAAGGGGCGCAGAATCAGGGTGGTTGGCAATTCCTTCAGCACATCAACGAAGACCAGTAGCAGCGCGGTCAACAGGGTGCCCCGTAGCATCGGCAGGTGGATACGCCGCAGAACCCCCGCCGGTGACTGGCCCAGTGAGCGAGCTGATTCATCAATGCTTGGCCGGATACGGTCGAGACCCGATTCGACGGATTGCAGCGCCACGGATAAAAAGCGCACCACATAGGCAAACACCAGCGCGAAGAGCGTCCCGCTAAGTAGCAAACCCGTGCTGACGCCAAACCAGTTCCGTGCCAGCGCATCCACACGGTTGTCCAGCCAGGCAAACGGTATCAGTACGCCCACGGCAATGACGGTGCCCGGCACCGCGTAGCCCATGGAGGCCACTCTGACCGCGCCAGTTTCCAGGGCAGTCGGGCGTAATCGCCTGCCGTAGCCCAGAATGAGCGCAGTCAGCAGGCAGCCCAGTGCCGCGAGTGCCGCGAGGACGAAACTGTTGCCGATAAGCGAGAGAAAGTCGCCGTCGATCGCCTGTTGCCAGTTGGCAGTAGCCCAGATGCCCAGTTGCCCGGCGGGGACCAGGAAGCCCCCGGTGAGTATCAATGCCGCGACCACGAAGGCAGCGACGCCGGCGCCACCCCTGAGTGGCATGCGTGCTGGATGCGTCCGAGCTGCACCGTGGTGAAACCGCATGCGCCGTCGTGACCAACGCTCGAGCACGATCAGGGCGAAAACAAAAATCAGCAGGAATGAAGCTAGCTGGGCGGCGGTACCCAGCTCACCAAGCCCGTACCACGTGCGAAAGATGCCCGTTGTGAATACGGTGACGCCGAAGTATTCCACGGTGCCATAATCGGCCAGGGTTTCCATTAAAGCCAGGCTGACGCCGGCGGCGATAGCGGGTCTGGCCATCGGTAGTGCCACCTGGAAGAATGTTTGGGTTGCTGATTTGCCAAGACTGCGACTGGCCTCCAGCACTGCTGTCGATTGCTCCAGCAATGCCACGCGGGCGAGCAGGTACACATAGGGGTACAGTACCAGCGACAGCATACAGATGGCCCCGCCTAGCGAGCGGATTTCCGGAAAGTAATATTCACCATAGCGCCAGCCGAAGGCATCGCGCAAAGTGGTCTGCACGGGGCCGCTGAAATCCAACAGGCCGGTGTAGGTGTAGGCAATGATATAGGCAGGAATCGCCATGGGCAGTAGCAGCGCCCAGCTGAAAAAACGCCGCCCCGGAAAGTCGCACATGCTGGTGAGCCAGGCAGCGGTAACACCCAGTACCAGGGTGCCAGCGCCGACGCCGAGCATGAGCAGCAGGGAGTTGACCACGTAGTCTGCCAGTACGGTGTCCAGCAGGTGGTTCCAGGCCGGCGAGTAAGGCTGGGCGAGACTGGCCAAAACCACCAGTACGGGTATTGAGATGAGGACGGCGATGAGTACCAGTCCAACGCGCCATGGGTCGGGCCATCGAGTGATAGACGGCGCGGCTCCAGCCGGAGCGGTTATTTCCAACTGGCGCGATCCATAGCCATAACGGCTTCGCCGTTAAGCCGGCCCAGCTCGGTCACATTGACCTGGTCGGCCTTGAAGTCACCCCAGGACTGCAAGAGGTCGCTGGCGGGCAGGTCGTCTCTCACCGGGTATTCGTTGTTGGTTTCCCCGTACCACCGTTGGCTGCTGTCACTGGCCAGGAACTCGATCAGCTTGATTGCTTCGGCGACATTGTTTGTAGAAGCGGTAACGCCCGCGCCGGAGACATTGATATGGGTACCCCGGTCATCCTGGTTGGGCCAGAAAATCGCGACCCGGGAAGCGGCCTCAAGCTGTTGTGGGTCGTCCGACCGCGCCATGCCTCCCAGGTAGTAGCTGTTAACCACCGCGATATCGCATTGTCCGGCAGCAACGGCTTTGACCTGGTCGCGATCACCGCCTTGCGGTGGTCTTGCGAAGTTATCGACAAAGCCCTCCAGCCAGTCAGCGGTCTGTTCCTTGCCCTGGGTAGAGAGCATGCCGGCAACCAATGACTGGTTGTAGATGTTGCTGGAGGAGCGCACGCAGATACGTCCGCGCCACTGCGGTTCGGCCAGTGCTTCATACGTGGAAAGTTCCTCGGGCTTTACCCTGTCTTTGGCGTACACGATGCCGCGGGCGCGTACACTCAATCCGAACCAATAGCCTTCAGCGCTGCGCAGGTGCTCGGGAATGGATTGCTCCAGGGTTTGCGAAGAGACGGCCTGCAGCACGCCGGCTTCCTGCGCTCGGTACAGGCGACCGGCATCTGTTGTGATGAGCAGGTCAGCGGGGGAGTTGCGCCCCTCGCTCTGCAAGCGGGTCAGCAAGGCGTCCCCCTTGCCCGTGACCAGGTTGATTTCAACTCCGGTCTTACTACTGTACTCATCCAGTAGGGGCTTTATGAGTGCCTCCTGCCGTGCAGAGTAGATGTTCAGCACCTCGGCGCTGGCCATGAGCGGTTGCGCGAGCATCGTGACCAGGAGCATTGCTGCTGCAATCAGGCGGGCGGGGAGGACTAGCGGCGTGGACATGTAAGCGGATCCTTGGTGGGATAATTATTGAGAATGCTAATTATTCTCATTAAGGTGCAGGAAAGCAAGCGGCCGCAGTGTTTTACTGAAAAGCCATAGCGTGAGTGTTGCCCTCCCTGCAAAACCTTTATGCTGCAGCCTTTAGGTGAGAGAACCCTGTTGGACGACTAATGCATAAAATTGCAACAGCACTGGTTACCCTGTTGCTGATGGCCTGCGGAGAGGATCCTATCTTGCCGGCCAGCGAGTGTCACAATGCGCTGACAGAGCAAGAGCAAACGGCTGGCTGGCAGCTGTTGTTTGACGGGAAGAGCCTGTCTCAGTGGCGCAGCTATGGTGAAGAAGCGGTAAATCCGGGGTGGGGTATTGAGAATGGCTGTCTCACGCGCCTTGATTCGGCCGGAGACCTGATCACGCGAGAGCGGTTTGGCGACTTTGAGCTGAAACTGGAGTGGCGCATTTCCCGGGCTGGTAACAGCGGTATCTTCCTGCGGGCGGACGAGTCGGGTGATCGGATATACCAGACCGGCATTGAGATGCAGATCCTTGATAATGAGAGCCACTGGGACCGATTTTTTCCATCACATCGCGCAGGCGCACTGTATGACATGATAGTGCCCGATCATGACACCACCCAGCCGGTAGGGCACTGGAACCGTGTGCATATTGTCGCCAAAGGCCCACAGGTGCAGTTCTGGCTGAATGAGCGGCTGACCGCGGATTTTGAGCAGGGCAGCCCAGCCTGGCAGCGGATGTACGAGGACAGCAAATTTTCTGACCGTCCTCGCTGGGGGACGCTGCTGGAGGGACATATCGGCCTGCAGGATCACTGGGACAAAGTCTGGTTCAGGAACATCCGGGTGCTGCCGTTGTGAGCTAGCCGTGCCTCGCGCGGTAGGATTTAACAGGCCCAGCTCGTATAATCGCGGCTCCGAATTTTTCCTGACAGGATAACCATGACTGTTCGCACACGCGTCGCGCCGTCTCCGACTGGCGACCCCCACGTGGGAACCGCCTATATCGCGTTGTTCAACCTCTGTTTTGCCCGCGCCCACGGTGGCCAGTTCCTGCTGCGTATCGAAGATACTGACCAGCAGCGCAGCACCGCCGAATCGGAGCAGGCGATTATGGACTCGCTGCGCTGGCTGGGACTGGATTGGGACGAAGGTCCTGATGTGGGTGGCAACCACGGTCCCTATCGCCAGAGCGAGCGCATGGAACTGTACGGCGAATATGCCCAGCAGCTGGTTGATGCAGGTAAGGCCTTCGTCTGTTACCGCACTCCCGATGAGCTCAATGAACTGCGTGAGGCCCGCCGCGCCGCGGGGAACAGCACTGCTTTGAAGCCCTCTGACCTGATGTTGCCGGAGGAGGAGGTTGGTCGACGCCGAGATGCCGGCGACCCCTATGTCATCCGGATGATTGTTCCTGAAGCCGATGGCGCTTGTGAGATAGACGATTTATTGCGCGGTACCATCGAACTTGATTGGAGCATGGTAGATGCCCAGATCCTTCTGAAATCCGATGGTATGCCTACCTATCACCTGGCCAATGTGGTGGATGACCACCTGATGGGCATTACCCATGTCCTGCGTGGGGAGGAGTGGATCAACTCGGCGCCCAAGCACAAGCTGCTTTACGAGTACTTTGGGTGGGACATGCCGGTACTTTGTCATCTGCCACTGCTGCGCAATCCCGATAAGTCCAAGCTCAGTAAGCGCAAAAACCCCACCAGCATTCTCTATTACCAGCGCATGGGGTTCTTGCCTGAAGCGCTACTCAATTACCTGGGGCGTATGGGCTGGTCGATGCCGGATGAGAGCGAGAAATTCTCCTTGCAAACCATGCAAGACCATTTTGACATTCAGCGCGTATCTTTGGGTGGACCCATCTTCGACGTCGAAAAGCTCAACTGGCTGAACGGGCTGTGGATACGGGAGGATCTCAGCGAGGAGCAGCTGGCGCAGCGGCTGATCCAGTGGGCCTACAATGAGAGCAACCTGATGAAGGTGTTGCCCCATGCGCAGAAGCGGATGGAAACGCTCAGTGACTTTGCACCCCTGGCCTGCTTCCTGGTTTCAGGCACATTGCCGCTCTCCGAAGCAGACTTCGACGGGCTCAAGGGTGAACGAGAGGACATCGTTGCCGGCTTACAATTCGCCTTGTGGCGCATGGAGGCTCTCCAGCAGTGGCAACGCGATCGAATCTGGGATGAACTGAAATCACTCGCTGACGGGCTGGAGATTAAGGTAAAAGATTTTCTCGCGCCGTTATTTGTAGCAATCGCTGGTTCCAGTGCCTCATTTTCGGTGGTGGATTCCATGGAGATGCTGGGTCCGGATATGAGTCGAGCGCGTCTTCGGCATGCGATTGAAGTGCTCGGTGGTGTTTCGAAAAAGGGAATGAAACGTCTTGAAAAGCAATACCAGCAATTGGCTGGTACCGAATAGGAAATTACAGTGGCAGCAAATATAGCAACATCCATGTTCGCGACCTTCGTTCGCGGTACCACAGGAATCAGCACCCACCCGGCCGCAGTGCAGCCCAGGCTCTTGCTGCAGCTTTACGATATCGAGAATTGCCCGTACTGCCGTTTGGTGCGAGAGGCTCTGACCGAGCTGAATCTGGATGCCGAAATTTATCCATGCCCCAAGGGTGGCCAGTTGTATCGCTCCGAGGTGTTAGAGCGAGGCGGAAAGGCCCAGTTTCCCTACCTGGTCGATCCTAATACCGGCGCCGAGATGTACGAATCCATGGATATCGTCAAATACCTCTTTGAAACCTATGGGCAGCGGCCGCTGCCGTTCAAGTGGCGGGTAGGCGCACTACAGACTTTCGGTTCCATGCTGGCCAGCGCGTCGCGCTTGAGTCGCGGTATACAGGGTAAGCCCGGGCGAGCGCCTGAGTACTTGCTCGAGCTGTACAGCTTTGAAGGCAGCCCCTATGCCCGACCTGTCAGGGAGAAGCTATGTGAGCTCGAGATCCCGTATACACTGCGCAGCTGCGGCCGCGGTGAGTTGAACGACTGGTTGCTGCCCCCGGTGCGCGATGTTTTGAATATAGAAGCACGCAGTGAATTGCAGAACCGTAAAAATTTGCTGGATGAGCAGGGTAGGGTGGCTATCCCCTATCTGTATGACCCCAATACCGAAGAGGGCTTGTTTGAGTCGTCGCGGATTCTAGACTATCTGGAGTCGACGTATGGCTGATGCCCAACCCGTCTGAGGCCTTGTCGGCGCTTCGCAGAGTGCTTGCAACCCATGGTTAAGCTGATTACGGTGTTGGCTTGATCGACAGGATCACTTTTTTGCTGTGACAGACACTCGCATAAGAGATGCCATAGCCAGGTCGAACTGGTTTGGCGAGTTGCCCGCGGAGGCGATCGACCGTCTCGCCGCGGCGGGGAAGGTCGTTCAGATGCCCGCCAATAGCCACATTTACAACCAGGGCGAAAAAACCACAGAGCTTTATTGTATTATCGATGGCCGTGTTCGGGTCTCCTTGCCGGGCGCAGGCGGCCAGGAGTTCGCGATCATAGACCGCGAAAATGACCAATGGTTTGGCGAGCCCTGCCTGATCGACGATGACCCGCGCGTTATCGACGCCAGGGTCCTGGTGCCCTCTGAGGTTCTGATACTCCCGCGAAACGCCGTCCGCGCCATTGCCGACGACTACCCGATCGTTTACCGCGCCTTGTTTATACATACCTTCCGCAATATGCGAGGACTGTATGAAATCATGTCTGGCATCCTTTTCTCCCCATTGCGGGTGCGAGTGGCCGGGCGCTTGTTGCACCTGATTGAGGAGCACGGGGTCAATACTGAAGAGGGCATACTGATCGATATAAAGGTTAGCCAAAACGACTTTGCGCGCCTTGCCCTCGGGTCCCGTCAAAGGGTGAATGCCGTGTTTTCCGAATGGCGGGCGCGCGACCTGCTTGAAACCCGTGAGGAGCACCTGCTTATCAAGGACCTCAACGCGCTGCGGGCAGAACTGGACTATGTCGACTAGGCCCCAGTTCAGCGCAGTCTATGTTGGTGTAGACACGCTATGTAAACAGACTGGATAAATAACGAGGCACCCTGTGTATTCGTGCCGGGTTAGCAATCAGGAGGTGTAATTGATGCGCAGTAACGAGATAGATGCGCTGGGGATTCGTGGCGATAGTGTAGAGGCTGAGGTCGGTGCGCAATTTTTGAACCGCTGGTCCCCGCGCGCCATGAGTGGTCAGGCTTTGACCTTAGACCAGTTGAATAGCCTGATGGAGGCAGCCCGTTGGGCGCCGTCCTGCTTCAATGCGCAACCCTGGCGCTTTGCCTGGGCAATAGCGGGTACTCCTGAATGGCAGCCACTGTTCGATAGCCTGGTAGAAGCTAATCAGAAATGGGTGGCCAATGCCGGCGCGTTAATAGCGATCGCCTCGCGAATGGAGTTCGAACATAACAATAAGCCCGCGCCGACCCACAGTTTTGATGCCGGTGCCGCGTGGATGAGCATGGCGCTTCAGGCGCAGGATATGGGTCTTGTTACCCATGGCATGCGCGGCTTTGATCCCGCCAGTGCCCGGGCCGCCGTAGCCTTACCTGATATCTATGATTTGCCAGCGATCATTGCCGTGGGTTACCCGGGTGAAGTGGACGAACTGCCCGAGTCACTGCGCGAGCGTGAGATTCCCTCAGACCGAAAAAAGCTGGCTGAAATTGCCTTTCACGGGCGCTTCCCCGCCGGTATGACCTGACGAGCCCCCATTCCGACGTCGCCCTTGCATGCTGGCCTTGTCACCTGAGTGACAGGCCCCGTTGGGGAGATGTTGTTAGGCTCTCACGTTCTTATTGGTAGAACGCGGAGCCCGCTTTGCCCGGAGCCACTCTCAGTCTTGTTACCCGCCTTAGCTACGGCGTCGGGCAGCTATCTGACGGCATCAAACAGTCGGCTTTCAGTACATTCCTGTTTTTTTATTACAACCAGGTGCTGGGCCTTTCCGGGAGCCTAGCTGGATTGGCCGCACTACTGGCCCTGGTGGTGGATGCGATCACCGACCCCATGGTGGGGCAGGCTTCTGATCGACTGAACTCCCGCTGGGGCCGGCGACACCCTTTCATGCTTGCGGGCGCTGTCCCTTTTGGGTTTGCCATGGCCGCACTATTCAGTCCACCGCAGAACCTGGGTGACCTGGGTTTGTTTGCGTGGATGCTTGGCGGGGCAATCTCTGTGCGGCTGATGCTGACCCTGTTCTTTGTGCCCCATCTATCACTGGGCGCAGAGTTGGTGACCGACTACCACGAGCGCACCTCATTGATAGGCTACAGGGTCTTTTTCACCTACGTGGGTATTCTGACCACCAGCGTCATCGGTTTTGGTTTTTTCTTCCCCGCGTCCGCAACCTTTCCCAATGGCATGCTTAACGCAGCCAGTTATCCCGGGTTCGGTATTTTCTGCGGCGCCCTGGGTACCGTCGCCATGTTGGCCGCTGTATTTGGGACTCGCAAGTCTATTACTGGACTGAGCAAGCCTGCGCTTAATCAGGGACAGGGCAACCCCCTGTTTGCGTTCATTGACGTGTTCAAAACCCTCCGGCAGCAATCATTCAGAGTGCTTTTCTTTGCGGTGCTGAGCTTTACCACCCTTGCCGGCGTAATCAATACCTTGTTGATCTATGTTGCGACCTTTGTCTATGACTTTGGTCCAGAGCACCTGGCCGGCCTCTCCGCGTCCATGGTCGTTGGGGTCCTGTTCGCCTCTACCGTGGCCCAATGGCTGTCGCGACGGCTCGATAAGAAGACGGCGCTCGCGGCCTGTGTAGTTATTGCCTGCATTTTTGCGTTCAGTCCACAAATTCTCTATTTCGGTGGTTGGCTGGATGTTATGCCGTTTGAGCTCAAGTTTGCCCTGGTATTCGCGGTCAATGGCGTCTCACAAATTTTCTTCATCGCCTATGTCATCCTGTTGGACTCAATGCTCTCTGACACGATAGATGAGCACGAGGCGAATACCGGCTTGCGCGAAGAGGGCTTGTTCTTTGCCGCTCGATCATTTGCGACCAAGGCGAGTTACGGGCTGGGCAGTTTTTTCGCTGGTATTGGCCTGGACATCATTCGTTTCCCGCAGTCCGCTACACCGGACGCTGTGCCTGAAGCTGCCGTCATTAGCCTGGCGATACTCTCCGGGCCGGTTCTGTTCGTACTTTTCCTGGGTACCTGCCTGATCTCCAATCGGTATCCCCTGAATCAACAGCGTCACCAGGAAATCATGGCGCGCGTCGCGGCCAACAACAGTGCATAGCTAACCCTCTTTGTCTTCAGGAGTCTTCCGTGTTTGAACTCGATCCGTACAGCAGTCATATGATGCCGGCCCATTTTGGCTCGGCGCAGCGCCCTGAGAAGGCGACCATGTGGTACCGGGATATCACCTCCATGGTGGTGGCTTACAGAACAGACAGGGACAAACTGGCCGCTTACCTGCCCGCTCCCTTTGAGGTCGCAGAGGATCCGGTGATAAGTGTCACCTATGCCTGCAATCGCCAGGTTGATTGGCTGGCGGGTCACGGCTACAACCTCATAGCCATAAATGCGTCAGCGGTCTTTCGCGGTGAAGAGGAGACCATGGAGGGCGATTATACCCTCGTTATATGGGAAAACCTCACCGACCCGATTCTCACCGGGCGGGAGTTACAAGGCATTCCCAAGCTTTACGCCGACATACCGGAGCATTCGATATTCGATGGCGAGTGGCATACTGCCGCAAGCCACTTCGACCACAGGTTTCTCGACCTGAACATAAGGGCATTGCGTGAGCCAACGGCCCAGGAATTGTCTGATAACGATCAGGCAAGGGCCGGCAAGGATAACCCCATGGGCTGGCGGTTCATGCCCGGCCTGTTGGGTTTTGGCCAGAGCATTAACGAGTTCGTTACCTATCCTTCGAAAACGGAGATCACCGAAGCCTGGGTGGGTGAGGGCAGCCTGGACTGGCACGCGACAACTTGGGAACAGAATCCAACTCAACACCATATCATCACTGCCCTGAATGCCTTACCTGTGCTGGAGTATCTACCCGCCATTGTGGCCAAGGGCAGTACCAATCTTATTCTTCCCGAGCGCCTGCCGCGCCTTATCAAGTAAGGACTATTTGGATGACTGTCCCCGAAATAAATACGGTTTGCTTTGTCGGTGCCGGCACTATGGGTTGCTACAACTCCCTGGTGGCCGCGGTAAGCGGATACCAGGTTGTTCTCTACGACAGAAGCGAAGAGATGCTGCAACAGGTGTTGGATCGACATGCGGAATGGGGCCCCCTGCTGGTGGCCGGCGGCTATTGCAGCGAGGATGATGTGGAGGAAGCCGCGCGCCGGGTGGCTCTCGAGGGTGACCTTGCAAAAGCTGTGGCCAGTGCCGACCTGATAAGCGAATCGATCTTTGAGCAGGTGGATGCCAAGCGAGAGTTGTTCGCACTGCTGGACGCGGTTTGCCCTGCTCAAACGATCATTACCAGTAATACCTCCGCACTATTGGTATCTGAAATAGAAGACTCGGTTGAGCGCGGCGATAAGTTTGCCGCGCTGCATTCACACCTTGGCTCTCCGCTATTTGATATCGTTGTCGGGCCGCGAACCAGCCCAGTGGTGGTTGATCTCCTTACCCGCTATGTCGAAAGCCTTGATTGTGTGCCCCTGGTGCAGCACAAGGAGCATCCAGGCTATGTACTGAACGCCATGATCGGCCCGGTACTGGCCGCGGGTTTGAGTCTGGTGATCGAGGATGGACTGCAGGTAGAGCAGGTCGATCGAGCCTGGATGGTGTTGATGTCGGCGCCCATGGGGCCCTTCGGGATGATGGATCTGTTTGGCCTGAACGTCATTCAGGATAGCTGGTCAACGCGCAAGGGCGACGAATATCGCGGACGCCTGCAACCGGGCGTACTCGCCCTGCTGGAGCCGATGATTGCCAGTGGCAAGCTGGGGATGAAGACAGGCGAAGGCTTCTATGGGTACCCGGAGCCGGCTTACCAGGCGACTGATTTCATCAGTGCGCAAGAAGTCGAGCGATTGGCCAGAGATACCTTGTTGGTAGCGCTGATTAGCAGTGCTGTGCTGATAGCCTCCAAAGGGGTTACCGAGCCTGATAATGTCGATATGGCCTGGAAGGTGGGGACCCACCTGTCGACGGGGCCTTTCGCCCTGGTTGCACGTTTTGGAGAGGCGGCTGTTGCGTCTTTACTTGCTGATCATGAAAGTGCCGGCAGGATAAGTACTAACGATGCCAATAGTGTGAGAGAGTACCTGCACTCGTACAGCTGAACTGATTGACGATAAGCAGAGGGAAACCAATTGACTAGCAGTCTCGATATTCAAAGCCTGTTCTCGTTGGAGGGCAAGGTAGCGCTGGTAACCGGTGGTTCGCGTGGCATTGGCGCCATGATTAGCCAGGGCTTGTTACAGGCAGGCGCCACGGTTTACATCAGTGCCCGCAAGGCCGAGGCCTGTGAGCAGGCCGCGAATGAATTGGCCAGGTATGGCCAATGTATTGCTCTGCCAGCGGACGTGGCAGACGAGTCCTCCAGGGCTGAGCTGGTAGCGGCTTTAACCGATAGTGCGGGGCGTCTCGATATACTCGTCAACAATGCGGGTACTGCCTGGGGAGAGCCTTATGCGACCTATCCGCAGTCTGCCTTTGACAAGGTCATGGCCCTGAATGTGAGCGCGGTATTTTGCCTGACTCGGGATTTGACGCCATTGCTCGAGAGTTCGGCGAAGGGTGAAGAGCCGGCGCGGGTAATCAACCTGGGATCCATGGAGGGTTTGCATATCCCGACGGTGCATGGATTTGGCAACTACGCCTATACAGCCAGTAAAGCCGCCGTTCATCACCTGACTCGACATCTCGCAGTGCAGTTGGGTCCAAAGAACATTACGGTTAATGCAATCGCTCCGGGCTTTTTTCCCAGCCGCATGACCGATCATGTATTCGAGAACGCCAAGGAAGAGATCGAACAGAACAGCCTGCTGGGACGGGTTGGCAAGGACGAGGAGATGGCGGGAATCGCAATCTACCTGAGTTCAAGAGCGGGTGCATACACCCACGGCGCCATTATACCGGTGGATGGTGGCACCTATATCAATCACCAGCACGCGCACGTTGAGCAAATTTAGACAGGGCAGTTGACGACGGCCTGGCTTGGGCTCAGGTCTCAGCGAGTTTTTTTGCCACCCAGTACCATACCGCAGCGTTCAGGTTGAGCCCGATGTGGCTGCCCAGTACCTCGATATTGTGCACATGCCCGAAATTACCTTCTTGCACCGAGGTGCGCCAATTCACCACGCCATCGCCCTTGGTGTAGATGGCAGTGGTGCGCACCGGTGGCGGGGTAGCCAGCACCTGATCATTGTCCCTGGGGTCCGCACTGGGATTCAGTCGCTTGTACATCCTCGATGCGTGGGAGCCGGTATCCCGGCCCGGACCAAACGGGCTGCCCAGGGTGATAACCTGGCGGATATTGTCCGGTTCCATCCGCGCTATTTCGCGGGCGTATATACCGCCCAGAGAATGCCCGACGAGCGTCACAGGCCCACCGCTGGTGACAGCGAGGGATGCGAGTTGCCTGCGCAGGTCTTCATCGGAGAATCGGCTGGGTCCCAGATTGCGACCCTGGCCCCAGCCGGAGGCGTTATAGCCCATCTTGCGAAGAAAGCGTATCAACGGCATATTGCCGCGGTCGTCACCCATAAAGCCGGGGATGACCATGACCGCTTCGCCATTACCGGTGGGTAGCCGCCGTAAGAGGGGGGCGGCCATTTGGAGGAAACCTGCGTCGATAAATGCCCGTGGGCCGTCGCTGAGTGCCAACAACCAGTGAGGAGGCTTCACGCGGCCAGGTCTACCGACGCTGCTTTGAGTTCCTCAAAGCTGTCGATGATGCACTGCTTGTAAAAGCCCGGGTCCGGCATCATGTCGCGGCAGGCAGTTGCCGATATCGACATTTCACCACAGTAGCTGCTGATCACGTGGAACAGGCCCAGGCCGTCCTGCACGGGTCCCGTGCCGTAATTGGCGACCATCTGGGCGCCCATGGTGAACAGCGGTATCTGTGGCCCCGGCACATTGGTAATGACACAATTGAAGTTGGGTTTCATCCGGCTGATCAGGCCCCACTGACTGGCCAGGCGGGCAGCCTGGGCCGTCAGCATCGACGGAATAAACTGCGAGTAATCGGTCATGGCCTTGGCGCCAATGGCGTTGTTGTATTCCTTGGCTTCCCGAGTACCCTCATGGACTGCCAGCAGCCGCTCCATTGGGTCTGCGATATTGCTGCACACCTGAACGGTCATTGCCGAGACAATGTTGCCGCCGGTTCCCTTCTCGTCTTCACTGCGCACGTTGACCGGTGCCATTGCGGCCAGTGATTGCTCAGGCAGTTCCCCGTGATGCTCCAGGTACTTGCGTAGGGCGCCGCCAACAATTGTGATAGCCGCGTCATTTACCGTGGCACCCGGAACCGAATTCTTTATGGCCTTGACCTCGGCAAGGTCAAACAAGGTGGCATCGAATACACGGTGTGGCGAGACTTTGCCGTTAAAGCGGGTGCGAGGGATATCCTTAACAGAGTGCAATTCGCCTTTGCGCAACTGGCTCCAGGCCTTGGCCATACCGGGCACGGTGTTGCGTGCCACACTGATAAAGTGAAAAGGCTTGCGAATATTGTTCAGCTGCGCGCGCATCAGCAACTCGGGTCGCGACGGCTGGTTGTCGACCTTGATTACCGCCGGTGGCCTGGGTGCACTGTAGTCGGGGGTCAGGTCGTGGGTGGCCGCTGTAATCTCGACGCCCGAGCTGCCATCAATGGCGGCGTGATGCGTCTTGGAAAAGATAGCGAAACTACCCTTGGGTATCCCCTCGACCTTGTCCAGGCCCTCGATGATATAGACCTCCCACAGAGGGCGTGACCGATCCAGTGGCCGCGCGTGCAGGCGAGAAATGAGAATGCAGAGCTGCCGCCAATCGCCTGGTTTCGGCAGGGCGATATGCCGAACATGAAACTCCGTATCAAAGTTACCGTCGGATACCCAGTACGGGTGGTCCAGCGAAAAGGGTACCTCGACCAATCGCCGGGTCATGGTCGGAATAGGGCGAATGCGCTCATTAAAGTGCGCAATCACATCCTTGAACCTGACCTTGCCGTCAGGCGCGGTAGATTGATCGTAGATCGCCAGCCCCGAAATGTGCATCGGGGCGTTTGGCGTTTCCATGTAGAGAAATGAGGCGTCTAGGCCTGTTAACTGATGCATGTTGCGAGTATCCGCAATATCAGTTAGAAGTCAAACTGCACTTCCAGTCCGTAGGTGCGAGGCTCACCAATTGCGCCTGTCAATCCGCCCGTGGACGTGGTGCGGTCCAGGGTCGTCCAGTTTTCTTCGTCGGTCAGATTCTTGCCGCTGAGGATCACTCGCAGATTGTCAGACTCACTGTACCAGGTAACCAGGGCGTCAACGCGGTAGTAATCGTCGGCGCGGGTCAGGTCGGAGTCGAAAACATCGTACTGGCGTTCGTCGACCCAGGTGTAGCTTCCCGAGAATACGAACTCGCCGAAAGAACCGGTCTGCCATGAGTAATTCGCATTGAGATAGACCTTATTCTCCGGTGCCTGAATAAGTGGGTTACCGGAGAGGTCCTGCTCGGCACCGTTCGGATCCTCCAGTGTATCCACAGCACAGCAAAAATCGGTGTATTCGCCGTCGATATAACTGTAGTTTGCCATCAGCATCAGGCTCTCGGTGGCAAGCCATATCGCTTCAACTTCCAGCCCCTTCACTTCCGCTTCGGGTGCGTTCACGACTTCTGCCACCGGCAGGCCGGTCGTCTCATCAACGATATCAACCAGAACCTGCATATCTTCATAGTCATAGAAGTAGGCAGCGGCATTGATCTGCAGCGTGTCATTGATGGTGCCCTTGTAGCCCAGTTCATACGACAACAGATCTTCTTCGTCGAAACTGGGGTTTTGCTGCAGGGTCCCAAGGCGGAAACCACCTGACTTGTAGCCGGTGGCGATGCTGGCGTAGATCATGTGGTCGTCGGTAGGCACATAGTCCAGTACCACGCGACCTGACACGTTGCTCCAGTCGTCTTCGGTGGTGCGATTGTTGGTTTCCTTGTCTGCGATGATCCAGCCACAGCAGGTTTCCGGGAAACCGAAGGCGGGATAGCTTATGCCGAAGATATTGCTATCGATAACTACATTTTGCTCTTCGAAGCCCTCTTTATCGTCTTCGGAGTAGCGAATACCGGCGGTCAATTTCCACTGCTCGTTGAACGTGTAGTTGCCGTCAAAGTAGAACGCCATCGATTCTGCTTCTAGCTCGCCGTTCTGGAAGTAGTGCTGGCGGCCATCGTTGGGACGAATCTCTCTCGGGTCGAAGGAGGGAACACTGCCACGCAGGGGTATTGTGTTCTCCAGGTACTCGGCCTCCAGGCTCTCAATCAGGTATGTTTGACCCAGGTCTTCGTTGAGGTAGTAAAACCCACCCACCCACTGGAAGGCGCTGTCGGTTGCGGAAAGCACCTGAATTTCATGGCTGTAACGCTCGCTGTTGGTTTGAGTCGATTCAACGATTCTGTTGTCTGGTCGCGATGTATAGCCCAGGTCACCCTGGAGCAGATCGGTTGCATTCTCCGAGTATGTGCCGAGGTACTTAACGGTGACGCTGTCCAGGTCCCAGGTAAGGTGTGTTACAAACTTGTGATCCTTGTCGGTTTCAATATCCAGCGGATCATTCAGGTCCACCTTGTAGGGGTCTTTAACGGCCGGGTTTTCCCGATCCCATTGGAAGGCTTCATCAATGAACAGGCTGGTTGAGGAAAACGTTTCGGTGTCATAGGGCGTGATCAGGTAGCCACCGAAGTCGATGCCGGCGTTCAGGTAGTCTTCCTTGTCGCTGGCATAGCTGACCCAGATGTTGACGCGGTCACTGATATCCCAGCTGAACTGCGCACCGTAGCCGGTGCTGTCCTGGTCCCAGATATCATCACCGCCCTTGTTATCGATGTAGCCATCCCGCTTGTTGCCATACGCATACACACGGTAGCCGAGGTCATCGGTGACGGGGCCCGAGGAAGACGCCCCCCAATCCTGCTGGCCGTAGTTGCCGACCTTGCCTCGCACGTGATGTTCGAACTCTTCCGTTGGCTTTAATGAGGTCACGTTCAGTGCGCCACCGGTAGCGTTACGCCCAAACAGTGTGCCTTGGGGCCCGCGCAGCACTTCGATGCGCTCAGTGGTCAGCGAATTGGCTCGATTCAGAACGGTGAAGGAGGGCGTATAGGCCTGGTCGATGTAGATTGCCACACCTGGATCTGTTCCCAGGCTGCCTGTGATACGGCCCACACCGCGGATAAACAGTCGCGCGGGGCTGTTACGAACCGAAAGCGAGGGCACAACCGCTTCATAATCAGAGCTGTTGCTGATATTCAGGCTGTCCATCAGGTCTGCACTCACGGCGGTGATGGCGATGGTCGTGTCCTGCAGGTTCTCCGCTCGTTTTTGCGCTACAACGATGACCTCTTCCAGCTGTGCGAGCGCGGGGCCGCTGCCGATTGCGGCCGCAGTGGCTATCGCGAGGACAGATTTTCTTGAGTTCAGTTTCAGCATTATGGGCCTCTTATTTGATGCCGTAGTTAATATATGGCGCTGAATATACCTAAGTAGGCTGCCGGCCAGCTGTCACCAAGGTGACAGCTGGACTGATATATCTGGTGCTAAGGCTTGCGGGTACCTGCTGGAGCAGAGGCGCTAGATGATGAAGGCTGGTTTCGGACTGGTGATATCGCGTCCAGGCAAGAGAGTGGCTTCATCAGAATATGCGATCGGCTGAAGGACATGATCCTGGTGTCGGGCTTTAACGTGTATCCCAACGAAGTAGAGGCGGTTGCCTATGCGCGCCCCGATGTTTTTGAATGCGTCGCGGTGGGTGTGGCAGATGAAAAAATGGCCGAGGCGGTGAGGCTTTTCATGGGCGTATTGCCCAAATCCAATGTGGGCAAGATACTCAGGCGGGAGTAGCGAGCCTAGGCCCAGCCCAGTTCCCGGAGTGCCCAGGGCGCGTTCCAGATCTTGGTCATTGCACTGACCTTGCCATCTTCGCCTACCGAAACTGAGTAGACGTAGTGGCTATGGGTCTGCTTGCCGGTTGCGGGTACAGGTCCTCCCTCGCCAACATGTTCAGCATTGAACGTGGCGAAGAATAGGGCGGTGTTGGTACTGTCATCCCAGGCGGCAGCGTGTAAGTCATAGCTGCAGCCTTTAAGCGGACCATTGCCGGTACCGGCCATCCAGTCGCAGTAGCCCTCGACGGTAGTAATCTCCGTTAGCGGTTCGCTCTGGGCGACAAATTCCGCATTATCTGCGACGTATTGCTGGCAACCCTGCCAGCCCTGCAGGCCTTCACAGGCATGAAAGAACGCTGTAGCGGTATCAAAAGGTGTCATCTGTTTATGCCTCCGTGGCAGTCAGGCCCCGTGCTCGTCTATAAAGCTTAGCAGTGTCACCAGATCCTGCCGCCCCCAAGGCGGCATACATAGCAATTACTGTTCCGTGGCAGGTGCCGACATCTTGAGGGCGATGCCCGCCAGCACCGCGGTTGCGATCTCATAGCCCAGAGCGCCATAGGTGTAGAAGCCCACCGGGCTGCCGCCAACCAGCAGCGAGTACAGCCTGCCAAGCGCAAGGGCACCAATACCCAGGGTCAGTAGCATCAGTCCGGCCCGATAATACTCGCTGCGCAGCGCGGCCAGTAAGCAGAATGCCCCAACACCGGTTTGCAATCCGCCGTACATGGCGCCAATTTCAGCGAACGCATCGCCATTGGTCATGTGCAGACCGGCGTTATTGGCTGCAATAGACGGTGAGAAAAAGCACGCCAGGCCGTAGGAGGCGAACATGATGGCGGAGATCCACAGGACGATTTTTCCGAGCATGGCGGTGTTTCCTTTATCGTTTGTAGCGGCGTAGCGGGAGAGCTTAGCATACCGGCGATGCCTTGACAGAGCGGGCCGCTATCTCTAAAATGCGCCTCTTCTCGTTGCTCTTGAAGTATTAAAAATCTTATTTAGATCAACGAGTTACACCGACTTTTTGGGGCTATAGCTCAGCTGGGAGAGCGCAACACTGGCAGTGTTGAGGTCAGCGGTTCGATCCCGCTTAGCTCCACCACATTAAGACCCGGTTCTCGCAAGAGGACCGGGTCTTTTCGTTTAGGACTGCAAGCGAACCGCTGACCAGGCCAGCGCCCGACGGCGGCCCCGTTCGACCGGGGCGCCGGACCGCCCGCATAGCTCCACCAAATAAAAAACCGAGTCTCGTATGGGGCTCGGTCTTTTTCGTTTATGCGATAGATCGAGCTCTGGTTTACAAGCTATCTATTGTTTCCGCAATGACGAGCGCTTCAATTTGCTCCATGGTCGACAGTTCTTGTTTCTGAACTTTCTTTTGTAGCTTTTTGATTAGCTCGAATTGCTCTGCCTCCCCTTCACGCGTGCAGAATAACTTCAACTCCCCAGCAGGAATGTGGTGGTTGGCCATTACAGCGAGGGACTGGACTAGGGAGGGTTTGTCGCCCCAGTGGAAAGAAGCAGCGAGCCTGTCTTTGATCACATCCTTGGCAAATAGGATGGGTATCTCGCCGTGAGCAGTATCTATAGTGGTGGTCTCCTTGATCAGCTGCTCACCGACTGATAGTGGAGCGCTTGGAAACTCGACGGAAATGTCGGTTGTTTCGTTTGCGTACACCCTGCCTCGCTTGTGAAACTCTATCTCCGACATTGCTTGGCGAATTTCAGGCGGCGGATTATAGCTGGTGTTCACCATG
>CAZPVJ010000032.1:0-2710 GCA_964590005.1 uncultured Alteromonadaceae bacterium | reverse complement strand
TGGTTGATGCAGGCCGGCATATCACCGGCCGAGTGGCTGACGAAAATAACCTGCGTGTCGCTGTGTTGGGCGATATGGTCGATTGCCTGCAGTATGAGCCGGCGATGAAAACCATCCAGCCCCAGTGTGGGTTCGTCCAGTAGCAGGATAATCGGCGCCTTCACCATGGCCCTGGCCAGTAACACCATCCGCTGAAGTCCAAACGACAGGGCGTCAAAACTTTCCCGACTGTACTGGGCGAGCCCCAGGGCAGCGAGCCAGGCTTCGGCGAGGTCGCGTTGCGCGTCACCCCAGTCGTCGAACAGGCCGATGGTGTCGAAAAACCCCGAGACAACCACTTCAATGGCTTTCATGCCGCGGGCAAAGTTCAGCTGGAGCTGCGTATCGAGTTGGCCATATTTTTGTTTGATATCCCAGATACTCTCGCCGCTGCCCCGGCGGATACCGAACAGGGTAATGTCCTGCCCGTAGGCCTTGTGGTTGTCGCCGGTCACCAGGCTCAGCAGGGTGGTCTTGCCGCAGCCATTGGGCCCCGAGACACAACAGTGCTGGCCGCGGTCGAAGCGCCAGTTGACCTGTTGCAGAACCTGCAGTTCACCGTAACGCACCTGCACATCGCGCAGGTCCAGCAGTGGCCCGGTATCCGGCAGGGTGTAGCGGCGCGGTGCCGCCTGGGGCAAATGACCCAGCGCCGGAAGCGGTGGTTCCATCAGGGCGGCAACCCGTGAATCTGCCAGCACGGCGTCGCGTGCGCCACTGGCCGTGACCGTCCCCTGGTCGAGTACCAGCACATGACTGCAGCTTGCGGGCACATCGGCAAGTTGCCGACACAGCAGCAGGACAGGGGTGGGGCCGGCGAGTAACTCGTCGATGACAGTTTGCATTTCGAATTGGCTCTGCCGGTCTAGTCCGTCCAGCGGGCTGTCCAGAATCAACAGGCCTGGTGCCGCCAGAATTGCTTTTATCAGCAAGGTCTTGCGCATTTCTCCTGTCGAGATGTAACGCAGGCCGCGATCCAGGATATGGCGGATGGCCAGGCGTTCAACCCAGTCATCAAACTGTGGATCCCGATCTCGTTCACCCAGAATGGCCCGTTCCACGGTGGTACCGGTATCGCTGGCATCGGCGCGAAACTCCGAGTCATCCAGCTTCTTGTCGCGATCGCACAGGGCTTTGGCCTGCTCGAAGCACACATAGGCCACTCCTCGCTGGTCCAGCGTATCCGAGCGCAGGATATCGCCCGAAGCATGTGATGCCTGACCGCTGATAACCCGCGCCAGGCTGGTCTTGCCGGCACCGTTCGGCCCCAGGCAGGCCCAGTGCTGGCCTTGCTCAAGTGTCCAGTTCACATCCTGCAGGGCGGGCAATGCGCGGTATACCAGGTTAACGGCATGCAAGCTGAGCAGTGATGTGGTCAACGTTTCCCCCCGGGGCAGTAAGAGGCGCGGAGTGTACCGTTAGCGAGCGGCCAATTTCAAAGAGTGAGTTGCGAAGCCCTCGGCCAGCTGGCTTAATCCCTGCTCAAGCCGTTACCGGATTCCACCCCTTGTCAGTCCCGCTGTTGCAACTTATCGAAACCCGTTTGTCCGACCACCGGCCCCGTCGCAAGTGGCTGCGCAGGTTCAACAAACGTTCCTCGGTCGCACTGATTCTCCAGGTGCGCCAAGGTGAGCTGAATATCCTGATGATAAAACGGGCGGAGCGAAAGGGAGATCCCTGGTCGGGCCACATGGCGTTCCCCGGGGGGCGCATGGATCCCGGGGATGATCACGGCTTTGCGGTGGCTGTGCGCGAAACCGAGGAAGAGGTTGGTTTGACCCTCGGCGAAGAAGACCCCTGTATTGGCAGGTTGTCCGATATCCGTGCTGCCCCGCGACGATTTCCCTTTGGGATGACGGTCAGCGTTTTTGTCTTCAGGCTGGATCGTGAATTCGAGTTCCAGCCCAATCATGAGGTTGCCGAAACCGTTTGGGTGCCATTGGAGTTCCTGCTGGATACCGACAATCGCGAGACCATGATCTGGGAGCGGGGCAGTATCAAGCTGTCGATGCCCTGTTACTGGTATGAGGGACGACGTATCTGGGGTTTGTCACTGATGATGCTGGATGAGTTGATGGATCTGGTGGAGGGCGCTAACCCGCAGCGCACCTGGCGTCGCTAGTCCTCATCGCCGCGCAGGAACGCCTTGGTGTCTAGCATCAGGTTGCGTAGTGCAGGGTCTTCCTTGCTGGCTTCCAGAATCGCATCGCGGCTGACATTGCCGGCGATGTAGCCAGCGACCAGATCAAGCAGTACCGGAGTCATTTCAGGTTCTCGCGCCCAGCGCGGCGCATCAATCAGGTTGCCAGTGACCACCTCGCCACTTTGCGCCAACCAATAGCCGCCGCAACTGGACAAGCTGTAATCGTCCACTCGCCCGTAACTGAAATTGGGCGTTCCGGGATTGAACCCTCCCGGGACGGTGTCGCGGATCCGACGCAGGGCCATCACCCACTGGCTGCCGATGGGAAACGTCTCCGCCTCCGGGCGGCAGTAGTCTCCCGTCTTAAGCCAGACCCGCACGTCGGTGCGTTCGTCGCGTCCGCGCAAGTGCTGGTCTACCGACAGGTCGATGGAGTTACCCTTGCTCGCGATCACCGTGGCGCTGACCACGAGGTCGGTGTCCGCCTGGACGTCTACGAAAGAGCCGCGCCACAAGCAGGTGCAATCC
>CAZPVJ010000031.1:0-10570 GCA_964590005.1 uncultured Alteromonadaceae bacterium | reverse complement strand
GGCGTTCTCGATACGTGTCGTGTCCGGACTCCACAGCGGCGAACTCATAGCTTTTCCCTTTGCACCTTGGTGGTGGGGGAGAATGCCCTCGCAAACGCGGCTTGGCAAGGCAGATCAGACAGCGGAAAGTAACTCTGCCGGTAATGACAAAATGACCCCGGTAACGATAAGCACCTGTGCAGGGGGCAAAGGCTGGCGTAGAATGCCGCCTCTCCAAAACCCCAGGCCAAACACCCGCCCCATGCCCCTGCTTAAACTCGACAAGGTAGACCTTCACTTTGGCACCCAGGTACTGCTGGATGGGGTAGAACTCACCATCCGGCGCGGCGACAAACTTGGCCTGCTGGGGCGCAACGGCGCCGGTAAAACTACCCTGCTAAAGATACTGGCCGGCGAGATCAACCCGGATAGTGGCGAGCGCTGGCTGCGCCCGGGGGTGCGCCTTGCTCGCCTGGAACAGACCCTACCGAACGCAGATGAGGCAACAGTCTATGAGCTAGTGGCCGGCGGGCTGGAGGAAGCAGGAGAGCTGCTCAACCAATACCACGAACTGCTGCTGGCGGGTAATGACGTCGATATCGACGCGCTGGCCCGGGTACAGCACAAACTGGAAGCGGTGGACGGTTGGAACCTGCAGATGCGGGTGGAAACCACGCTCAGCCAGTTACAGTTACCGGCTGACGCAAAGCTCGCTGAGTTGTCCGGCGGCTGGCGCAAGCGCGTCGCCCTGGCCAGGGCCCTGGTCTGCGAGCCTGATATCCTGCTACTGGACGAGCCGACTAACCACCTCGACATCCCCGCCATTGAATGGCTGGAGGCACAGCTCGCCCAGTACCACGGTGCGCTGATCCTGATTACCCACGACCGGCGCTTCCTGCAAAATGTGGCCAGCAGTATCGCCGAGCTGGATCGCGGACACCTCACGCGACTGGACGCGGATTACCAGAGTTTCCTGAAACACCGGGAGCAGCAACTGGCCGCCGAAGAGCGCGCCAACGAGCTTTTTGACAAGCGGCTCGCCGAGGAAGAGGTGTGGATCAGGCAGGGCATCAAGGCCAGGCGGACCCGCAATGAAGGTCGGGTACGGGCCCTGGAAGCCATGCGCCAGGAACGCAGCGAAAGACGTGACAAGACCGGCAGCGCCAGCTTTGCAGTAGAGGACGCCAGAGCCTCCGGCAAGATCGTGGCAGAGCTTTCACAGGTCACCAAGTCTTTTGGTGACAAGGTGGTGATCAGGGATTTCTCTACCATTATCCAGCGCGGTGATCGCATTGGCATCGTGGGGGCCAATGGCGCCGGGAAGTCGACCCTGGTGAAACTGCTGCTGGGGCAAATTGAACCCGACCAGGGCAGCGTAAAACTGGGTACGAAGCTGGAAATCGCCTACTCGGATCAGCTGCGTGACAAACTCGATCCAGAGAAAAACCTGATCGACAACATTTGTGGCGGCCAGGACTTCATAGAGCTGAACGGCAAGCGCAAGCACGCGATCTCTTACCTGGGCGACTTCCTGTTCAGTCCGGAGCGGGTGCGAACCCCGGTCAAAGCGCTGTCAGGCGGAGAACAGAATCGCGCGATACTGGCCCGGCTGTTCAGTAAGCCCGCCAACCTGCTGGTACTCGATGAACCCACCAATGACCTCGATATCGAAACGCTTGAACTGCTCGAGGAGATTCTGCTGACTTTTGAGGGCACGGTCATACTGGTCAGCCACGACCGGGATTTCATGGACCACGTGGTGACCAGCGTGCTGGTGGCGGAGGGTCACGGTGTCATCACCGAACATGCCGGCGGCTATAGCGACTGGGAAGCACGCGGCGGCAAGCTGGTCGAGGTGCAGAGCCTGGCGGGTACCGGGTCAACGTCGTCCGAAGACGTGCCTGGTGCTGAAGACCCCAAACCGGAGCCCCCGGCCAGGCGCAAACTTTCCTACAAGGACCAGCGCGAGCTGGACAGTTTGCCGGCCAGGATCGAAGCGCTAGAAGCAGAACAGGCGCGACTGGAAGCGCTGATCGCGGAGCCCGACTTCTACCAGGCCGACAAGGACACCATTGACGCTACGCTGGCCGAGCTGGCAAGGGTGCAGCAGGACCTGGAGACCAGCATCGAGCGCTGGGCCGAGCTGGAAGACTGACCTGTCGGCTAAAGAACAGCTGCCACCGCCCGCGCCAGGTAGTCAACATTGCCGGCATTGATGCCCGCCACATTGATACGTGAAGAATCCAGCATATACACACTGTGTTCCGCCCGCAGTCGCTGGGCCTGTTCAGCGCTTAATCCCAGGAATGAAAACATCCCCTTTTCCCGCTGGATAAAACCGAAGTCACGATCACAGACACCCGCGAGACGAGTCACCAGTGCCGCACGCAAGCCATTGATGCGCTCGCACATCCGGGCGAGCTCATCGCGCCAGACAGCATCCAGGGCGGGGTCGGACAGAATACGTCCGGCCAGGATGGCGCCGTGTGCGGGTGGCATCGAGTAGACCCGTCGGGCCGCTACCGCTGCCTGACTGAAGACCGCATCGGCATTGGCGCTATCGCGACAGACAAACAGGGATATGCCCGTACGCTCTCTGTACAGGCCCATATTCTTGGAACAGGACGCCGCGACAATCATCTCGGGTACCCGTTCTGCCAGCATACGCAGGCCGGCGGCATCCGGGTCCAGGCCATCGCCCAGCCCCTGGTAGGCGATATCTATAAACGGCGTAAAGCCCTGGTGCTCTGCCATCTCCGCGATTACCGCCCACTGCTCTTGCGCCAGGTCGGCACCGCAGGGGTTGTGGCAGCAACCGTGCAGCAGAACAATGTCTCCCGCGCCTGCTTTCTTCAGGTCCGCGACCATACCGTCGAAATCGACACCATGACTGTCGGGTTCGTAATAGCGATAGGTCTCGAACTGCAGGCCGACACTGCCCAGCAAGGGAATGTGTACCGGCCAGGTGGGGTCGCTGACCCACACGCGAGTACCGGGTGACGCCGCCTGCACAATCTCTGCGCCGATGCGCAGAGCGCCACAACCGCCAGGCGCCTGGATGCTGCTGATCCGGCCTTCGGCCAGCGCTGCGCTATCCTGCCCAAAAACCAGCTTGCGCATACCCTCGTTAAATAGCGGATCTCCCGCTGGTGGCATATAGACCTTGGTGGTCTCCTCTGCCACCAGGGCCTGCTGGGCTTGTTGAACCGCCTCAAATACCGGCGTCACACCGGATTCATCCATGTAAACCCCGACGGTCAGGTCGACCTTGTCGGGGTTGGGGTCTGCCCGGCACTCTGCGGCCAGGCCCAGGATGGAGTCCGGGGGTAGTTGTTCCAGTGTATCCAGCATGATCGTTGTTCCTTTACTTACATCTCGGCCAGCAACGCGGTAAGCAGCTGCCAGAACGGGGTAACTGTCGCGATTTCGAGTCGCTCGGTGGGCGAGTGGGCACCGCGAATCGTGGGGCCAAACGAGAGAATATCCAGGTCGTCTTTCTTACCCTTGAGGATACCGCATTCCAGTCCGGCGTGAATTGCCTTGACCGCGGGTGCAAAACCAAACAACCGCTCGTGCAGCGCCACCCCCTGGGCGAGCAACTCGCTGTCAAAATCCGGCTCCCAACCCGGGTAGCCAACGTCGGGACTTACCTGCAATTCAAATAAAGCGGCAAGGTCCAGCACCGTGCGCTGCAGCGGCAGGCTCTGGTCCGCATTGAAGAAGCGAAAGCTGGATTCTATGAAGAGAGCCCCCTCTTCCAGGGTGAGTCGCGCGAGGTTGATACTGAGATCCACCAGGTCGGCGGGCTGCTCCAGGTTGTAAGCCTGCGGGCCGTGGGGCATCAAGCTGACCAATCGCGCGATGCGCGCCGTGTCGGCCTCATCGAGCGCCCGCTCAGTCGAGGCTTCTTCCACTACGAACTCGAGGTTGGCATCTGCGGCGGGCAGGTAGCCCAGCCAGGACTCACGCAGTGCAGGCAGTTTCGCACGGAGTAACTCACCCTCGCCCGACGCGCAGGTGAACACCGCGGTGGCTTCGCGCGGTATCACATTGTGCGCAACACCGGCGTCCAGGCTCACCAGCTGTAAACCCTTCACGCCATCCAGCGCCTGCAGCAGCAATTTGATCGCATTACCCAGTTGGTGGTGTATCTCAATGCCGGAGTGCCCGCCAGCAAGCCCCTTCAGCGAAAAGCGCCAGCACTCGGCCTGCGGTGCCAGCGCGCCCTGGGTAAAATCACGACTGAAGTGCCAGCCACCACCGCCGGCACAGCCTATGTACAGCTCGTTCCAGTCCTCGGTATCCAGGTTTAACATGCGGGAGCCGGTCAGCAGGCCAGCATCCAGATTGAGCGCGCCACCCAGACCGGTTTCCTCATCCACAGTAAACAGCAACTCCAAGGGGGGGTGAACGACATCCGGGTCCGTCATCAGCGCCAGGGCGGCCGCGCACCCTACCCCGTTGTCCGCGCCCAGTGTGGTGCGATCGGCCTGCAGCCAGCCATCGTTTACCTGCAGCGCGAGCGGATCAGTGGCAAAGTCGTGCGTCTTGTCTTCGGTTTTTACCGTGACCATATCCAGGTGGTTCTGGATCACCACGGTACCGTGCGTCTCCCTTCCCTTTGAGGCCGGCACGCGAACCACCAGGTTACCCTCGGCATCCATCTGCCAGGGATGCCCGGCATCCTCGGCCAGGTCGATCACGTACTGGCGAACCGCCTGCTCCTGCTTGGACGGGCGCGGAATCTGGGTGATTTCATAAAAGTGCTGCCAGAGGTGCGCGGGCTGCTCCGGGTACTGCTCGGGTTTCATTGCTTGCTCCGTGAACGGGGCCGCGATTATAACCGAGGCCCCGACGGCGGGAAACGCGCAAACCCCTACATGAAGGCGAATTTGGCGAGAAAAATAAGCGCCAGGAACCAGGCGCCGGGGGTGATATCGCGAGAGCGCCCGACAAACAGCTTGATCGCCACATAGCTGATGAAGCCCACGGCAATACCGTTGGCGATCGAGAAGGATAGCGGGATCATCACGATCGTGATCAAGGCCGGCACCACCTCGCTCATATCGTTCCACTCGAGGCTCTGCATCCCCGTCATCATCAGCATGGCGACGTAGATAAGCGCCCCGGCCGTGGCATAGGCCGGCACCATACCGGCCAGCGGTGCAAAGAAAATGGCGCCCAGGAAGAGCGTGCCAACCGTCACCGCGGTGAGGCCGGTGCGGCCACCCGCAGCGACACCCGCTGCGCTCTCGACGTAACTGGTCACCGGGGCACAGCCCAAAAAGGCGCCAAACACACTGGAGGTACTGTCGGCCTTGAGCGCGCGGTCCATATTCTCGATCTTGCCGTGTTCATCGACCAGGCCCGCTCGGCTGGCAACGCCCAGCAGCGTGCCGGCGGTATCAAACAGGTTCACAAACAGGAAGGCGATAATGACACTGGTCATCGCCACGTCCAGGGCGCCCACGATATCCAGCTGCAGGAAGGTCGGGCCCAGGCTGGGCGGCATTGCGACCAAACCGCCAAACTCCACCATGCCCAGCCCGAGCGCGATAAGGGTTATCGCGAGAATGCCAAGGATGATGGCGCCGTGTATCTCCCTGATCGACAGGATAGCGATCAACAGAAAACCGATCGCTGCCAGCATTGGCTCGGCCTGTGTCAGGTCACCCAGGGTCAGGTAAGTCGCATCGCTGGCGGCAATGACGCCACCGCTCTTCAGGCCAATAAATCCGACGAAAAGGCCTACCCCCGCCCCCATGGCAATGCGCAAGTCCAGAGGAATACTGTCGAGCATCCAGCGCCGTATTCGGGTCACGCTCATGATCACAAACAAAATGCCGGCTAGAAACACGGCGCCCAGCGCCACCTGCCAGCTGTAGCCCATATCGGCAACAACGGTATAGGTGAAAAAAGCGTTGAGTCCCATGCCGGGGGCCAGGCCCACAGGCCAGTTGGCATAGAGGCCCATAAGGTAACAGGCCAGGGCAGAGGCAAGGCAGGTAGCGACAAAACTGGCACCATAATCCATGCCGGCACTGGCCATCATCTGCGGATTGACGAAGATGATATAGGCCATCGTGACAAAGGTGGTGGCACCGGCAACCAATTCGGCGCGAACATTGGTCCCGTGCTCGGATAATCTGAAAAGTCGTTCCAGCGCGCCCGGTACGGGAGGTGTCGCCTGTTCCATGGTTTACCCTGGGTCTTGTAGGCGCCGCAGCGCAAAGTGTGCAGTTTACGCAAAGGCACTTGTACAAACCACTGCCAGGCGGGTTCAAGGCGCTATCAGCTATGCTAACCTTCCTCTTCGGTTAGCCCACCTTTAAAGCGGAATTTGCAAGCGCATGGACAAACACTACATCGACGCCAGACAGCTGCTCGAAGACTCTTATCGACTGGCCTGGCAGGTTTACGAGAGCGGCTACCGGCCTAATTACATTGTCGGTGTGTGGCGCGGCGGCGCACCCGTGGGCATTGCGGTGCAGGAACTGCTCGATGTGCTGGGCGTCGAATCAGACCATATCGCCATTCGCACCTCGTCCTACACGGGTATTGGTGAGCGCGCCCGACACGTACTGGTGCACGGATTGAATTACGTGATCAAGCGCCTGCGCGCTGAGGATTCACTGTTAATCGTTGATGACGTACACGACACCGGCCTGTCCATCAAGCAGGCAATCACCGACCTGGAAGAAGCCTGCAAACGAAATACGCCCGAAATTCGCATTGCCACGCCCTACTTCAAACCCGGTAACAACCAGAGCGACCGGGTACCTGATTACTACGTGCATGAAACAGAAGAGTGGTTGGTGTTTCCACACGAGCTGGAGGGACTGACCGCTGCAGAAATCCGCCAAAACAAGCCCGAGCTCGCGTTTATGTTCGACGACCTAGCGAAAATGCTGACCAGCAATAAGGACTAGTCTTTGCGGGTGTAAGTGCGAATCAGCTCTGCATGCTCGGGAAACTCAGCCTGCAAGGCCGCGCGATCACCCAGGGTCATATCACTGTATTCAAACCCCGGCGATACCGCCTCGCTGATCAGGCCGTAGGAACCGGCCGGCAAGTGCGAGGCCTTCCACACGCCACCCTTAACCACCAACTGCAATTGTTGCCCCGCGGCCAGGTCACTGCCGAGTATGGCCGTCTCCAGTCGGCCATCCGGATGAATCAGGTAGTAATGCACCGGGCTACCCAGGTGGTAGTAATGAATAATGTCTGACTTGTTCAGGTGCCAATGACCAATGGGCGCATCGTCAGTCAGCAGGTAGAAAATCGAGGTGAGCGTAAATCGCTCACCCTCCCCCTGGTCGATACGGGCTCTATGATCGGCCTGGAAAGTGCGCCGAAAATAACCCCCCTCCACGTGACCCTCGAGTTGAAGCTCACGAATCACGGTCTCTTTATCGGGGTAAGCCATGCTGTCCTCTGCAAAACTGATGGGCGCGGCAATTGCGGTAAGTACCGCGGTTAGTGCGGCCAGGTTATTGCGCATCACGCGTCTCAGTCTCAGCCAGGGCGCCACGAATCTCATTGCTCTTGCTGGCAACCGCCTTGCGCAAAGCGGCTTCATCGATAGTAAGAACCTCGCGATTCTCCATCAGCACTCGCCCGGCAACGACCGTTGTCACAACGTCACTGCTATCCATCACGTAAACCAGATGCGACACAATGTCATAGAGCGGCTGCTGATGGGTCTTGCCGTACTGCAGCTGGATGAGGTCTGCCTGCATTCCGACCTTGAGCTGGCCCACGCTGTCGCCCAGCCTGATCGCTTTCGCGCCGAGTCGCGTGGCCATAGCGAGCGCCTGCTGGGCCGGTAGCGTGGTCGGTTCACCGGTAGCAACCTTGTGCAACAGGGCCGCCATACGAATCTCCTCCCAGAGATCGAGGTCGTTGTTGGAGGCAGCGCCATCGGTGCCCAGCCCCACATTTACGCCTGCGGCCAGCATCGCTGGCACGGGTGATATACCGGCGCCCAGCTTCATGTTCGAGGTGGGGTTGTGGATCGCCCCAACCCCGGCGGCGGCGGTCAGCTGAATATCCTGCTCAGTGAGCTGGACCATGTGAGCGGCAATCAAACGCTGACCATAGAGACCGACATCACTGGCATGTCGCACCGGCGTCTTCTTGTACTGCTTCGCAATATAGTCAGTTTCAGCTGGCGCCTCTGCCAGATGCATGGAGATCACCGCCTCGAGTTCCGCTGCGGACTCCACCGTGGCCCGCAAGTGCTCCGCCGATACGGTGTATGGCGCGTGTGGTGCGAACGCGGGTGTGATACGGGGGTGCTTGCCCCGCCAGCGCTTGACGAAGCTCTCAGCGGCAGCGAAAGAATCGTCCCAGCCACTGAACCCCGGACTGGGATAATCAATATGCGGAGAGGCCACCACTGCGCGCAGACCGCAGCTAACGACCACACCGGCGATCTCGTCCGGGTAAAAATACATGTCCACAAAGCTGGTGGTGCCACCACGAATCATCTCCCAGCAGGCCAGCTCGGTGCCCACCCGAACGAATTCCGGTGTAACAAAGCGGCCCTCCATGGGAAAAATATACTGGTTGAGCCAGGTCATCAGGTCGAGATCATCGACCATGCCGCGAAACAGGGTCATCGAGGTATGGGTGTGGCCGTTGATAAGGCCAGGCATTACCACCCTGTCCTTTCCATCGAGGGTTTTCGCCGCGACAAACCGCTTATCGATATCGGCACGTGGGCCCACCGCCACGATCGAGTCATCCGCCACCACCACGGCCCCGTCGCGCAGGACCGGGTCACCGGGCTCCATCGTCAGCACGTAATCCCCGTAGATGATCAGGTCGGGGTTGGCCGCCCGCAGCGCTGAAGCGTGCCAAACCGATGCCCAGACAAAGAGGATAAGGGCGAATACTGACCGCATCTGTCTCGCCAAAACGTGATCTCCCTACTATTCATTTGGCCTGGCCCCGAAACCGCAACAGAATTTGCGGTACTTTTGCCAAACAATTTGGCTGCATCTCGCAGCCAGAATGTGTAACTTTTTCACAGTCTCAATCAAACCGCCAGACCCGGCGCATTCGAACGTCGGGACGGACCGCAAGACAGTACCACCCAAACACACCGCGATCTTAAGCAGGAGCACCCCTGATGAACCCCTTTACCACAAACCGACTGGCCCTGGTCACCGCCCTGGCTACGACTATCGGCGCTACCGCACCGGCAATGGCGCAACTGGAAGAAGTACTGGTCACCGCGCAAAAACGCGAGCAGACGCTGCAGGATGTTCCCGCATCCGTATCCGTGGTCAGCGGTGAATCCATGCGTGACTTCCTGGGTGCCGGAGAAAACATCCGCGCCCTGGCGGGCCGCGTGCCCAGCCTGCAAATCGAGTCGTCCAATGGACGCCAGTCTCCCCGCTTTTACATCAGGGGCCTGGGAAACACCGATTTTGACGTTAACGCCAACCAGCCGGTTTCGTTGCTGCTGGACGATGTCACCCTGGAAAACTCGGTACTGAAAAGTATCCCCATGTTCGACATTGATCGGATCGAGGTACTTAAAGGCCCACAGGGAACCCTGTTTGGGCGCAACACCAATGCCGGCGTGGTCAAGATAGACAGTGTACGCCCCAGCCAGGAGACCGAGGGTTACGTCACCGTCGGCTACGGCAGCCGCGACACACAGACTTATGAAGGTGCCGTGGGTGGCAGTCTTGGGGATAACCTCGCAACCCGGATATCACTTAAGTACCAGGAACGTGACCCCTGGATCGACAATACGGTAGAGCCGGGTAGCGACAACTACGGTGGCTTTGAGGAGTTTGCCTACCGCGTGCAATTCGCTTGGGATCCCACCGACAACTTCAGCTCACTGCTTAAAATCCACGGGTTCGACCAGGACGGCGACCAGCCACAGATCTTTTACGCCAACGCTCTCAAGCAAGGTAAAGAAGGACTGCGTTCCGGATTCGACGAGGAAGTGGCCTCCCACGATGGCTCTGCTGAGTTCGAAATGGACCACATCGGTGGCGCCCTGCACCTGAACTACGAGACCTCGGGGGGACTCACCCTGAGCTCCATCACTGGCTACGATGAAGTCGAGAGCTTCAGCCGGGCCGACGTCGATGGCGGTTTGATCGGTGGCCCGGAAGTGATCGGTGAACTTGGCCGCCAGGCATTCTTCAACGTTGAGTCAGGCGATGGCCTGGACGATCACTACCAGTTCAGTCAGGAACTCAGGCTGGCTGGCCAGGCCAGCGACGTGTTCTACCAGATGGGTGTCTACTACTTTAACGAAGACATCGACGTGATCAGCCGTAACTTCGATAGCAGCACCGGACAGCCCACGTCACTGGATACCGCGGCACAGGAAACCACATCCTGGGCGGTGTTCGGTCATGTCGAGTACTCACTGACCCCGCGCATGTCGATCACCGGTGGCCTGCGTTACACCGACGATGACAAGGAGCTGGAGACCATTCCCGGGCCGGGCTCATCCGCGTTCAACGACGTGATCAAGGCCGACGATGACTACATCAACTGGGACCTGGCGATCAACTACGACATCAACGACGACTGGAGTGTGTACGGTCGTGCCGGTGATGCA
>CAZPVJ010000030.1:0-4764 GCA_964590005.1 uncultured Alteromonadaceae bacterium | reverse complement strand
TTGAACAGGGGAGAGTTGCGGCTATAGCTGCGAATTATGTGCAGGATGGTCTTCATTTCATGCCCAAATCAGAGTCCTGCAGGGCGCCACAAGCTGCCGCGGGCATGCCATCATGGCATAATCTCGGGTTTTTCATGGCCTGGACCAGGGAAGTATAATAGTTAACTTTATGCTTTGGATCGGTAACCGACAGGAAACGCTATCGGGCCCCATGTCGTTTTTGATGATAACAAAGTCTGCCTTGCGCAGCAAAATCGCCAACTGATACCCAGGAGATACTGTTGGGTATAGGTCATATTAACGTTAGGGCGCGAGTAAATTAACAGTACCCAGCAGATACATCACCGCGGGTGATTGCCCGGGTTGTACACTGCTATAATCAGGCATCAGTTACGAAAGACCGGTTCACCCAATGTCACTGAAGAAAATAATTGGCAAGGCCAAAAAAGCCTTCGGCAAGGGGGCATCTCCCAGGGAGCAACTGTTGGACTATCTCCCCACCAACGCGGTGTGCGCCGAGATCGGCGTGTGGAAGGGGAGGTTCAGCAAACAGATCGTCGAGCAGTCTTCGCCGAAGACGTTGCATCTCATCGATCCCTGGGCTTTCCAACCGAGTTTCAGCGAGCGGATGTATGGTGGTCGGGTGGCCAAAAACCAGGAAGATATGGACGCCATCTTTGCGGATGTTCAGGCGATGTTCGCCGGCAGGGACAATGTACGGTTCTCCCGCAACTACTCCGAACACGCGGTGAGCGAGTTTACCGACGAGTACTTCGACTGGGTTTACATCGACGGCAATCACCACTACGACAATGTGCTGTCCGACCTGAGGAACTATTTCCCCAAGGTAAAGAAGAGCGGTTTTATCGCCGGCGATGACTATTTCTGGTCGCCGCGGGAGGCGGAGGGGGACCTGCAGGTAAAGCGGGCGGTGGCGGACTTTATGGACAGCATGCCAGGGAAAGTCGAACTCGCAGTCATTTATGACGATCAGTTCGCATTGAAGAAGCTGGCCTGAATCGGGTACCGACAAGTTAACCTCGCCAGATTGATAGAATCACTGAGACTGGGTTTCCCTTAATCACTATAGAGATCTCAGGGTCAGTGCGTTCAAAGAATAGAGTAGGGCGGTTACCTGAGACCGGGTGTAAGATTCATGCTGCCTGGATGAGTTAACTTGCCAGAACCACAAAAAAGGGTCGCGAGATACGGCCCTTGGCTTTGAATCTGTAGTGGACTTCGATGTTCGGTTCAGATCTCCACTACGTTGTTGAAGTCTTTCTCATCGACAACCGTTGTGCCCTTCAGGTTTACGCTACCTTCACCTTGATCTTCTTCGGAGAGCTTGAGGTCATCTCCGATCTGAGAGCCACTGATCACCACGTCAAGATCACCGTCGTTCTCTTCCTCGACCTCGACGTCTCCTTCAATGCGGAGCGCGCGCATAGTAACGAATACACTCGCGTTACCTTCTTCAGAAATTTTGATAGCTTCATCACCATTACCGGAAGCCTTTACACGAGCGATGCTCAGGTCAACTGAGTTGTCTCCACCTTCGCCCGCGGTATCAAAGTCGAGACCCTCATCGAGGTTGTCGACGATAGTGAGATTAGTCAGCATGCCAAAGATTCCGCCATCGCCGTCCTCGTCAATGTCAAAAGCATCGTCGACATCAATTCCGTATGCGTAGGCTTCGACTGAACCATCGTCATAGAGATCAATCTCATACTCGATACAAATGTCGTCTGGGCTGCCGGTAACAGGTCCAGCCAGATCCTCAGGTTGCTGTTGGCCCTGGGCAAACTCACCTTCCTCTGGCTGGTCACCCAGAAAATCGTCCAAGAAAGCACCAAGAATTTCAGGATCGCAGTACGCACCGTTGCTATCAAATCTAAGATTTCGGGCAGAAACTTGCACGCTGCCTTCGTTACCCTCGTCCAGTTCAACGCCATCGGCGCCGACATTCACAAACGTGGAGTTAGCCGCAGTGAAGATGATATCGCCTTCGCCTCGGTCATCGACACGGACGCCATCTGCGTCCTGCTTGCCAAACCCTACACCGTCGATAGTCACGGACTTCAGGTCCAGCCAGACAGATGCGGGAGATCCATCGCCGCCGCCACCCTGGCCGGCACCGCAGTCATCACCAAGCGAACAATCTGACACGTGCACGCCGTGATTTCCCGTGTCGAAAACGCTTACGTTCTTTAGCTTTACAGAAACAACACCTTCTCGCTCCTGCGGTACCTGGACAAAGATGCCCTTGCCTCCGCCTTGTTGATCTTCGATGTTGAAACCGCCTTGACCCCTAAGCGAAAGATTAGAAACAGAAAGGTCGGCGCCGGCGCTCAGAAAGAGAATGGGGCCCACGTCAGTAGAGGGACCCACGTAGGCGATTTCTGCGCCATTGCCGTTGATTTTGAGCGGGGCGGCACCGGAATACTCGAGTGGTTCGTTTATCTCGATAACCCCAGTACCGCCTTGAATGTTTATCTTTGTGTCACCGTTATCTAGAGCGTCGCGAAGCGACTGTGCGTCGAATACAAGGGTAGGTGGAGCCGAAAGCGCGGCGACGGGGACAGCTAATGCACCGGCAACAGCCAGTTTGAGCCTGCTAATCTTCATTCGTTGAGTCCTTACTGAGTCTTGGGCCATACGGAACTGAGTAGGCCAAGTATCACACCAACAGGTTGCAGAGAAGTTGCAGAAACATTTTGTTTTTGTGACGAGCCACGGCAGAGCCACCGGATGCCCTTGCGATGGTTTCTCAACAGTGGGTAAACGCTTTATCACGAGTGAATGAGATTGGCGGCTTCTGGCCAAAAAGCAGTCTCTCTCAAATTGCTGTCAAACTGGTTGCAATGAGGTGAAAGCGGATATTAAGGCCTGCGAATGTGACCAGTTCTACCGCACGCCTGTTAACCGCAGAGAGGTCGCTAGCAAGCCTAGACCCGAGTCCGAAGATGAAGCAGTGCGCTAGGCTCCAGGGCAGTGAATCTGGTCTAAGCTCAAGCTGATAGTCACAGGCGCGACGAGGGGGTCCACCATGATGAATCCACTGCCTTTTCTAAAACCCAGGGCCATCGGCTGGTCAATGAAGAACCTCGGCCAGGGCCTGGTAGACAAGATAACCGGTGCGCCCTCAAGGCCCGTGCAGGTGGCGGCCTATGTCAAAGAACACGCCACGCATGGCGATCCGCAGGATGTGCTGGCAACGGTTGACCGGTTTGCGCGGGAAGTGCGCTGGCTGATGAATATTGGGCCTGATAAGGGTCCGTTGATTGCCGAACTCGGCAAACGCTTGCCGCCCAATCCGAGGATTCTGGAACTCGGAGCCTACTGCGGTTACTCCTCCATCATGATGGCCTCGACCTTCGGGCCCGGATCAGAGGTCGTGTCGATCGAAGTCAACCAGGACGCCGTGGAAAGCTGCCGTTCCAACGTGGAGGTCGCAGGTCTCAGCGCACAGATCAGCTTTCTGCACGGCCCTTCCGGCGAGAAAATAGCGGACCTGGAGGGTCGCTTTGACATGGTTTTCCTGGATCACTGGAAGGACCTGTACAAATCCGATCTCATGCAGATCGAGGAACGGGGCCTGATCGGCCCGGGCAGTATCGTGGTAGCGGATAACGTCGGCGACATGTTTTCACCGGATGAATACCTGGGCTATGTGCGCGGCTGCGGCCACTACGACAACGAGAGTCGGGAGGCGCAGGTGGAATACACCAACCTGCCGGACGCCGTGGAAATTTCGGTCTACCGGGGACCCTGAGATCGCCAACAACCCGAGGGAGGCCTAGTGGCGCGTATCGGCGATAGTAGTGCGGTGCAGGAGCCGGTCATAGCCGTCATAACCGCCGGTGGCCGAATGCAGCAGCGAGCGGTTGTCCCACATTACCAGCATGCCTTTTTCCCATTTATGCCGGTACAGGAACTGTTCCTGCGACTGGTGGGCATAAAGCTCGACCAATAGCGCCCCGGCCTCTTCCCTGTCCATCCCGACAAACCCCTGGATGTAGGCCAGCGAAGAGAACAACGCTTTCTCACCGGTCTCACGGTGGGTGGTCACCAACGGATGTTCCTGTTTTTCCCGGGCCTTTTCGCTGGGCAGAATTTGCATGCTGCGATCTTTATTCACCTCACTGTCGCCATAGATACCGTCGGGCGCATAACCAAGCTCGGCGGAATGAATGGCCGTCAGTCCATCGACCTTGGCGCGCAGGGAATCAGGCAGGCCCTGGTAGGCCGCGACCTGGTTGGCAAACAGTGTATCGCCACCCACCGGTGGAATGGTTATCCCGTACAGGGCAGTGCCCGCCGGGGGGACGTCCATAAAACTCCAGTCGGTGTGAAAGACCTCGGCGAAGACGGGGGCCTTTTCATCCGCCAACCGTTGTATCGCGCAAATATGCTCGTGACCCTCGATATGGCCGAAGAATGGGTCCTCACCCGGCTCACCGAAGTAACCGGAAAATCGCTCCAGGTCATTATTGCCAAGTTCCTGTTGCGGAAAGACCAGGACTTTGTGCTTCAGCCAGTGCGCGCGCAGCTCGGCCACCAGGTCAGCAGACAGGTCACTCGATAAATCGACACCGGTGGCCACCGCGCCACAGCTGGAACCGGTTGGGGTTACGTTCAAGCTCATCATTTACTCCTTAAGCCCGGGTTTCAGGGGGCATGATTCCACCAGGCGAGATCCGAGAAGGCCCGCAGGTCCAGTTCGTGGGTCCAGGCGGAGCGATGCTGGTGGGCAATATGCAGGTA
>CAZPVJ010000029.1:0-25468 GCA_964590005.1 uncultured Alteromonadaceae bacterium | reverse complement strand
ATCCCATAGCTCTCTCGTTGCATCACGCTCCCGACAGAACATCACGAATTGCCCATGGCGTCGACCGGGGATAAGCACCACAACGGCATCGGGCTCATTAAAACCGGTGAGGTAATAGAAATCGCTGTCCTGGCGGAACGGGAAAACAGTGTCACGGCTGCGGACCTGCTCCGAGGAGGACGGAATGATGGCGATACTGTTGGGCTCCATGAGCCCCATCAGGTTTTTTCGCCGGCGGGCATATTCAGTTTTGCTAATCGACATAATCAGAGTAAGACGTTGGTTACCATCTTCTGGCGACGCGCTGAGATTAGCACAGTGGAGCCGAACTAGTGGAGCTTCGGAGGATCCTTGTCCTGGTCAGAATCGTTACCGGGGACATGACCATCCATGAAGACATTAAGCGCAGCAAACCGCACATATTCGACGATTTCGGCGTAACTGTTTTCCTGCTCTTGTTCGTCAGCATCTTCGTCGATACCGGCCTGAGCAATGGCGGCAAAGTCTCGCAATGCCTCGGCGCTGTCAGCGGCCACGGGGGCGTCGGTTGCTCGATCCATAACTTTGCCCTGGGCATAGCCGGCGACGAAGCCCTTGCACCAGCCAGCCAAAGCGCCGGTGCGCAGCTCAAGATCAATGTCATCGTCTGGCAGCAATGGATGAAAATCGAATTCCTCGTCCTGCAGCGCCGCCAGGGTCACCCGGTAAAGTTGCTGCGCACGCTCAGCCAGCTCGCCGTGCAGTTCCAACTCGAGGGCTGCGGCAAGGCCCGCAAGGCCAACCTCACCACTGCCGCTCAACCCGGCACTGAGCAGCCCGGTCAGGCAGCCGTGCAACTCGGCAGGGGAAGTCGATAAGCCCTGTTCCAGTAGATGGTTAGCAATTTCGTCGAAGTCGAAGACACCGCCGTCGGCGGGGTGGTCATCAAACATATCGTCTGTCCAATCGGTTGCGGGTGGGCCTGAACTCGCGGGAAACTTCTACTGATTACTATAGAAAGCGTGGCAGGCCATTGAAATATAAAACTTTTGTGCCGTTGACCTAGAGTTCAGGCAGCTCTATAGTACTGGACATTCCTGTTTAACGCCCAGACTAAATCCAATGGCAGAATCTCCCCTCCAGGCCCTGGAAGGCAAAATCGATGAGCTCATCGGCCTCTGTGCCGAGCTAAATCGAGAAAATCAGCAACTCAAGGCCGAAAACGCCAGCTGGCAACAGGAAAAACAGGATCTCATCGACAAGAATGACCTTGCGCGCAGTAAGGTCGAGGCCATGATCGACCGCCTGCGGTCAATGGAGTAACGCCGTGGGCCAGCCCAATACCGTCACCGTAAAAATTCTCGACAAGGATTATAAAGTCGCCTGCCCGGAAGAGCAGGAAGCCGAGCTGATGGTGTCGGCAAAATATCTCGACAAGCAAATGCGCTCTATACGCGACTCCGGCAAGGTAATCGGCCTGGAGAGAATAGCGGTCATGGCCGCGCTAAACCTCAGTCACGAGCTGCTGCAGGCCTCTGAACAAGGTACCCCTATTTCTCTGGAACTACCGGAAGATGGCGGGGACCAGGCTTTTCGCGGGCTGAACCAGAAAATCGACGAGGCCCTGTACAAGCTGCGACAGCTTGAGATCAGCTGAGCGCGGCCGCACTTCAACCCTGTCGGGTTTTCTCAACCAACTGCGCTATACTTGCCGAGGATCCCTGGTGTATTTGCTAGGCAGACAGTCCTCGAGCCGATAAATATGTAACTGGAGGTTTCTAGTTGCTGTTGGTGTGCAAGTCCGGTTTGGCCGGGAAGCCTGATGCAGTGCGGAGACCGCCGCCTTGAACCGTCGGGTTCAAGGGCAGTGCTGTCAGCGGTATACCGGGAATCCCACCCTCTTACTCCCCAGTCGTGGCTGATTCGCCGTGAACGATAAAGACGCCCTAAGAAGCCAGCTGCGCGCCAAGCGTGGCACGCTGGCACCCGCAGAGCGCTCCGCCCACGGCCAGGACGCTGCCCAAATCCTATCCCGTTCCAGGCACTGGCAGGAAGCCAGTCGTGTCGCGGTGTATATGGCAGCAGACGGCGAACTCGACCCGTCGTCATTAGTGCGCCTGGCTCGCGCACAGGGCAAATCCGTGTATCTGCCTGCGCTGAGCCAGAACCAGACCCTGCGATTCCTCCACTGGGAGGAAGATGCGGAGATGGTACTCAACCGTTACGGGATTCCCGAACCGATAGCCTCTGCACCGGCTGCTGCGCTGAGTGAGCTAGACCTGGTTTGCCTGCCACTGGTGGCCTGGTCCCGAGATGGCACGAGGCTGGGCATGGGTGGCGGTTTTTACGATAAAACCCTGGCCGGCAACCCTCGCAGGGGCTTGCTGGTCGGTTTGGCGTACAACTTTCAAGAGCAGGCGCAATTGCCCCGGGATCCCTGGGACGTAGCCCTTGATCTGGTCGTAACGGAGAGTGTATTGATCAGCTGCACTAGCTGAGCAAAGCCTACTCCTGGATTATCACCCCGGCCTGAAGGGCCGACGCGGGTGCGGCGACTGAGTCGGTGGCTGACACCGGCAACAACAGGGTTGCAACGACGCCAAGACCAAATAAGGCCAACAGTACTACTAACACGTCTGGTTTGCGTTTCACGCGGTCTTTCTCTCGCTGGTTCGCACAATCGCGGATTGGGCCTTCTTCGAGGTCTCTCCGCAGTTCTATTTATACGGGCGCTTTGTGTGCTGTTGTAATTATTTCACAAAACTGAAACGAGTTTATAGTAGCGAAAAACAAATTGAAAGCCCGAAACCCAGTATTTGTGCGGGTTTCAGGAGACTGAGTTATCCCCAGGGCCCAGATAGAGTTGATAGGCGCGGTTGTCGGTCTCATCCCAGTAGGGGTACCCCACCTCGTCCAAAACAGCGCTGAATGCCGCTCGCTCGCTGGACGGGACCTGCACGCCGACCAGAATTCGGCCATACGCTGCACCGTGATTCCTGTAGTGGAACATCGAAATGTTCCAGCGCTGTCCCAACCCGGAGAGAAATTTTAGCAGGGCGCCCGGCCGCTCTGGAAACTGTACCCGGTATACCGCCTCGTCCGCGGCCTGCGGCGCTTTACCGCCAACCATGTAACGGATATGTAGCTTGGCCATCTCGTTATCTGTCAGGTCTTCTGTCACATAGCCCTTGCGCTCCAGGTCTGCCTGCAATACCTCGAGGTCATCACCTCCCGGGGCGACCGACAGGCCCACGAAAACCTGAGCCTGGTCGTCGTCAGAATAGCGATAATTAAACTCGGTTATGTTGCGCCGACCAATCGCGCTACAAAACTTGCGAAAACTCCCGGGCCGTTCTGGAACCGTGACACTGATCACCGCTTCCCGGTGCTCACCGATCTCGGTTCGTTCGGATATGTAACGCAATCTGTCAAAATTGGTATTGGCGCCACTGACGATCGCCATCAGCTGCTGGTCTTGCACACCGGTGCTTTCGACGTATTTTTTTAAGCCGGCCAAGGCGAGCGCGCCAGCCGGCTCCGCAATGCTGCGGGTGTCCTCAAAGATGTCCTTGATCGCGGCGCACATTTCATCGGTGGAAGCGGTAATAACCTCATCAACCGTGTCGCGGATAACCCGGAAAGTTTCCTTACCCACCTGCGCGACGGCACAACCATCGGCAAACAGGCCAACCTCCGGCAGGGTCGCTCTACGGCCTTTGTCGAGGGCGAGCTTGAGACAGGCCGCATCTTCCGGCTCCACCCCGATAATCCGCGTATTGGGCCAAACATAACGCACGTAAGCGGCAACCCCGGCAAGCAGGCCACCGCCCCCGACTGGCACGAACAGGGCGTCCAGCGGTTGCTGGTGCTGCCGAACAATTTCCATGCCCACTGTGCCCTGCCCGGCTATCACATCCGGGTCATCAAAGGGATGCACGAATACCATTCCCTTCTCATCTACCAGCTTACCGGCGTGCGCAGACGCCTCGTCGAACGTATCTCCGTGCAGAACCACCCTGGCGCCCCGGCTGCGCACCGCGTCGACCTTGATCGCCGGCGTGGTACGGGGCATGACAATAGTCGCCCTGACACCCATATGCTGCGCGGCCATGGCCAGTCCCTGGGCATGGTTGCCCGCGGAGGCTGCTACGACACCTCTATCACGTTGCGCCTGGGACAGGCGCTGCATCTTGTTGTAGGCCCCGCGCAGTTTGAAGGAAAAAACGGGCTGTAGATCCTCACGCTTCAGCCAGACCTCATTCGACAACCTGCCGGTCATCAGTTGGGCCTTGTCTACAGGGGTCTCGCGGGCAATGTCATACACCCGGGCATCGAGAATCCGTTTGATATAGGACTGCGGCATCGGCCTGTCCACCACGCATAATGTCTCAAAGGCGCAATGGTAATGGACGGGCAGGCCATTTACACCCCGACGGCACGCGGTATTTCGGTATTATTCGTGATCGCGACGCGGCCCTCTATTATACTGGCGCCTTCCTCCAAAGCGCGCGTGAAAGGAAGCCACCAATGACCCAGGACGAGTTGAAACAGGCTGTCGCAGATGCCGCGCTGGCACACATCCAGCCGCATATAGACGATGATACCGTGCTCGGTATTGGTACTGGCTCCACCGCCAACATGTTTATCGACAAGCTCGGCGCGATCAGCGGGCGTATCAACGCCACAGTCGCCAGCTCAGAAGCGTCGGCGGAGCGACTCCGCAGTCACGGCATACCGGTTTACGACCTCAATGCCGTGGACCAGGTCGACTTTTATATTGACGGTGCCGACGAGAGCAATGCCGCCCTGCAGCTCATTAAGGGGGGTGGCGCTGCCCTGACACGGGAAAAAATCGTGGCGGCAGTTGCCCGGGAGTTTGTTTGTATTGCTGACGAAAGCAAGCTGGTTCACACCCTGGGCACTTTCCCTTTGCCGGTAGAAGTCATTCCGATGGCGCGCGGCCACGTGGCGAGGCAGCTGGTGAAACTGGGGGGTGACCCGGTGTACCGCGAGGGTGTCATCACCGACAACGGCAACATTATCCTGGATGTCTACAATTTCCCGATCGCGCAGCCACTGGCGATCGAGGCGAAGATCAACGGCATAACCGGCGTGGTAACCAACGGGCTATTCGCCCTGCGCGGCGCCGATGTGCTCTTGCTGGGCACTACCGAGGGCGTGAAGACCCTGCGCCCGGAATAACAGTTCAGGCATCGATCACCTTACCTGGATTAAGCACATTGGCCGGGTCGAAAACCCGCTTGATCTGGCGCATCAATTCAATTTCAGATTCTGACCGACTGTAACCCAGATACGCCTTCTTCAGTAATCCCACGCCGTGCTCGGCGGACACACTGCCACCATAGCGCTGCACAATTTCAAACACCCACTGACTGACCGCACCACAGCGTTCCTGAAACTCGGCCATATCCAGATCATCAGGCTTCAGCACATTGAGATGCACATTGCCATCGCCTATGTGGCCGAACCAGATAATCTCAAATTCAGGGTAATGGTTGTTCACAACCGCCTCCACCTCGGCGAGAAAATCGGGCACCTTGGAAATAACTGTCGCTATATCATTCTTGTAGGGTGTCCAGCGAGATATCGTCTCGGAAATATCCTCACGCAGACGCCACAGTGCGTCGGCCTGGGCGACACTCTGGCTGATCACGCCATCCAGGACCCAGCCCTGCTCCACACATTGCTCGAACAAAGACATGGCATTATCCATGTCCGAGTCACCGCGATGCTCGAACTCGATCAATGCGTAATACTCAGCGGCAGTGGAGAAGGGCCGCTGCAAGCCCTGGTGTTCGACGACTTTCTGCAGCGCCAGCTCAGAGAAGAACTCGAATGCGTAAAGATCCAGCTCGGACTGGTACGCCGCCAGCACCTTCATGATCGCGGCCATGTCAGGGACGCCCAGCACCATAACCGCGAGGTCTCGGGGCGGGCGGGCGAGGCGCATGGTTGCCTCGACCACGATGCCCAGGGTGCCCTCGGCGCCTATGGCCAGCTGTCTTAGATCATAGCCCGCATTATTTTTTACCAACCCTCGATTAAGATCGAGCAGTTCGCCGGTGCCAGTCACCAGCTTCAGACCGGCCACCCAGTCGCGCGTCATACCGTAACGAATCACCTTGATACCACCGGCATTGGTCGACACATTGCCACCGATCTGACTGGACCCGCTGGAGGCGAAATCTACCGGGTAATACAGTCCCTGCTCGACGGCAAACTGCTGTAGTTGCTCTGTCACGACCCCGGCACCACAGCGAACGGTGCGGTCCACTGGATTGAAGTCCGCAATACGGTTGAACCGGTCCATCGCCACAACCAGTTCGCCTTTATAGGCCACCGCCCCCGCACTCAAGCCGGTGCGCCCACCCGACGGCACAATGGCCAGTTGCTGTGCTGCCGCCAGGCGCACGATGTCCTGAACCTCGGATACGCTGCCCGGGAGTACAATGGCAGCGGGCGCCGGCTGGTAAACGCGGGTCCAATCACAGCCATAATGCGCAAGCGATTCAGGGTCAGTCAGAACCCTGTCGGCGCCAACTATCGCTTCCAGGGCAACACGCAGGGACGCGTCAAAAGAGCTCAAGAATGGGTCTCCGGTAATTTTCACAAGCCCCTGTTTCAGGGGGCGCGTATGGTACCATACGCGCCCTCTCAAACCCCCGTTTCAACCTACTTCCCGCCACGGAGACCTGGCATGGCGCAGCAGTCGCTGGAGAAATCTAAGATCAAGTTCTTGCTGTTGGAGGGTATCCACCCCTCGGCTGTGGAGACGCTACAACAAGCAGGCTATCACTCCATCGAGCAGCACCCCAAGGCACTACCTCCGGCCGAGCTGAAGGCCGCTATCGCTGATGCCCATTTCGTCGGCATCCGGTCACGAACCCAGCTGACCGCGGACGTGCTCGAAGAAGCACGGAAGCTGGTTGCGGTTGGCTGCTTTTGTATTGGTACCAACCAGGTTGACCTGACAGCGGCTTCCGCCCGCGGCGTGGCCGTATTCAACGCGCCTTTTTCCAATACCCGCAGCGTAGCCGAGTTGGTGCTGGCAGAGGCGATACTGTTGTTGCGAGGCGTGGCCGAGAAAAACGCCGCCGCACACCGCGGACAGTGGCAAAAATCCGCAGCCAACGCCTTCGAAATCCGCGGCAAGCGTCTTGGGATCATCGGCTATGGCAATATCGGCATGCAGTTGGGTGTGCTCGCCGAGAGCCTGGGCATGCAGGTACAGTTCTACGATGTTGTGAACAAACTGCCCCTGGGCAATGCGCGCCAGGTTCCCAGCCTTAACCAGTTGCTGGCCAACTCCGAGGTGGTCAGCCTGCACGTGCCTGAAACAGGCTCAACCCATAAGCTGATCGGCGCCAAACAAATCGAACAGATGAAAGCCGGCGGCGTGCTGATCAATGCGTCCCGGGGAACGGTGGTAGACATCGATGCCCTGGCGGCAGGCCTGGCCTCGGGTCACCTGGGCGGTGCCGGCATTGACGTTTTCCCGGTTGAACCACGCTCCAATGATGACGAGTTTGTTTCTCCGCTGCGACAGTTTGACAATACTTTCCTGACGCCCCACATCGGAGGAAGTACCGTAGAAGCTCAGGAAAACATTGGCATGGAAGTGGCTGAAAAGCTGGCGCGCTACAGTGACAACGGGACCAGCACCTCCTCGGTCAATTTTCCCGAAGTGGCCCTACCCGAGCACGCCGGTAGCCACAGACTGCTACATATACACCACAACGTGCCTGGGGTTATGTCGGCTATCAACGCGATTGTCTCCGAGAACAACCTCAACATCAGTGCCCAGTTCCTGCAAACAAACGAGCAACTGGGTTACGTGGTCATCGACGTCGATGCCGAGTACTCGGAAATGGCCCTGACCAAGCTCGCCAACGTCGAAGGCACCATCAGAAGCCGCGTCCTTTTTTAGGTAATGGCAACCGGCGGCTGGCCTGTAATAAAGACGACAGCACGTCTGTTTTCCAAGGCATAATTAACCCGTGACAGACAACAAAGAAAAGTTCCTGAGAGATCTCGTCGCCGCGCACCAGCATTCGCTGGAAAAGTACCTGACGCGCAAACTCGAGAGTCCCGAGGATGCGCGCGAGGTCGCCCAGGAGGCCTACCTGCGCATTCACCGTATGGAACAACCCCAGCAACTGGACAACGCCAGGGCCTTTTTATTCCAGGTAGCCAGCAACCTGGCTGTCGACCAACTGCGCCGGCGCACACTCCACTTTCGTTTCCTCAAGAGTGAAAAGAGCCAGCTACCCGACGAAGAAGTACTGGACAGCAGTGCTGCTGTAGCCTCTCCCGAGCAGATTTTGGCCGCCCGTGAGAAGCTGTCGGCCATGTATGCCGCCGTTGATGAGCTGCCTTTCAAAGTCAAACAGGCATTTTTGCTTCACCGGCGCAGTGGAATGTCTTATGCGGAGATTGCCGAAGCACTGGACGTGTCCGTTTCCAGTGTGGAGAAGTATCTACTCCAGGCCCTTAAACACTGTCGCAAAAAGCTATCCAGGCATTATCCGGGAGAATAATTTCAAAAATTTGCAACTTATTGTTGCGGAAACACTCTTACTGTTCGTTTAAGACCTAAAATGACACTATTATTAGATAACAAGGGTAGGGAAAGGCTGGCGCCGATAAGGTTAGGGATTTCCAGGCGGCCAGAACAAGGATGAACTCGCAAGCGACCAATTCATACGAAAGCGACTGTGATCAGGCCCTGGGTTGGATCGCCCGCTTTCGGGCGGATAACGTATCCGATGAGGACCGCCAGAACTTCGCGCTGTGGTTGTCAGGCGCACCTGCGCGCCGCCGCGCCATGGACGAGATGTTGGAACTGTGGGACGACCTCGGTGCCGTCGAGGCGCTGCCCTTCCCGGCCACAGATACACAGACTGCCGCCAACCAAAGCCGCTGGCTAGGCGTGGCAGCAGCGGCAGCCTGCGTGGTTGCTGCACTGGCGCTCTGGCCCTTCCAAACATCAACCCCCGTCAATACCTACCCGCTGCAAACGGCTCTGGGCGAACAGCGAACCTTTGATCTGACAGATGGTTCTCGCGTTACCCTCAATACGGACAGCGAGTTAACCGTCGCCTTCACAGACGACGAGCGCCATATCGAATTGCATAGCGGTGAGGCTTTCTTCCAGGTAACCCCGGACAAGCATCGCCCTTTTAAGGTAGAAGCCGGGATGGCAGAAGCGACCGTAGTGGGCACGGCCTTTAATGTCTATCGCCAGGACCAAAGTACCTCTATTACCGTCACCGAGGGGGTGGTCCGGGTCACAGAGATCATTGCCGGCGACGCACAGCGTGCAGTGAGCAACCTGGTGCAGGCCAACCAGCACGTCATCGCCACATCCGCGGGACTGGAAGCCAATAGCGAGGTAGACACCAGACCGCTGCTGGCCTGGCGCCAGTGGGAGCTGGTTGCCAACGATATGCGACTGTACGACCTTGCCATGGAACTTGAGCGCTACGACGAGCGTCGCATTCTGTTTGGTGACAGGTCCATCGCCTCCATGCGGGTCTCCGGGGTATTTCCCCTGGACCAACCAGACGCCCTGCTACAGGCGGTTTCCCGAGCCCTCAACCTGCAGGTTGTCGAGCTCGACCGAAACGCCGTGCAGTTGCTGAAAGCCCCCGATTGAGATATAACTTCCCCTCACCCTTCTCAGCTTAGTAAAACTCTTTTTATTTCATAGGCTTATGGATCGCCCCAAGAGCCTACTTCACTATGGCGACAGTGAGTGAGTGGCATACCGCAAAGAGGCGGCTCCTCGCGCTGCGACAATGGGTCGCTGGCGTGCTGCTGTGTTGCCTGGCACTACACGCGCTAGCCGATGATCTGGGCACTAACAGCTTTGCCATTGACTCTCCGCAGCTGGCTCCCGCGCTGATCCAGTTCAGCAAGCAAAGTGGCCTATCCATCGTTTTCTCCAAAAGACTAACCCGTAACAAGGAGGCGCCGCCTGTCTCCGGGACCCTGGACAATGGTGCCGCGCTGGATATTTTATTGGAGGACTCCGGGCTCGGCTGGGAGGTGGTTGAGAAAAGGGTTATCGCGATCTATGCGATAGACTGCTCAGCTGACAACTCCTGCCCGAACCCCATGGGAACCCTGGAGAAATATCCCGTGTTTGAGCCCGGCATCGAGGAGACGTTCATTTACGGTACCCGCGTAACGGGCTCGCGCATCAAGCGCACTGCCTATGATACCTCAGCGCCGGTAGACGTATTTACAGCGCCGGATATAGAGCTCAGCGGCGCGCAGACGCTGGGCGAGCTGCTTAAGTTTGTGCCGGCAGTCTCCGGCAACGCGATCAGCACCGCTATCTCCAATGGCGGCGATGGCACCGCCTCGGTGACGCTACGCGGCCTCCCCGCCAGTAATACCCTGGTGTTGATCAATGGCAGGCGTGTGGCCAACGATGGACTTGCCGGGGAATCAGTGGATTTGAACAGCATCCCACCGGCCGCAGTGGAGCGGATAGAAATACTCAAGGACGGCGCATCCGCGATCTACGGCTCCGACGCGATCGCCGGGGTGGTCAATGTCATAACCCGGCGGGATTTCACCGGCTTCCTGGCCGAAACCTACTTTGGGGAGGCCGAGCAGGGAGACCTGACCACCCAGACACACACGCTGCAGTACGGGGCGCTGATTCCCAGTGGGTCGGTGTTCCTGAGCGCGACATTTTTCGACCAGGACCCCATATTCAGCCGCGACCGCGACGTTTCCCGCAATGCCGACACAAGGCGCCTCGGCGGCAGTGACGAGCGTTCCAGCGCCACCCCCGACAGTCGGGTGACGCCGCCCGGCGGTGACACATTGATTGCGCAAGGCAGCGGCTACCGGGCAGCAACAGACGAAGACCTGTTCAATTACCTGGATTTCACCACCGCCGTCGTACCCCTTGAGCGGAACAGTCTCTACGGCAACTTTGAGTATGACCTGAGCAGCAGTATCACGGCCAGCATAGAAGCGAGCTACCTGGAAACCGACTCCGAAGCGACCCTGGCCCCCACGCCCGTTTTCGCGGCCTTCGAGCAAACCCCCATCACCATCGCGGCCGACAATATTTACAACAGCTTCGACCGGGATCTGACTGATGTGCGCCGGCGCCTGGTGGAGTTTCCAGACCGCAAACAACGCAATACATCCGAGGTCTCCCGCTTCAGCGCGGTCGTAGAGGGCCAGACCAGCGACTGGTACTGGGATCTCAGCTACAACTGGAGCCGCAGCGAGGCCAGTGAGCGCACCGCTAATCTCGTCAACGCCGATAGCCTAAGACGGGGTGTAGGGCCAGCGGCACAATGCCAGGGTCCAGCCATCGACGGCTGCGTTCCCGTCAATTTGCTCGGGGTGTCAGGCTCAATAGACCCAGAGCAGGTTGATTTTATCAGGGCTTCCGGCGAGGTAAGTGGTTACTCCAAGTTGGCCGGGTTTGGCGCGAACCTGAGTGGGAGGCCTTTCGAACTGCGCCACGGCAGTATAGACATTGCTCTCGGCGCCGAGGGCCGCAACGAATCGACCAGTAAACGCCCGGACGCCCTGCTGGCAACAACCGGCACCATAGGCGGCACCAACTTTGAAGCAACCAGCGGCAAAAGAGACATCATCGAACTCTACGCCGAGACTAATATTCCACTGTGGAAAAATGGAGCACAGGCCCTGGACCTGGAAGCCGCACTTAGACACTCCGACTACAGCGATTTCGGTGAGAGCACCAACCCCAAATTCGGCCTGCGCTGGCGCCTCGCCAGAGGCCTGATGTTGAGGGCCACCTATGCGGAGGGGTTTCGGGCGCCCAGCCTGAACGAACTCTTCGAGGGGAGTACTGAGGAGCAGGCCTTTATCAACGACCCTTGCACCCAGGCCACAAACGTTGGCGTGCTGCCCGGTTGTAGTCAGCAGGCGGATCCAACGCGTAACCAGTTCCTGACCCTTCGCGGAGGCAATCCTGACCTGAAGCCAGAGACCTCTGAGAGCTGGGGAGCGGGCCTGGTCTGGTCACCGTCTGCACTCGACGGGCTCACTTTCACAGTCGACCTGTTCCAGATCGAGCAGGAAGACGTGGTTTCCGCCAGTGCCCAGTTTATCGTCAGCCAGAATGCCCGCTTCGGCGGCTTCGAGGATAATGTCGAACGAGACGACGAAGGCAACCTGACCCTGGTAGAGGCCAATAACATCAACGTGGGAAGGCGCCGAGTCAGGGGCGCAGACCTGTCTATGACCTATCACTTACCTAAACAGGCCTGGGGACAACTCTCGCTGACAGGTACTGCCGCCTATATCGATGAATACCTGGCCAGGCTCGACCCCGGGGCACCAGAACTGGACCTGGCGGGTACCTTCAGGGATGAGGCCTCTGAGGGCCTGGGGGGTATACCTGAGTGGAAGGCCCAACTGGGTGCGCGCTGGAAACATAAACGCTGGCGCGGCAGTTACGACATGCATTATGTGAGCTCCCTCCAGGAACTCGTCCCGGATACCGAGCGGTTCCGCAACATCGACTCCTGGTTGGTCCATGACTTGCAGCTAAGCTATACCTTCAATCTCTTTCAAGGCCTGCGGGCTACCGTAGGAGTCGATAACGTTCTGGACGAAGACGCACCACTGGCGACCTCCGCATTCAACGACAATATTGATGGCAGAACTCACGAGCTGAAAGGCCGCTACTGGTACACCAAGCTCAGCCAGCAATTCTGACCCAAAAGCGCTGACCGCCCCGAAAACCCCCAGTGCCTGGGCACGCTCTGCCTTTTTGTGAATATTTCACAAAATTCCAATCTCGATTGAGGGAACTCCTGCTGACTTCGTTAAACACGCAGGTCTCCTCCCATTCTATGGCGGGAGATGTCACCCAAAAAACTAGACATTCATCGGACTAAATCTATGAATAAACCAACAAAATTAGCGGCCGCCGTAAGGGGTTGCCTAATCAATGCGGGGATAGCGCTAGGGGCAACTGCCCTCTCTGGCGTGGCTCTGGCGCAGGAGGAAAACCTCCCGCTGGAAGAAGTTGTCATCACCGGTAGCCGAATTACGGTACCCGGCGTCGTCTCTTCGAGCCCAATCACCTCAGTTAGCTCTGAAGAGATCAAGTTTCAGCAGCAAGTGAGTGTTGAGCGCGTGCTGCGTAACCTACCCTCTACTATTCCTGGCGACGGCTCCAACGTGAACAACGGCACCGCAGGTCAGGCCACCATCGACCTTCGCGGGCTTGGACCGGAGCGTAACCTTATCCTCATGAACGGCAGGCGAATGACACCGTTCAACTACGACGGCGAAGTCGATACCAACACCGTTCCTACCGCCCTGATCGAGCGTATTGACGTGATCACCGGTGGTGCATCGGCGGTATACGGTTCAGATGCGATGGCCGGTGCTGTCAACTTTGTCATGAAGCGTGACTTCGAGGGCATGGAGCTGGACATCGGTACCAGTGAGTCCGGCGACAACGACGCTGAAACAGACTGGGTCAACCTGACTGTCGGTGCCAACATTGCCGGCAACCGCGGTAACGTCGTTATGAGTGTCGGCTGGAACGAGCGCAAAGCACTCCTTCTCGGAGAACGCGATTTCGGGCTGCTGGGTATCGATACAGCCACCGGCTCTGGCCTTGCAGAATACAACGCCGGTATCGCTCCCCTGCCACCAACCGACCCAGGCTGTACTGGACCTGACGTGGTGGACATCACCGGCAGTGGCTCAACAACAGCCATCCCGACACGATTTGCCCTGGTGGGCGACGGCCGAAGTGCCGGCCAGTTTCGGGATGACCGAACTCTGGGCCAGCCTGAATGTAGTCGTTTCAATTTCAACCCCTACAACTACTTTCAGACACCTAACGAGCGCTGGAATGCCACTGCCATCGGACATTTTGACCTGACCGATGAGCACAGTGTTTACAGCACTATCAACTTTGCCAACAACACCATTACTCAGCAGGTAGCGCCCTCGGGTACCTTTGGCCAGACCTTTGATGTACCACTGGCCAATGCTTTCCTGAGCGACCAGGCACGTCAGTACATGATTGATGCCGGTAACAGTGCGCTCGAAGCGGGACTGTTGAATCCTCCAGGCGTGAACAACTGGCAGGACATCAACAACAATGGCGTCGTTGACGAAGCGGATTATCTGCAACTGCAGCTGCGTCGTCGTACGCTGGAACTGGGCACGCGCTCTGAGGAATATGACAGTGACTATTTCCAGATCGTAACCGGCTTCGAGGGTGATCTGCCGTTTGTCGACGAGTGGCGTTATGACGTCGGCCTGCAGTACGGTGAATCAAACCTGACCACTGTTCGTGACGGCTACACCAACCTGACCAACATCCAGAACGCTCTGGATTCGGTTGATGGCGTTACCTGTAAGAACGGCGATACGACCTGTGTTCCGATCGACCTGTTTGGTGGATTCGGCACAATTACTCCGGAGATGGCTGGTTATGCGCGTGCTATCGCACTGCAGCGCCAGGAAGTTGAGCAAACCATCTACTACGCAACCTTTAACGGTCCGATCGACTTCATCCGCCTGCCGACTGCCGACGATGCGCTGGCATTCGCGGTTGGTTATGAGCACCGGAATGAATCCGGTTCACTCAACCCGGATGAGTGTCTGAAGCTTGCCCCCTCAAGCTGTCAAGGTGGCGCGGGCGGTAACCTCCTGCCCATCGACGGTCAGTACACCGTTGAAGAGTTCTACATCGAAGGTTTCTTGCCATTGATCGACGGCATGACCGGCGCTGAAGAACTGGCTCTGGAATTTGGTTGGAGGACCTCTGACTACACTTCCGTTGGTAGCGTAGATACCTGGAAGCTGGGTATCAGCTGGCGTCCAATCGACAGCCTGCTGGTGCGTGTGATGGAACAGGAAGCTAACCGTGCACCGAACGTCGGTGAACTGTTTTCTCCTGTCACCACCAACCTGGACAACGCCAAGCAGGATCCCTGCTCAATCGCCAACGCCGGCAACATCGATGCGCAACTGGCGGCCCTGTGTGTGTCTACTGGCATGACCCCGCAGCAGGTGGGTAATGTGCAGGACGTGATTTCCGGACAGGTTAATACCTTCTCGGGTAGCGATCCCGGCAATCCACCCGACTCTGAAAAGGCTGAAACCTTTACCGCAGGTATTGTGTGGACACCTGAGCTGAGCTTCTTCGATTACACGACCCTGTCTATCGACTACTACGACATTGAGATCACTGACACCATTGGTGAATTCTCCGCCCAGGAAATCCTGGACGCATGTTACGTAGCCGGCCAGGCAAGCGAATGTGCGAAGATCGACCGCGTAGCGGGCGACCTGACAATCTCTGGCGCTGGTATTAACCGTCTGACCACCAACCTGGATTTCCTCCAGGCTGAAGGTGTCGATGTCGGCTTTAACTTTGGCTTCGACATTGGCAAGTACGGCAACCTGGACTTCAGCGGTAACATCACCAAGTACCTGACCCAGGAGTCTCGAAGCAGCTCGCTGGTTCCGGTCATCGATTGTAAGGGCTACTACGGTACCTCCTGTGACCCGCTGTCTGATATTCGCTGGACTCAACGTACCAGCTGGAACTGGAATGACTTCACCCTGTCATTGCTGTGGCGTCACATCGGCTCAGCCGATATCGAACCGCCAGAAGAGGCAGCTGTCGATCCAAGGTTCCGCAGCATCGATTCGTATGACTACTTCGATCTGTACGCCAGCTATCAGCTGACCTGGAATGGTGACTTCACCCTGTCATTGGGTGTCGACAATATCACTGACGAAGAGCCGCCTATCGTAGGTCAGGACGCTGGTGACACCAGCTCCAACTTTGGTAACACTTTCCCAAGTAACTACGATGTTCTCGGTCGGATGTATACGTTCAACCTGAACTACCGCTTCTAAGGGTAGGAAGAACCAACGGCGCTGTTCAATCGCCGAAGCAACACGGAAACCCGCACCAACCGGTGCGGGTTTTTTTTGACCTGTAAAAACCTCTCGCGTTGACCCGGAGCTATCGCGATAGGTAAAGTTCACTACCCTCCGGCCTGACAAACGAGTATCAAACATGCGAGCTCTTACCTCTTTCCTGTTGATGATGTCCCTGATGACGGGCTTATCACCGCTAGCGATTGGCCAGACAACCCCCGACCTGTCAGACCTGATGTCCGATGAAGAGATTACAGCTATGGGGCTGGATAAGTTATCGCCCGAGCAACAGCAAAGCCTGGTGCAATGGCTGCTTCAAAAGGGCGGTGTTCCTTTAGCTGCAGAGCAGGGCGAACCAGCACGCACGACCCAAACCAAAGATTCAGCTGCCGCAACGGGTACGGCCATGGCTGCATCTTCATCCGCACAGACAGACGCGGCCTCAGTAGCAGCAGCGTCGGCGCCCGCGACCAGCGCGGATGTCGATAACTTCGGCAAACCCCCGCCGCAGCCGGATGAAATGCGATCGCGTATTCCCGGAACATTCACCGGCTGGACTGGCGACAGTCAGTTTGTGTTGGAAAATGGCCAGGTGTGGCAACAGCGCTATGACACCAGGTGGAAGACCGAGCTCGAAAACCCGGAAGTGGTCATCACGCGACACATGCTTGGCCTGCATCGTATGGAGATCGTTGGGACAGGTAAAAGCGTGCCGGTAAAACGGATTAAGTAATGGACACGGCGTTATCCACATTCATCACTCTGGTATTGGTGATGGATCCACTGGGCAACGTGCCGATTTTCCTGTCGGTGCTTAAGGACGTAGACCCCAAACGTCGTCAATGGATAATTTTTCGCGAGCTGATCATTGCGCTCGGCGTACTGCTGATATTCCTGTTCGCCGGCAGCGCCGTACTTGCGGCAATGGGGCTTAAGCAGGAGTCCATCAGCATCGCCGGCGCCATCATTCTTTTTATCATTGCAATACGAATGATCTTCCCTTCTCCACACGGCTTAATGGGCGATACGCCAGAAGGTGAGCCTTTTATTGTGCCGCTTGCCATTCCCGCAGTGGCCGGCCCCTCGTCGCTCGCACTCGCGATGCTAATGGTAAACAGTGATCCCAGCAGAATGCTCGACTGGACGCTGGCCCTGGTCGCCGCCTGGGCGGTCGTTGCTGCCCTGCTGATGGCATCCCCCATACTGCTTAAAGCGCTGGGAAGCCGCGGGCTGATCGCCATGGAGCGCCTGATGGGCATGGTCCTGGTGATCATCGCCGTACAGATGTTCTTTGACGGGGTAATTCAGTTCCTGCAGCTAACCGCGGCTGGCTGACGCAGCCAGGCGGCTCTCGACATAGGCCACCACTTCGGCCAGGTATGCGGAGCGCAGCGCATTAGACTCGTTGGCCAACTGGTGGCCGGCGCCCTCCAGGTAGCGGATGTCGCTACCCGGGAATAATTTATCGATCTGGCGGGTGTTGTATCGCCAGTCGACAGTGCCGTCCGCGTCACCCTGCAGTACAAGTGCAGGCCCCACATCCAGATCCGCCAATGGTAAGCCTGCCAGCCATCGCCGGAGAGCCCCTATCCACACCAGCGGGTAACGCCTGATTTGCAGCGGGTCCTGCTGAATAAAGTCCAGAAAATCCTGGTCGGATGAATTGCGGCTGAACGTTCGTGGCACGCTGTGCACAAAGCGATGTAGAACCTGGTAAGTCAATCGCAGCCGGTGCCAACTGGCAGGACGCAACAAGGGCGCCAACAGGACAACGGCGTCAAACGGCCAAACAGAGCACCTTGCAAACTCCATGAGCACCGCGCAGCCGGTGCTCTGCCCCAATGCCCAGGTAGGCAGGCTCGGGAGGGTAACAATACGCAGTACATCGGCCAGTGCCTGCGCGTACTCCCCAAAATCGGCTATCGCTCCTGGTTCACCGGTGGACAGCCCGTGGCCCGGTAAATCAAAAATCAGTACATTGCAGTTTTGGGATAGCCCGTGCTCCACCAGGCGATCGAACAGTCCGCTGTGATCAGTGTACCCGTGCAGCAATACCAGGTTGCTGCGGGCACCGGGAGAGCTCCATAGATGGGTGGCGATTCGGTAGGGACCCGAGCATACGGCGCCTGCCCGATGTTCGACCTGCGGATATTGATCACTAAAATCCAATCCGTAATAGCGGCAGTAGTCGCGCCACTCCAACGGCAGAGTCTGCTGCTCGTCGGTCCACAGCGGCAAAGCCTGCCGCAAGGCTCGCAGCGATGCCTCTGTTGGTGCTGCCACCACAGTGCGATCAGTTCACGGCTGGAGTCAGTTCTCCCGCACTGTACGCCTGCTGCATCCGGTCCAGCGACCGCACAGTGATCTTGTCGGCATTACCTGCGGTACCAAAAGCCTGGTAGCGATCGATACAAATATCTTTCATCGCGGACATTGTCACCGCCAGGAATTTGCGAGGGTCAAACTCCGAAGGATTCTGGGCCAGGAAACGCCGCACTGCACCGGTAGAAGCCAGGCGGAGATCCGTATCAATATTCACCTTGCGAACACCGTGACGGATGCCCTCCTGAATTTGCTCCACGGGCACACCATAGGTTTCGGGTATTTCGCCGCCAAACTCATTGATAACTGCCAACCACTCCTGGGGTACTGACGATGAACCATGCATAACCAGGTGAGTGTTGGGTATGCGGGTATTGATTTCCTTGATGCGATCGATCGCCAGGATGTCGCCGGTAGGTGGGCGGGTGAATTTGTAAGCGCCATGGCTGGTGCCACAGGCGATAGCCAGGGCATCTACCTCGGTAGCCTTCACAAAGTCCGCGGCCTCCTCCGGGTCAGTCAGCATCTGCTCCTGCGTCAGCGTACCCTCAGCACCGATGCCGTCTTCCTCGCCGGCCTGCCCCGTTTCCAGTGAGCCCAGACAACCCAGCTCACCCTCAACCGAAACACCGCAGGCGTGGGCCATTTCCACGGCCCGACGGGTCACTTCCACGTTGTAGTCATAATCCATGGGCGTCTTGCCGTCTTCGCCCAGGGAGCCGTCCATCATGACGGAACTAAAACCCAGCTGGATTGACCGCTGGCACACTGCCGGGGACACGCCGTGATCCTGGTGCACCACAACCGGGATATGCGGAAACTCATTCATGGCGGCTTCCATCATCGCTCGCAGGAACGGCGCCCCGGCGTATTTACGAGCACCGGCACTGGCTTGCATGATGACCGGGGAATTCGTTTCATCCGCGGCCTCCATAATCGCGCGGGTCTGCTCAAGATTATTGACATTGAACGCGGGTACGCCGTAATCGTGCTCCGCCGCGTGATCCAGCAATTGGCGCAAACTGATGAGTGCCATGGGTTATTCCTCTTTTAACAGCATAGACAGAATGTGGGGCGGAGAACGGGTTGTTACCCGTCCCCCGCACGTTGTTCCAAAACAGCGACCGCCGGCAGGGTTTTGCCCTCTACATACTCCAGGAAGGCACCGCCACCCGTGGAGATATAAGATACCTTGTCAGCAATACCAAATTTATCGATAGCAGCCAGCGTGTCACCACCGCCGGCCAGCGAAAACGCCGGACTGTCAGCAATTGCCTGGGCCAGAGATTTGGTACCGCCGGCAAATTGATCGAATTCGAAAACGCCCACGGGTCCATTCCAAAGAATCGTGCCGGCACCCGCCAGAATATCGGCGATATCAGCAGAAGCCTGCGGACCGATATCAAAAATCATGTCATCGTCGGCTACCGCCTCGGCCGCTTTCAGGGTGGCAGCGGCATCCTCGGAGAATTCCTTGCCCGTCACCACATCAGTCGGTATCGGAATGCTGGTGGCTGCCAGCAGAGCCCTGGCGGCCGGGATAAGATCGTTCTCACACAGCGATTTACCTACCGGTTTACCGCTGGCAGCGAGAAACGTATTGGCAATGCCGCCACCGACCACCAGTTGGTCAACCTTGCTGGCGAGCGTCTCCAGGACGGTCAGCTTGGTGGACACTTTGGAGCCGCCAACAATAGCGACCATGGGACGCGCCGGGTCGGATAGCGCCTGCTCGAGAGCTGCCAGTTCACCAGCCAGCAACGGACCCGCGCAGGCCTCTGGTGCGAAACGCGCGACGCCATGGGTGGATGCCTGGGCGCGATGCGCTGTGCCAAAAGCGTCCATCACAAACACATCACACAACGCTGCATAGTCTTTGGCAAGTGCTTCGTCGTCAGATTTCTCCCCGACATTGAACCGCACGTTCTGCAACAGGGCGACCTCGCCCTCGCCGACAGAAACGCCTCCGCGCCATTCTTCTACCAGCGTGACAGGCTTTCCCAGTAATCCACTCAGGTGCTCAGCGACCGGTGCCATCGAAAAGGCGTCATCATACTCACCTTCCACGGGCCGACCGAGATGCGACATCAAAATCACGCGCGCGCGCGCCTCCAGCGCCGTCGTGATGGTCGGCAGCGCCGCCCTGATACGGGCATCACTGGTAACCGCGCCGTCCTTAATGGGCACATTGAGATCTTCCCGAATCAACACGCGCTTGCCCGCCAGCGGTAAATCTGCCATCAATTTCACATTCAGCGCCATCACTTCACTCCTGCAATCCGCCCCAGTACTGCGCTACATCCAGCATACGATTCGCATAAGCCCACTCGTTATCAAACCAGGTCAGGACCTTCACCAGTCTTGTCCCGCTCACCCGTGTCTGGCTGGCATCGATGATGCTGGAGCGGGGATCATGGTTGAAATCACAGGAGGCCAATGGTTCTTCAGTATAGCCAAGCACGCCATCGAAGTGGTCCACTGCAGCGCTCGCCAGGGCGGAATTGATCGCCTCGACGCTAGTGGCCGAGTTGGTCTGCACGGTGAGGTCCATGGCCGATACATTGAGCGTGGGCACGCGAAGTGCCTGGGCGGTAAACCGTTCCGCCAGGCCCGGCAGGATACGCCCAATACCGCGGGCCAATTCTGTCTCTACCGGAATAATGGAGTAGGCTGAAGCCCGGGTCTTGCGTAAGTCCGTGTGATGATAGGCGTCCAGTACGGGTTGGTCATTCATCAGCGAGTGTATGGTGGTGATGGTGCCGCTTTCTATTCCGACCGCAGCTTCAAGCGCCTGAATCACCGGCACGATGCCATTGGTGGTACAGGAAGCGTTCGAGACAATGGTATCCGTACCCTTCAAGGTCCGATGGTTGACGCCATAGACCACGGTTGCGTCGACATCGGCTTGGGCGGGCTGCGAGAACAGCACCTTGCGGGCACCCTGCTCCAGATGTTGCTCTGCGGTCGCGCGATCACTGAAGGCCCCGGTGCACTCCAGAACCATGTCGACACCCAGGTCCGCCCAGGGGAGCCTACCAATATCCGGGCTGCAAAGCAGCGTTATACGATCACCGGCGACCGATAAACTCTCATTGTTGCCGATAACCTGTTCAGGAAAGCGGCCGTGGGTAGAGTCATAGCGACTCAGATGCAGCACCGTGCGGGCGTCTGCAATCTCGTTGATAGCGACCACCGAGAGCTGATCCCGCATGGGACTTTCATAAAGTGCGCGCAGCACGCTGCGACCTATTCGGCCATAGCCATTGATTGCCAGCCGCAGCATCGTTGTAAAGCCTAAAGAGCCACGTCTTCCACGGCGGCCACAACATTGTCGACAGTGAAGCCGAACTGCTGCATCAACTCACCGGCCGGTGCCGACTCACCGAAACTGGTCATGCCCACTATACGGCCGTCGAGCCCAACAAACTTATGCCAATAATCGACGTGGGCCGCTTCAACGGCCACCCGGGCCAGTACATCACTGGGTAACACCGACTCGCGATAAGCGGCATCCTGGGCTTCGAACAGTTCGGCACAGGGCATCGAAACGACCCTGACCTGCTTACCGGCCTGGCCCAGCTGATCCGCGGCAGCCATGGCCAACTGAACCTCGGAGCCGGTCGCGATAATGATGGCCTCAGGAGCCTCACCGCCATCATGCAGGATATAACCCCCGCGCTGAATATCGGCAAGCTGCTGCGTATCGCGCTGCTGATGCGGCAGGCCCTGGCGAGAAAAGACCAATGAAGAAGGACCATCGGTACGCTCAATCGCCGCCTTCCAGGACACCGCGGACTCGACCGCATCACAGGGGCGCCAGGTCTGCATATTGGGTGTCGCGCGCAGTGCGGTGAGCTGTTCGACGGGCTGGTGCGTGGGCCCATCCTCACCCAGGCCAATCGAGTCGTGGGTATAGACGAAGATAACCGGCTGCTTCATCAGTGCAGCCATCCTGACGGCGTTGCGGGCGTACTCCATAAAAATCAGGAAGGTGGCGCCATAGGGTATGAAACCGCCGTGCAACGCCACGCCATTCATAATCGCCGACATAGCGAATTCGCGAACCCCGTAGTAGACGTAGTTGCCGGACGCATCGTCAGCGCTGACGCCGCGCGAACCACTCCACAGTGTGAGGTTGGATCCCGCCAGGTCAGCCGAGCCACCCAACAGTTCAGGCAAAAGGGGACCATAGGCGTTCAGGGAGTTCTGGGAGGCCTTGCGGGAAGCGATACTCGCGCCCTCTGCCTGGCATGCGGCGATATAGGCGGCAGATTTCTCACCAAAGTCTGCGGGTAACTCGCCGGCCAGACGACGCTGTAACTCGACTGCCTGGTCAGGAAATTCGGCGGCGTAAGCCGCCAGTTGATGCTGCCAATCCTGTTCGAGCCTGGCGCCCCTCTCCAGGGCGTTCCACCCGGCATATACCTCTTCCGGGATGACAAAGGGATCGTGGTGCCAGCCGATCGCCTCGCGTGTTGCGGCAACCTCATCGCCGCCAAGGGCTGCACCGTGACAGGCTTCGGTGCCCTGCTTGTTAGGTGACCCCTTGCCGATAATAGTCTTGCAACAAATCAAGGTGGGCTTGCCAGTCTCATGGCGGGCCGCCTCTATGGCGTCCTTTACCGCGTCGGGGTCATGGCCATCAACATTGGCAATCACCTGCCAGCCGTAGGCTATAAAACGTGCCGGAGTATCGTCGGTAAACCAGCCTTCGACCTCGCCATCTATCGAGATCCCGTTGTCGTCGTAAAACGCGATCAGCTTACCGAGGCCCAGAGTGCCGGCAAGTGAACAGGCCTCATGGGAAATACCTTCCATCAAACAGCCATCGCCCAGAAAGACATAGGTGTCATGATCAACAATCTCGTGCCCGGGCTGATTAAACTGTGCCGCCAGCACCTTCTCCGCCAGCGCCATACCCACCGCATTGGTGATGCCCTGCCCAAGCGGGCCGGTAGTGGTCTCCACGCCGGGCGCGTAGCCGTATTCGGGGTGCCCCGGCGTCTTGCTGTGCAACTGCCGAAAATTACGCAGCTCTTCGATAGGTAGCGCATACCCCGACAGGTGTAAAAGCGAATAAATCAACATGGAGCCATGACCGTTGGACAGCACAAACCGGTCGCGGTTGGGCCAGTCGGGATTAGCCGGGTTATGCCTCAGGTAGTCGTTCCACAACACCTCGGCAATGTCTGCCATACCCATCGGTGCCCCCGGGTGACCACTATTGGCCTGCTGGACGGCGTCCATGCTCAGGGCTCTGATTGCATTGGCAAGGTTGGTGCGTGAAGACATTCGGTTCTCCGTGGTCGTTTGCGTTGGGGGCCCAATACGATGGGTCGCCATTTTCGCGTAACGGGACGCCGACAGCAATCAAATCGCCCAATTTTCAAGCATCTATGGGCCCTCCAATCTATATCAAAATATTTTGATATAGATTGGAAGACCTGTTAGACTCGCCCGCCATGTTAGCGACCGTCTCACCTGTTATTGACAGCGAACCAGAGGAAGCACTGGGCTCACTGGCCAATCTTTGCAAAGCCAGCGCAGATCCACTGCGCTTGCAGGTGCTGCGCGTGCTGTGCAAGGACTCCTTTGGCGTGTCGGAGCTGTGCGAGCTTTTTGATATTCGGCAGCCCGCCCTGAGCCATCACCTGAAAGTCCTCGCCAATGCCGGCCTGGTTGCGACACGGCGGGAGGGTAACTCCATCTTTTACCGGCGCAGCGAACTGGGTCAGCGCCCGGAGCTGGAGGCGCTTCAGTGCAGCATTTTCGATAACGTCGACAAGATCGCCCTGCCACCGCAGCTGGCCAAACGGCTGGCTGCCCTGCACGTCAAGCGGGAAAAGAATTCTCGAGATTTCTTTCGCGTCAACGCATCAAAGTTTCGCCAGCAACAGGACCTCATTGCCAGCTATGAACAGTACGCCGATACCGTCGCTGAGGTGCTGCGTGAAGCCCCACTGGACAGCACACGGCTCGCGTTGGAGCTAGGCCCTGGAGACGGCGCTTTCCTGAGTGAACTGGCGCCACGGTTTGAACGGGTCGTCGCCCTGGATAATGCCTCGGAAATGCTGGCAAAGGCACAGGCTACTGCCAACGAGGCGGGCCTGACAAACATCGAGTTTGTGTGCGGCGATACTCGCTCAGTGGCACTAAACGGTCTGCAGGCGGACTGTATCATTGTCAATATGGTACTCCACCATACACCCGACCCCGCGCACATCCTTCAGGATTTAGCCCGCCACCTGGCCCCGGGCGGCGTGGTACTGGTCACCGACCTGTGTCAACACGACCAGGCCTGGGCCAGGGAAAACTGCGGCGACCTGTGGTTGGGCTTCGAGCCCCAGGATCTCGCCAGCTGGGCCGCGGATGCCGGTCTGGTGGATATCGCCAGTGTTTACCTGGCGCAGCGTAATGGATTTCAAATACAGGTGCGCCTTTTCGGCCACCCCATTCAATAAGGAACCGCTATGAGCGAATACTCAATCTTCACTTCCGAGTCAGTCTCGGAAGGTCACCCGGACAAAATGGCAGACCAGATTTCAGATGCCATCCTCGACGCCATCATTAAGGACGACAAGAACGCTCGCGTCGCTGTCGAAACCATGGTCAAGACGGGCATGGTGGTGGTCGCCGGAGAGGTCACCACCGATACCTATGTCGAACTGGAAGACGTGGTCCGAGATGTCGTGGTTGATATCGGCTATGACAGCTCGGCTGTCGGATTCGACGGCGCTTCCTGCGCAGTACTCAACGCCATCGGCAAGCAATCCCCGGATATCGCCATGGGGGTGGACGAAGGCACGGACAAGGAACAGGGCGCGGGAGACCAGGGCCTCATGTTTGGTTATGCAACCAATGAGACCGAAGTATTGATGCCGGCACCGATTTACTTTTCCCACCGCCTGGTCGAACGGCAGGCTGAACTTCGCAAGAACGGCACCTTGCCCTGGCTTCGCCCGGACGCCAAAAGCCAGGTAACCCTGCGCTATGACAACGGCAAGCCCGTGGCGATCGACGCGGTAGTGCTCTCTACCCAACATGACGAAGACATCAAGCAGAGCGAGATCCACGAGGCCATCATGGACCTGGTCATCAAAGATGTTTTACCCGCTGACTGGCTGCATGCAGACACGAAGTTCCACATCAACCCAACGGGCCAGTTTATTATCGGTGGACCGGTGGGTGATTGCGGACTTACCGGCCGCAAGATCATCGTTGACACCTA
>CAZPVJ010000028.1:0-24156 GCA_964590005.1 uncultured Alteromonadaceae bacterium | reverse complement strand
CACAAGGTCCTAACCAGGCGCTGGGCAAGCACCCCATTAACGGAGGAGGTAATCAGGTAACGCTCGACACCCATATCCTCGAGGCGGGTTATCGCTCCGGCGGCAGTATTGGTGTGCAACGTGGAAAGCACCAAGTGACCGGTCAGGGCCGACTGCACACCAATTTGCGCGGTCTCGGTATCGCGCATCTCGCCAATCATTATGATGTCCGGGTCCTGGCGCAGAATCGAGCGCAGGGCGCGAGCGAAGCTCAGGTCGATCTGGGATTGCACCTGGATCTGGTTGATGCCCTGCAACTGGTATTCCACCGGATCTTCAACGGTGATGATTTTTAACGACTCGGAATCCAGGGATGCCAGCGAGGCATAGAGTGTTGTCGTCTTACCAGAGCCGGTGGGTCCGGTCACCAGTAATACGCCGTGCGGTTTCGCCAGTAACTGCTGGTAGCGCTCCAGTGTGTCCGGGCTGAAGCCCATATCCGGGAGGCTGAGCTGAATACTCTCCCGGTCGAGAACACGCATTACGATACTCTCGCCGTGCACCGTCGGGATTGTGGATACCCGCAGGTCGAGTTCGTGCCCTTTGACCCGCGTCATGATGCGCCCATCCTGGGGCAGCCGCTGCTCGGCGATATTCATGTGGGACAGCAGTTTGATACGCGAGGCGATCGCCGCGGCCAGGTTGGCACCGGGAGAGTCCGGATACTCCTGCAGCACACCGTCCACCCGGTAGCGCAGGTGCAGGCCGTCCTCAAAGGGTTCAATGTGGATATCCGATGCACCCAAATCCAGTGCGCGGTGAATAATCTGGTTAACCAGCCTGATAACAGGCGCCTCACTGGCCAGGTCCTTCAGGTGCTCGATGAACTCATCGTCGCTCTGCCCGGCAAACTGGTCGCTGATCTCGTCGTCTTCATCGTCGCCCTCACCGGTCTGCAAAAACAGGGCAATGGCTTTGCTGATGTCACTCTCCAGACCCATCACGAGATCGACGGGCTTTTCCAGTGCCATGCCCAGCGCCTTGCTGATAAAAGGGTCCTGGGGAACCGCGGCGGCAAAGGTGACTGATTCGTCGGTGGATTTGATCGGTACGACGGAATTGTAAACGAGGAAATCCTCCGCCAGGCCCTCCAGCCGGATGGGCTCTTCGGGATAGTCGGGCGCGGCGCAGAGCGGGATATCCAGTTGCTGGCTCAAAACCTGGGCGAAATCGAGTTCAGATACGAGGCCCAGTTTAATCAGCACCTGGCCAAACATATCGCCCATCTCGGACTGGGCGAGCAGCGTACGCTCCACGTCTCTTTCCGAGATCTTGCCCTGCTCTACCAATAGTTCGCCGATTTTCTTCATGTAGCGCCACGTATTGCACAAAAAATAACCACAGCGCGGGCGTTGCCGCCAACACTGCAGGCTCGAGTCGAGTGTATCACACCCTTCAGACTAAAAATGTGAATGTTTTCAACCCGTTAAGGTAACGAGTGAAAGCAGATTTTATTCCCGGGGAAATTACCAATCAGGCGTGTTGACTGGACACCGGCACGACCTCACCGGTCATGTAGCCGGAGTAATCCGACGCCAGAAACATCATCACATTGGCCACTTCCCACACTTCTGCAGCCCGGCCGAATGCTTCTTTGGCGGCCAGTTCCTCGAGAAGTTCCATGGGCGTGGTTTTTTTGAGGAATTCGTGGAAGGCAATCGATGGCGACACGGCGTTAATGCGCACCCCGTGGTCGGCGGCCTCCAGGGCAGAGCACCGGGTCAAGGCCATGACACCGGCCTTGGCGGCGGCGTAGTGGCACTGTTCTTTCTGGGCCCGCCAGCCCAGTACCGAGGCATTATTGACAATCACCCCGGCGCCACGGGGCTGCATTTTCTTCAGCATGGCGCGACTCATGCGCATGGTACCGGTCAGCGTAATGTCGAGTACGCTGGACCACTCTTCATCACTCATCTCGACCAGCAAACGGGTTCCACCCAGACCGGCGTTGTTGATTAACACGTCTACACCGCCCATATCAGCCTCGGCACCATCGACAAGCGCCTGTACATCGTCTTCGACGGTCACGTTGGCAAGCCGGCCATAGACCGCCTCCAGCCCGGTATCGGCTTTCAGGGCATCGACCGCCTTGGCCAGCCGGCCCTCGTGGATATCGCTGATGGTGACGGCGCGAGCGCCCTCCTCCGCGGCGCGTGTGGCAGCGGCAAAACCAATCCCGGCGCCGGCCGCCGCCGTCACCAGTACAGACTTACCCGCCAGCAGATTGTGTCCCTCGACGTAGGGTGGTGGCTCTTTCAGCGCCATGTGTTCGTCCTCAGTTGATTAGCCGCGCGGCTCTCGGGGCATACCCAGCGCCCGCTCTGCAATGATATTGCGTTGAATCTGGTTGGTACCGCCATAAATGGTGTCAGAGCGGGTGAACAGGTACATCGATTGCAGGCGGTTGAGCTGATAGGGGCCCTCCTCGAGAATCTCGCTTTCGGCACCGAGCACGTCCATGGCGAGTTTGCCCAGGTTGCGGTGCCAGGTGGCCCAGTAGAGCTTGTAGATCATCGCTTCCTTCTGCAGGGTGCCGTCGTCGCCACCGCCCGATAGCATGCGCATGCTATTGAAACGCATGATGCGCAGACCTACGTGGGCGTCCGCTATCCGCTGGCGTATTACCGGGTCCTGGGCGGTGCCATTGTCCCTGGCAATCCGCACAATCTCATCGAACTCATTCTGGAACAGCATCTGCTGCCCGAGGGTTGAAACCCCGCGCTCAAAACCCAGTAAGCCCATGGCAACTTTCCAGCCGTCACCGGGAGCTCCGACGATATCGGCCGCATCACAGACGGCCTCATCGAAGAAGACCTCGTTAAACTCGGAAGTACCGGTCAATTGGGCTATCGGCCGGATATCCACGCCGGGCTGGTCCAGGGTGACCAGGAAAAAGCCCAGGCCCTTGTGACCGACCGACTCGGGGTCTGTGCGGGCGATCACGAAACAGTACTGTGACTCGTGTGCCAGCGAGGTCCAGACTTTTTGCCCGGTGATACGCCACTGCTGCGCGGTCTCATCGAAAACGGCCCGGGTCTTAACGTTGGCGAGGTCCGACCCGGCATTGGGTTCCGAGTAACCCTGACACCAGAAATCTTCGCCACTGCGAATACCCGGCAGGTAATGCGCTTTCTGCTCGTCACTGCCAAATGCGATCAGGGTGGGACCGGTGAGCGTCTCGCCTATATGGCCCATGTGACCCGGGCCACCCGCCCGGGCATACTCCTCGTTGAAGATCACCTGTTGCTCGATACTGGCGCCGCGACCCCCGTAGGCCTCGGGCCATCCGATACAGGCCCAGCCCCCTTCAGCAAGTCTTCTCTCCCAGGCCTTCCGCTCCTCGACCACGCTGTGCTCGTCGCCTGGACCACCGCGAAACCGCACCGCCGCGAAGTCACCGCTGAGGCTGTCCTCAAGCCAGCCGGCCGCCTCCTGGCGAAAGGCCTCGTCGGCGCTGCTAAAACTCAATTTCATGCGGCAGCCTCCCCATCCAGTAACCTCCGGGCCAGGCGTTCGCGGTGGTAGGCCGCGTTGCCCAAAAAAGTCTCGGTGGACTTGGCGCGCTTGAAGTAGAGCTGAATATCGTATTCCTCGGTAATGCCGACACCGCCGTGTAGCTGGATGCCGCAGCCGGCATTGAAAAAATAGGCGTCACTGCAGTAAGCCTTGGCGATGCTGGCGGCCTCGGGCAGCTCATCGGCAAGACTGCCTTCCACCAGTGCTTCGTCAGCGATGCAGGCGGCATAGTACAGGGCAGAGCGGCCGGCCTCGGCCTTGAGCATCATGTCGGCGGCCTTATGCTTCAGGGCCTGGTAAGACGCGATCACCCTGCCAAACTGGACTCGCTCCTGCATGTAGGCCACCGAACTGTCCAATGCCTGTTGCGCACCGCCGACCTGGTCAGCGGATATCGCTACGGTCGCCAGGTCGAGCACCCGCTGCAAGCCCGCCCAACCGTCTCCCAGTGACCCCATCAGGGCCTTCCCGTCAACGATCACATCTTCCAATTCAATCTCGGCCAGACGGCGGGTCTGGTCCATGGTGGGCAGCCAGCGACGCCGGATGCCCGCATGGTCTGCCGGCAGGACAAACAGGCTCACGCCGTCCGTTCCAAGCGTGTCAGGCAGTCGCGCCGCCACAACGAGCAGGTCCGCCGTGTCACCATCGGGGACATAGCGATAACGCCCATTGAGTCGAAAGCCGTCACCGTCCGCTACACAGGTAGCGGAGATGGCACTGGCATCCCAATGACCAGAGGCGTCCGTGTAGGCAAGGGTCGCGGTACTGCCCGCGACTATCTCGGGCAGGTACTGCGCTTTCTGGTTTTCACTGCCGGCCACGCGCAGGGCATTTACGCCAAGACAGACCGTCGAGAAAAACGGGCCGCAAAACAAATAGCGGCCCATCTGCTCCAGCATTGCAACCAGCTCTACATAGCCCAGACCCATACCGCCATATTCTTCAGGGATGTGAATCGCCTGCCAGAACATTTCCTCGCAGATGCGCTGCCACAGCTGCGGATCATAGCCTTTGTCCCCAACCATCGCCGCGCGCACGGCCGCGCTGGTTGACACTTCCGCGAGAAACGCCTCCGCGGTATCGCGGATCATTTCCTGCTCTTCGGTAAACTTGAATTCCATACCGTCCGCGGCCTCAGGTCCCGTAGACTTTCTGCGCCGGGGTCTCTTTCTGGAGCAGGTCAGTAACGGCCCCACCGACCTCTGCCGGTTCCCAGCGTGCGCCCTTGTCAACGCCTTCCGTGGTACGCCATCCGTCAGCTATGGATATCTTGCCACCCTCTGCCTCGAACACCCGGCCGCTCACAGCCGCGGATTCGGTAGAGGCCAACCAGGCAACCAGAGAAGACACATTTTCCGGGGCCCAATAGTCGAAACTGCCATCTTCGGGCTTGGCCATGCGCTCTGCCATCTCCGGCACCGCCGTGGTCATCCCGGTGCGCGCTGCCGGGGTGACCGCATTGGCCGTTATCCCGTAGCGGCCCAACTCGGCCGCCTGGTTCAGGGTCAGCGCGGCAATCCCCGCCTTGGCTGCGGCGTAATTTGACTGCCCAATCGAGCCCTGCAATCCGGCACCGGAGCTGGTATTGATGATGCGTGCATCGACAGCCTGCCCCTCCTTGGATCGGCCGCGCCAGTAATGTACGGCGTGGCTGGTAATACAAAAGTGGCCTTTCAGGTGAACGGCCATCACCGCATCCCAATCGTCCTCGGTCATCGAGGCAAACATCCGGTCCCGGTTGATGCCGGCATTGTTGATCACCGCGTGCAAGTCACCGAAGCTGTCGATTGCCTGTTTCACCGCGTTGAGGCTGTCATCGTAATTAGTGATATCGGAGGTATTAACCACGGCCTTACCGCCACCGTCGGTAATCTCTGCAACAACATCGGCAGCCGCCGCTTCATTGATATCGTTGACCACCACGCTGGCCCCCTCTGCCGCCAACACGCGCGCGTGGGCGGCCCCGAGGCCGCCACCAGCACCGGTTATGATGACAACACGCCCTTCGCATACTCCGCTCATCGCCAGTCGCCCCTTACAATCGCTCGATAATGGTTACGTTCGCCTGACCACCACCTTCACACATGGTCTGCAAACCATAGCGTCCACCGCTGCGCTCCAACTCACACAACAACGTGGTCATCAGCTTGGTACCGGTAGCGCCCAGGGGGTGACCCAGCGCAATCGCACCGCCATTGACATTGGTTTTTTCGTGGGGGTAACCGGTCTCCTGCAACCAGGCCATCGGTACCGATGCGAAGGCCTCGTTAATCTCGACCAGGTCGATATCCTCGAGTTTCATGCCCGAGCGTTTGAGCGCATAGGCGGTCGCGGGAATTGGCGCGGTCAGCATCCAGACCGGATCGTCACCCCGCACGCTCATATGGGCAATGCGCGCACGCGGCGTCAGGTTGTAACGCTTAAGTGCGTCTTCAGACACCAGCAGCATCGCCGAGGAGCCGTCGCAGGTCTGGCTGGAAACCGCTGCGGTAATCGTTCCGCCTTCGGCCAACGGTTCAAGCTCAGCCATTTTCTCCATACTCGTATTGCGAGGCGTCTCGTCCATCTCAAGGCCATTCAGCGGGGCCACCTCACGATCAAATCGGCCCTCGGCAATAGCAGCGAGCGCGCGCGTGTGGGATTCCAGCGCAAATGCTTCCATCGCCTCGCGGCTGATCTCCCACTTGTCCGCGATCATCTGGGCAGAGTTGAACTGGGAAATCGGCACGTCACCGTAACGCGCCACCCAGCCCTGGCTACCGGAGAACGGGTCGCTGAATCCCAGCGGCTGAGCCGCCACCATGGCCGCGGAAATCGGAATCTTGCTCATCGTCTGGACACCGCCGGCGATAACCACGTCGTTGACGCCCGACATAATTGCCTGGGCCGCGAAGTGCACAGATTGCTGCGAGGAACCGCATTGCCGGTCAACGGTCGTTCCCGGGACCTCATCAGAGAGCCCCGCCGCGAGCCAGCATGTGCGAGCGATATCACCGGCCAGGGGGCCGATGGCATCCAGGCAACCAAAGATCACGTCGTCATAATCCACATCGGGGATATCGTTGCGATCTACCAATGTCCTGAGCACATGCGCTCCCAGGTCAGCGCCGTGTACTTCCGCGAGGCTACCCCTGCGCCTTCCAGTGGGTGAGCGTACCGCGTCTACAATATAGGCTTCGGCCATGTTTCGTTTCCTCTTTCAGTTATTCAAGTAGCGAATGTTGCGCCTGCGCCCAACTCCGCATCATCAGCAAAAATCTGCTCGCCAATTCGAGCCTTGTGAAAGCCCGCGTCGCCCCAACTATTCGCCAGTGCCCAGGCCTTCTTCATAAAAATCTGCAGGTCCACCTCCCAGGTGTAGCCCATGGCCCCGTGCACCTGGATACTGTTCTTGGCAGCCAACCTGGCAGCATCGCAGGCGACGATCTTGGCGTGGGAAATGGCCAGCGGCGCCTTTTCGTGACCAGCGGCATGGAGGCAGGCGGCCCTGTGGACAGGCGCCTTGGCATACTCCAGCTGCACCGCCACATTTGCCATATGATGTTTAACGGCCTGGAAAGAGCCTATCGGTTTGCCAAACTGCTGACGGTCAGTCGTGTACTGCACAGACATGTCCACCATGCGTTGCGCAAGGCCGAGCGCCTGGGCCGCCGCACCCAGTGCACCGCCGTTCAAAGCGCCCGCCAGCAGCGCGCGGGCGGTCTCCCCTTGTGCCAGCGGCGCTTCCGGTGTACCCGCTGCTACGCTGTACAGCCGCCGCGAGGGATCTACGGATTCGCTGCGCTCCAGCTGACATTGGTCAGGGGTCAGTGCGTACAGCGCACCACCCTCTTCCAGCAACACCAGGTCGGCGATATGCGCATCTTCCACGACCAGGTTTTGCTCGATACCCACGGCTACCGTGGCCTCACCCGAGGCAACTCGCGGTAACCAGTTGGCCGCCAGCTCGCCACCAATGGACTGCAGCAATGGCGCCGCCACAAGTGCTGTCTGCACCAGTGGTTCAGGCAATGCAACGTAGCCACATTCCTGCGCCAACAGGACAAAATCGATGGCACTCATTCCCAGGCCACCAAACTCCTCGGGGACCGTCATACCGACCAGCCCCAGCTCGGTCAGCTGTTGCCACAATGCCTGCTCTCTGCCAGTGTCGGTGTCCCAACTCGCCCGGATGCGCTCGGCTGTCACTTCATTGCGCAAAAAATCCGCGGTGGAGTCGCGAAAAAGTAACTGATCTTCGGTGAAGGTAAAGTCCATGGTTATCTCGGCATCCCCAACATTCTCTCGGCGATAATGTTGCGCTGGATCTCGTTGGTGCCAGCATAGATAGGCCCGGACTGGGCAAACAGAAAGCCGTCCAGCCAGCCTCCCACGCCCCGGGCGGCAGGCGCATGGGGTAACAGCTCTGCGCGCGCACCCAGAATACTCATTGCCGTTGCATGCATCGTCTGGTCCAGTTCAGACCAGAAGATCTTGTTGGTCGAGGACTCTGCACCGATCTTGCCGCCCTGGCTCAGGCGACAGGCTGTCTGATAGGTCGACAAACAGTAACTCTCTGCATCCAGGTAAGCACGCAGCACCGCCTCTTTGATCGCTGGATCTCTGTCCGCCTGCTCGCGGTTTTCCCGGTATAACTCAACCAGGCGTCTCGCGGTTTCCTGGAACCGGGCGGGGGAGCGCAACATCAGCCCGCGTTCAAAGCCCGCGGTTGCCATGGCAACGCTCCAACCGGCGCCCTCATCGCCCAGCCGGTTCTCCACCGCCACTTCGACATCGTCAAAGAAGATTTCGGCAAACCCGGGCAAGCCATCCAGTTGTGGGATAGGACGCACCGTAATGCCCGGAGAATCCAGTGGTACGAGGATAAACGTAAGCCCGCGATGCCTTTCGGAATCGGGGTCGGTACGAAACATACCGAACACCCAGTCGGCCCAGACAGCGCGTGTCGACCAGATTTTCTGGCCATTGACGATGTACTTGTTGCCCTCCAGTCTGGCCGTGGCCCTGATTGCCGCCATGTCTGAGCCAGCATTGGGCTCACTCCAGCCCTGGGCCCAGACTTCCTCTCCGTTGGCCATTTTCGGCAGGATCCGAGCCTTTTGTTCCTCGGTACCGTATTCCATCAGCGTCGGGCCCAGCAGGAATATGCCGTTCTGGTTTACCCGTAACGGTGCGCCCGCCCGGTAATACTCTTCCTCGAAGATAAGCCACTCGATAAGGTCACAGCCGCGGCCGCCCAGCGCCTCGGGCCAGGTCACCATACCCCAGCGCCCCTCGTTAAGCTTCGCCTCCCATTCCCGGTGCTGGCGAAAGCCCTGCTCGGTATCAAAGCTCTGCAAGGGTTCGGCCGGCACATTGGCCGCGAGCCACTCACGTACCTCCAGGCGAAAGGCCTCCTGCGAGGCCGTGTACTCAAGATTCATTCAATCGTTCCTAAAATTCTGCGTCGCGCTTTTCAACGAAGGCGTCCCGTGACTCCTGGGAATCGCCCTTGGTATAGGCCTCCAGGGTAAAGCCCTGTTCCCAGCGGTACTTGTCTTCCAGGTTGCCGTCCTCGATACCGGTCAGCGCCTCCTTCGCCAGCTTCACCATCTCGGGTGACTTCGCAGCAATACTGGCAGCCATCTCCCGGGCGGTGGGCAACAGTTCTTCCCGGGGCACCACTCGCTCTACCGCCCCGAGGCGATAGGCCTCCTGGGCATCAATAAACTCACCGGTAAAGTACATGTAGCGCACCTTTTGCACAGGAAACATTCTCTGCAGATGGGCCCCGCCGCCCATCGCACCACGGTCGATTTCAGGGACGCCAAAGCGGGTACAGTCGGAGGCCAGAATAATGTCTGCAGCACCCGCCATGCCGATACCACCGCCCAGCACAAAACTGTGCAGGGCCATAATCACCGGCTTGGGATTGCGATGAATGGCGCGAAAGGTTTCGTAGTTGCCCTTGTTTACGTCCACTATCCTGGTGGAATCGGCGGCGAGCTCCTTGATATCAACACCGGCACAAAAGCCCTTCCCCTCTGCCGCCACCACAATGACGCGCACCTCGTCATTGACGCCGAGCCTGTCAATTTCATCGGCAATCGCAAACCAGCCTGCCGAGTCAAAAGCATTGACTGGCGGATGATCAAGGATCATTTCCGCAATACCGTTCTGGATACTTGTTTTAAAGGGTTTTGACATAGTCCTTACCTTATCTGGCTGTACGTTCAGCGCTATGCTGGCCCGGTGTTCGCTTCAGAGATACGCACCGACAACAGTGCCAGGCGTTGCTCGGCTTCTTTGACTATCCCATTGACCAATGCCTCACAGGAGAGCAGTTCATCAATAACACCGGCGACCTGCCCGCTGGGCAACACACCCTCTGATGGCCGCCCATCCACCATGGCCTTCTGGATAATCATGGGGGCGTTGGCCGACATAATGGTCTGGGCAGCGGTCATATCGTCATCGCGACTCATGGCCAACGCCGACTTGAGTAAGCCGAAAATGGTGGCGCCGGTATGCTTGCGAAACGCCAGTCCATTGCGCATTGCAATCAACAGTTTGCGCACCGTGCCCGCCTTCTCCAACTCTGTCAGCAGCTCGTTCATGATCATGCGTTGGGGCAGGCCATCCATCGCCCTGGAGACAACAATCTGACCCGGGTTCTTGCAATCGATATAGCGCTGCAGGGTCTCGCGAGGCACGGGACTCTCTTCGGTCATCAAAAACCGGGTTCCCATGGCAATACCATCGGCACCCCAGGCCAACGCAGCGGTCAGGCCACGCCCATCCTTGAAACCACCGGCGGCGACAACCGGAACCTGGTCACCCACCGCTTCAATAACCTGCGGGATCAACAACGTGGTTGGAATCGTTCCGGTATGACCACCACCCTCACCGCCCTGTACCGTGATCACATCCGCGCCCAGCTCAACCGCCTTGGTGGCATGCTTGGGCAAACCCACCGTCGGCATACAGACAACGCCAGCCTCCTTGAGGCGGGCAATAAACTCCGGTCCGGGCGAGCGGGAATAGCTGACCGCCTTGACACCGTGACGAATAACCAGGTCTACAATCTCCGCCGCATTGGGTTGATACATATGGAAGTTCACACCAAAGGGGCGGTCGGTCAGTTCCTTCACCCGCAGGATATCGCGTTCTATCTCATTGGCTGGAATCGTCGCACCGGCCAGGAAACCGAAGGCTCCCGCATTGCAGCTAGCGGCGACCAGCCGGGGGTCTGCCACCCAACCCATCGCGGTTTGAACGATGGGGTATTGGCATCCCAGTGTTTCTGTCAGGCGTGTCTGCAGCATATAAAAGGGTCCTCAGGACCTGTCCCCGGGCGGGTTATCCTTGATCTGGTAAGCACGCTGGTTGTGAGGATCAAGCGCCGCAATAATGGCAAGTTGTTCACTCGTTGGTGCCTCAGTCACCGCTACATCATCCGGCACATGAATGGGGTAGCCGGTGTTTTCCTGAACCTGCTCTACCGTAATGCCCGGGTGCAGGCTGAGCAGTCGAACCTGGTGCCCGGGCCCGCCGAAATCCATGACGCACAGATCGGTGACCACCCGGCGAATGTCGATATCATCCAGCGAGTGCCCGCGCGGCAGGCGCCCGGGGTTATAGCCAATCGAGGACACGAAATCACACTCGCCCTCCATAAACACCCGGGTGTTATGGCCGGGTACGAAGAAACTGTTGGGGTGTGAAATGGAGTTGCCGGGAAAACCTCTCGCCCCGAGCATCATTACCTTGGGCTTGTCGTAGGTACCACCCAACGCTGACGTATTGCTCTGGCCAAACCGGTCGATCTGGGTAGGGCCCAACATGGCGTGCCGCTTACCACTCCAGACATTATCGAATATCCGTGAAAAGCCCATCCAGCTTTCATTGGCTTGCACGAAATCCTCGCCGCGCTTACCCAGCGGATTGGGTTCGCTGAGCATGAACGCTTCCGAGTCTGTCATCATCAGCGCCGGGTTAAAGGTCTTCATGGCGAGGCTCGCCGCCAGCCTGGGAATGACGCCAATGCCGGTTGCAAGCACCTCACCATCGTCTCGAAAGGCTTCGCTGGCCGCCACGATACACAATTCGGCCAGGCTGTATTCTGTTGCTGCTGTCATCTCTGTCACTACTCCTGCTATCAGTAAACCGGCAATTCGATGGCGCGGATCGCGTCGAGTCCGCCCACGTTCTGCTGGTATTCCTGTTCATCAGCACCCAGATACTGCTCTGCGTAGCCCGCAAAGCCCGACTCTTCCTTCGCCGAGGCGGCGTACGCCTTGAAGTGCGGTACGTCGAACCCATAAAGCGGACTGCAGGAACTTGGATGCGCGCCGCCGGGAAGGTGCGCCACACCGGTTGTTGCCGCGCGCTCCCAATACACCAGGCGCGCCTGGGCGGGATCATTGAAGTAGCTGGACTCGACGAGTTCATCGCACGAGACAAAGGTTTGCCTGGCCGCGCGGGCATACCAATCGTCCATGTAGTGATCGGGTCCGGCGATCTGGCATACGCCTCGCTGGTCGGCCCGGTCCACATGGATCAACGACACATCCAGATTGAGCGCGGGCATCGCTACCCACTCTTTGTCATCGTAAGGGCTGTCTACCAGCTTGATCTCGGGGTTGCGGGTAATGATATCGGTACCCAGTCCAACCTCCGTCGGAATGTAGGGCAAGCCCCAGGCCGCGGCCCGCAGACCCAGCAACATCATCCCCTCATCAATTTCCATAACGTCGATCGAACCGGTTTGGCGGGCCTGGCGGAAATAGGGCTCCAGCGGAATGAAGTCCAGGGACACAAAGGCGAAGACGACTTTACGGACCTTGCCCGAGGCGCACAGCATGCCGACATCAGCGCCGCCATAAGACACGATAGTCAGGTCTTTCAGGTCCGAGCGCAGTATCTCGCGTACCAGCGCCATCGGTTTGCGTCGTGGCCCCCAGCCTCCAATACCAATGGTCATGCCATCGCGAAGCTGCGCGATGATCTCGGAGGCGGTCATTGTCTTATCCATCAAATACCCTCAGTCTCAGCTCACGATTCGCGCCATGCGATAATCGTGCTTTACAAAATTCACACCCAGCGTGCTGTCGCTGCGACGCACCCCGGGAATACTGTTGATTCGGTTATGGACGAACTCGGCAAGGTGTTCGGTATTGCGCACCATGGTGATCGCCAATATGTCCGAGCGCCCCAGCATGACCCCGACAAAGCCGAGTTCCGGTATAGCGGCCAGGGTATCGGCTACCGCCCTGGCCTGGTCGCTGCGCTCCACCTCTATCCAGATATAAGCGAGCGTCGCGTCGGCGAAACGGTCGATATTGGTAACCGCGGTAATGCGCACCAGCTTTTCCTCTTCCATTCGCTTGATGCGAGCGCGCACCGTGCCTTCGGTAACACCGAGCTCCGCCGCAACCTGGCCATTGCTGACCCTGGCATCACTGGCCAGTGCAGCGACGATGGCCTGGTCGACGTCGTCGAGGCTACGCCGGGTCATGAAAGGGGACCCAATCGGGCTGATTCTTCAAAACATCTACGGCCAGCGCTGATGTCAGCCTGCGCACGCCGTCAATAGTCGCCAGCCGCTGCGTGAGTAGCGTATTTAGAGCTGCCTGGTCTTCGGCGACGACCAGGATCTCAATATCCTGCGCACCGACAACCACATTGACCGAGAAAACCTCATGCACTGCAGCCAGGTCCATAGCCACGTCTTCAGGCGAGCGACCCTCAACCTGGACACCTACCGCCAGCAACAGGCCGTACCCCGCAGCCTCTATATCGGTGACCGCCACCACCCGCATGGTATTGGATTCTTCCAGGCGCCTGACCCGACTGCGGACTGTGGCCTCGGTGACCCCCAGTTCGCGCGCAATTGCGCGGTAAGGCATTCGGCCATCTCTGCGCAACAGCGCGATAATGGCGTTATCCGTCGCATCGAGTTCGATCGGTGTACTCACTGCTGTCGCCGCCTGGTTCAACGTGATTCTCCGGCGGCCAACTCGCGCAACTCGCCCTTGAGTACCTTGCCGCTGGCATTCATCGGAAACTCGGCGAGGAAACGGACCGATCGCGGCACCTTGTAGTTGGCCATGTTGTCGCGGCTCCACGCGATCACCGCGGCCTCGTCGAGTTGAGCACCGGCAGTGGCTACGATGTAGGCCCTGGCCACCTCGCCCATACGCTCGTCCGGGACGCCAATCACCGCAGCACGCGCGACGCCTGGCATACTGCACAAGGCATTCTCGATTTCGGCGGGGTAACAGTTAAAGCCACCGACAATAAACATGTCCTTGATTCGGTCGGTGATCCGGACGTAACCATCATCGTCCATCACGCCTACATCGCCTGTCTTCAACCAGCCATCGGCGGTAATGGTGCGGGCCGTCTCCTCAGGATTATCGAGATAACCCTGCATCACATTAAAGCCGCGACACCAGATCTCACCCTCGGCGCCCGCCGGGACCGTCTCGCCCTTTGCGTCCACACACTTCATCTCTATCCCGTTCATGGCCCGGCCTGAGGTATGGGAAATGCGCTCGGGGCTATCATCAGCGCGGCAGATCGACACGACACCGCAGCTTTCGGTCAGTCCGTAGGCGGTCACTACCAGTTCAAAGCCAAGCTCTTCACGCATTTGCTCGACCAGGGTAACCGGCACGGGGGCTGCGCCGGTGACCGCGAGGCGCAGGCTGCTCAGGTCAAACTCGTCCCGGCGAGGGTGGGCCAGCAACGATTGATAAATGGTCGGCGGGCCGGGAATCATCGACACCTGGTCTCGGGCGATGCGGGCGAGCACATCGTCCAGGTCGAAGCTCTTTACAGGCAGCATGTGACAGCCGCGGATGATGCTGGACAACCACCCGGCCTTGTAGCCAAATGAATGAAAAAACGGGTTTATAATCAGATAGTTATCATCTGATCGCAGTCCGACTGTGGCGCTCCATTCCGCGAAAACGCGAATATTCTGTCCATGACTGGTAATCACCCCCTTGGGCGCGCCTGTGGTGCCCGAGGTGAACAGAATATCCAGCGTGTCCTCGGCCGAGAGCGCCGCTTCGCGGCTGTCGATTGCGCTCTCATCAACACCCGCGCCCGCCGCCAGGAAATCTTCCCAGGACGGCGCCCCCGCGGCCTGCCCGGCCAGCATGACAATCTGCTCCAGGGCACCGCAGTCTTCACCGGCGAGCAACTCCGGGTAGCTGACATCGAGGAAATCACTCACGGTGAACAACAGCCGGGCGCCGCTGGCACGCAGGATATAAGCCGCTTCGGGCCCTTTGAGTCGGGTGTTGAGCGGAACCAATACACCGCCAACACTCTGGGCACCGATTGCTGCCAGCACCCACTGGTAAATATTGGGCGCCCAGATCGCCACCCTGTCACCCTGTTGCAGGCCAGCGGCAACAAACGCGGCAGCAGATTGGCGACGAGCGCGCTCCAGGTCACTGAACGTCAGGCTCACAGAGCCATCGGTGATCGCTTTCCTGTCGCCATAGGCCTCAGCTGCCCGGGTCACGAGCATCGGCAGCGTTGTGGAGGAAGCAGGATCGAGGTTCATTGCGCAGCCCAATTCACGTTGAGCGCGCTATGTTAAGCAGTCCTATCGCTTTCGACAATCACTATTCGTATTTTATTTATTAATATTTTACGAATAGTGCTAAAAGTTATATTAAAGGCGGGGCGTAACAACCCCAGGGCCTGTCCCTGGGGCACCGAAATACGAGTTATTCCCCAAAGGAATAATCTTTGAAGATTTCACGCAATTTAACCTTCTGAATCTTGCCGGTGGCGGTGTGTGGGAGTTCGTTCACAAACTCCACGGCCTCGGGTATCCACCATTTCGCGATCTTGCCATCAAACCACTGCAGCATTTCCTCTGCCGAAAGATCCTGGCCTTCTGGAGCGCGGACTACGATGAGTAGTGGGCGCTCACTCCACTTGGGGTGAAAGTGACCGATGACAGCGGCCTCGGCAACTTTTGGATGGTCCGTGGCGACATTTTCAACCTCGATGGAGGAGATCCACTCGCCACCAGATTTAATGACATCCTTGGTCCGATCGGTAATGGCCATGTAGCCTTCCGGGTCAATAGTGGCCACATCACCCGTTTCAAACCACCCTTCCTCGGCATGCGCATCTGAGCCGTCCAGCTTGAAGTAACTCGAGCATATCCAGGGGCCCCGCACTTTCAGGGACCCGAAAGCGACCCCATCCCAGGGCAACTCCCGGCCCTCGTCGTCGACAATCTTCATTTCGACCCCGTAGATCGGTCGGCCGGCTTTCAGCCGGACTTTGGCAAAATCCTCTTCACTGTACTGGTCACGGCTGCCGGTGCTGGCGTTGACACTGCCCAGCGGACTCATCTCGGTCATCCCCCACCCCACGCGGGACTCGACACCGTAGCTGTCGAAGTCTTCCATAACCGACAGCGGACACGCGGCACCACCCACCACAATGCGCTCAAGACTCTCGATGGTTTGGCCGCTGCTCTTAAGGTGAGCCAGCAAACCCAGCCAGACGGTCGGAACACCCGCCGACATTGTCACTCCCTCTTCATTAATCAGCGCGGCCAGGGTTGGACCATCACCCATTTTATTGCCCGGGAAGACAATCTTGGCGCCGGCTATCGGGCATGCGTAGGGGTTACCCCAGGCATTGACATGGAACATCGGCACGATGGGCATCACCACATCCTGCGCCGACAGACCCAGGGCATCAGGCATCATGCCGGCGTAGGTATGCAGGATGGTAGAGCGATGCGAATAGAGAACGCCTTTGGGATTGCCCGTCGTTCCCGAGGTATAGCACAGGGCACAGGCCGACTTTTCATCCAACTCGGGCCAATCAAAATCCGTTGAGCCCTCTGCCAATAGTGTTTCATAGCAATGCACATTGGCGAGCTCTGTCGCCGGCATATTGGCCGCATCGGTCATAACTACCCAGCCTTTTACGCCCGTGCACCCGGCGGCAACGGCCTCAACCAGCGGCATGAAATCAGGATCCAGAAAAACGTACTGGTCTTCAGCGTGGTTGATGATGTAGGTGATTTGCTCAGGGAACAATCGGGGATTGATCGTGTGACAGACATAGCCACTGCACGCTGAAGCGTAATAGGTTTCGAAATGTCGATAATCGTTCCAGGCCAGGGTCGCAATGCGATCGCCACTGGCCAGGCCCCAACCGGCTATGACATTGGCGAGCTGCCGGGCACGGCTGAAAGCATCACTGTAGGTGTAGCGATGGCGTGGATTGTCACGGGTGACCGAGACGATTTCTACCGAGCCATTGACGCGTTCCGCGTGCTGCATGATTGACGTTATCGTCAATGGCATATCCATCATTAAACCATTCATGGGAGACTCCTTGATTTCTTATTCGGGGTTTACGTCTTAAGGGGTAACTAGGGGGTAATCAATTCCCAGGTGCCGGCAGCGCTATCCGAGCTGGCCTGCCGTTCCTGTTCCAGCTTGATGAGATGCGCTGTCATTGACAGCTTGGCCCACTCGTACAGCGATTCGTCTACGTCGTCGTAGACTACCCTGACCAGGGCGTCGAGGTCACAGCGGCCCAATTGCGCCAGCCCGGCCACAACTTTCGCCTCTCGCTTCAAACGGTGCTCCACCAGGCCGCTCAGCTCGCCAGCCGGTTCATTTATCAGCTCACCATGGCCTGGCGCTATCGTCGTAATCGGATAGTCCAGTAACAGGCGCAGGGAGTCGATATAGGCTTTCATGTCGCCGCCGGGTGGCACGATCACCACCGTAGATCCGTTCATTACGTGATCGCCGGCGAACAACATTCCCTCTTCTTCCAGGAGAAAACAATAGTGGTTGCTGACATGACCGGGAGTATGCAGGGCGCGCAGAGTAAACTCGTCAGTGCGGAGAATCTCGTCGTGCGTAATTTCCCAATCCGGTTGGAATGTATCGTCCTGAAGCCGGTCGTTCGCGGGCAGGGCACCGATAACCTGGGCGCCGGTTGCCTCGGCAACGCCCTGCCAGGCGGGAGAGTGATCGGGATGGGTATGGGTACAGACAATCCAGCGGATGGTGCCGCCTGCATTGGCGAGAATCGCTTCGATATGTTCCGGGATCGCAGGCCCCGGATCCACAACGGCGACCTCATGATCACCCAGTAGGTAGGTGTTGGTACCCGCGCCGGTCATGACGCCGGGGTTCGGTGCAACCAGTCTTCTTACGCGACTGTTGAGCCGGAAAGGAACGCCGTGTTCAAGCATCTCTAAACCATATTCGCAATCGGGACGTCCGGGTTAACGTCGGCGTCATAGTCGACGCCATCGACCTCAAATCCAAACAACTGCAGAAACTCTTGCTTGTAGCCGGCGAAGTCCGACAGCTCCCTGAGATTGTCGGAATCAATCTTGTCCCAGATGGCCGCTACTTCGGCCTGGATAGCCGGATCCAGTTCCTTGCGATCTGCTCGCAGCCTGCCCTCTTCATCGAGGTCGCGACCGTCGTTATACAAAGAATCACGGAATAGACCGTCGATCTGCTCTATGCAACCCTCATGAATACCGTGTTCTTTCATCACCTTGAACAGGATCGCCAGGTAGATAGGCATGGCGGGGATCGCTGCGCTGGCCTGGGTGACTACCGCTTTCAGGACAGATACCCGGGCATCGCCGCCACTTGCGGCCAGCCGCTCACGGATATCGACAACCCGCTTGTCGAGGTCTTTTTTGGCAGCACCGATAGTCCCGTGCCAGTAGATATCCCAGGTGATTTTCTCACCAATGTAGGTGTAGGCCGTGGTCTTGGCACCCTCCGCCAGAACGCCAGCTTCATCCAGGGCTTCAATCCACATCTGCCAGTCCTCGCCGCCCATCACCGCGACGGTGTTATCAATGTCCTCTTGTGACGCCGCCTCGAGATGGAAATCCTGAATTTCTTCCTTATCTGTATTAACGCCCTTCTGGACCGTATCGCTACCAATAGGCTTGAGCGTGGAGTTGTGTACAACGCCGGTCACCGGGTGCTGGCGACGCGGTGCAGCCAGGCTGTAGACCACCAGGTCAACCTGCCCGAGATCTTCCTTGATGGTGGCTATTGTTTTCGCCTTGATCTCGTCGCTGAAGGCGTCACCGTTGATGCTCTTCGCGTACAAACCCGCATCTGCGGCATACTTGTGGAACGCGGCCGAGTTGTACCAGCCGGCTGTGCCCGGCTTCTTCTCGCTACCTTCTTTCTCAAAAAATATACCGAGCGTTGAGGCGCCAGCGCCAAACGCCGCTGTTATACGTGAAGCCAGCCCGTAGCCAGTGGAGGCGCCGATCACCAGCACGCGCTTGGGCCCATCCGCTATCGGGCCTTGTGACTTTACATACTCAATCTGGTTTTTAACGTTGGCATCGCAACCGGTGGGGTGCGTGGTTATGCAGAGAAAACCGCGAACGCGAGGCTTGATGATCATCTTGATTTAACTTCCTGGTTGCAGTGGAGCGGGTCCTGGACAATGACTGCCACTGGACCATCGAGTGCCGAGAGTGTAGCACAGCATATTGCAATCTAAACCGCCTCTGCGGCTGGCATGACCTTGTGTTCAAGCGACACTTACAGTTCAATACCGTTCCTCAAATGACTCATGAGAACACCCGCTTCAAATGTCCGCTCTCCCCCTTCGCTTCGCCACCTCTCCAGCCTGGACGGAAGCTGTAATGGCGGACTTCGACGCCTTTCTCCAGGATCATGCCGCGGCAGAAAAAAAAGCGTCGGGCATGGCGATGTCTATGGTGTCGCACTACCCGGATCGCTTTGAGCTGGTGGCGGCCATGACCGATCTCGCGATCGAGGAACTGACTCACTACCGCGAAGTGGTCAAGTGGCTGCACAAGCGCGGCCTGGCCACAGCCGCCGACCGCAAGGACCCGTACGTACTGGGCTTTCGCGAGTCGATCCGCCAGGGAACGGATGTGTATTTTCTCGACCGGCTACTGACTGCAAGCATCATCGAGGCCCGGGGCGCCGAGCGCTTCGGCCTGGTGGCAGATGCCCTTGAGGCGTCGCCGTTGAAAAAGTTCTACCAATCCATTGCCCGCTCCGAGGAGCGACACTACACACTGTTCCTCGACCTGGCAGGCAGGTACCTGCCCGCGGCTGATATCGAGCAGCGCTGGAATGAGTTACTCGACATAGAGGCACAGTTGGTCGCGGAGCTGCCGATCCGGGCTGCCTTGCACTGAAACCCACAAACGACAAAGTTGTTTCCCAATACCTGGGCCGCTATAGCGAGCGCCCGCTACCCGACGCACCCACGCGCCAAGGACCGTGGCAGCACGTGCTGGTTATTCCCGCTTACCGAGAATCGGCTGACTTGCTGGGCAAGCTCAGCACACTGAACACTGCACTGGGAGATGTTCTGGTCATTGTGGTCTTGAATCGCCCGGAATCCAGCCACGATGATGCCAATACTGCATTGCGCAAGGCGCTGCTTGACCTGCCGGGTCTACAGCAGCTGGCGGCCGGCTACGCGATGGCAAGTATCTCCCCCGGGGTGACCGTGCTATGCGCCGACCTGGAAAGCATCACAGGGCCAACACCCGCCGACCGCGGGGTGGGCCTGGCGCGTAAAACCGGTTGCGACATCGCGCTGCACTGGATAAACAGTGGCGCGATAGGCAGCGACTGGATCTGCAGCACCGACGCCGATGCAGTGCTTCCAAACGATTACTTTGCGAGCTTATCTGCCAGCCCGGCAGACGCCGCCGCAGTCCTTTTTCCATTCCGACACCTGCCTGATGGCGACCCGGTTACCGATGAAGCCTGCCTGCGCTACGAACTGCGCCTGCACCACTACGTTCTGGGCCTGGGATATGCCCAATCCCCCTACGCTTACCACAGCCTGGGCAGCTGCATCGCTGTTAGGGCAAAGTCCTATGCACAGGTGAGAGGTTTTCCGCCAAGAGCTGCGGCCGAGGACTTTTACCTGCTCAACAAGCTCAGCAAGACAGGGCCGCTAATCCAGTTGGCCGGGGATTGCATCGGACTGTCGGCGCGACAATCCGACCGCGTACCCTTTGGTACCGGGCCGGCGGTAAAAAACCTGGCCCGTTCAGAGCCTATGGCTGATGCAAAGCTCTACTATGATCCGCGTTGCTTTGACGGCTTACGCGCGCTGCTGGCCGAGGTTCCCGGCCTGTACACCATCGATACCCATGCATTAACGCACTCACTTGCCGGGCAAGGGCTGCGCCCTGAAGACGTCGAGCGTGTCGTCGACGTACTCAGAAAGATGGGACTGGATGACGCGCTGCGACATTGCCGTCGCCAGAGCAAGGATGCTGACACTTTCGTGCGCCACTTTCACCAGTGGTTCGACGGATTCCGCACGCTGAAGTTTATCCATGGCCTGCGCGATGCGAAACTGCCGGACCTGTCCCTGCAGCAACTTGCGGATAGCCGGCGCGATTTCTGGCCTGGCGGCATTGATGCTGAACATCCGCGGATGTGCCTGGATAGAATTCTGGGAAACTGGCAGTGGCTCAGTGATGATCGGGCGCGTTAGTGATCCAGACCGTCTGATAGGGTTGCAACTCCAGCACACCGTCGCGCGCCGCATACTGCTCCGCGCTGATCAGATCCTGCCAGTCCTCGGTATCTATCAGGTTGATATCCGATAACCGAATCGCCTGCGGATCACTCGTCACATTGCTGATACAAAAAACGCTTTGCCGGCGATCCATACTCTGGCGCCAGAAACCAAACACCGAGGTCCCAAGATGAAGCGTAAACTGCGTGGCATTGGGGTGAAAGGCGGACTGGCGCGATCGAATCGCGAGCAGGGCTTTGAGTCGCGCGAACACCGCAGCATGGTGCGAAGTGTCGTCCTCGAGCAGGCTAACCAATTGCCCAAAGTCCCATTGACGACGGTTTATTGAGCGGTAATGGCCGGTATGCTCCAGTCGCTCATAATCATTGCGGGTGCCCAGCAGGCTGTGAATATAGATGCCGGGAATCCCCTCCAGTCCCAACATGATCGCATGGGCACAGACAAAGCGCTCAATGCCCAGGTCATCGGCGCCGCGAACCGTGCCCTGCAGCGCATCAAACAGGGAGATATTGATTTCATAGGGCTTCTTGACCCCGTCTGCCAGCGCACGATAGGACACGTGCCCACCGAAGCTTTCCATAGTCACTATCAGCGTCTCCAGTTCATCATCCGAGAGCAGGCCCTCGGCGGGGCGTAAACCGATCCCGTCGTGACTGGCGATAAAGTTGAAGTAGGCAGTGCCGCTTTGCGCCGGCGGCATGCTCATCATCCACTGCTTGAGATAGTGACAATTGCCGGTAACGAGTGTGTTTACCAGCAGCGGCGGCAGTGAAAAGTTATAGACGCAATGCGCCTCGTTGGCATTGCCGAAGTACGAAAGATTTTCCCGGTTGGGGATATTGGTCTCGGTAATGAGCACCGTATCTGCCCGTGCGTACTCGACCAGGGTACGCAATAACCTCACGACTTCGTGGGTCTCCTCCAGGTTCAGGCAGTTACTACCGACCACCTTCCACAGGAAGGCGATCGCATCCAGGCGAAATATTCTGACTCCCGCATCCAGGTATTGGCGAATAATGGCCGCAAACTGCTTCAATACTGCCGGATTACGAAAATCCAGATCCACCTGATCCGGACTGAACGTGCACCAGACATGGCGCTCACCGTCGACGGTTTCTACAGCTCGCAGTAGCGGCGTGGTGCGCGGGCGAACTACCTGAGACAAGTCGTCATCGGGACTCGCGGTGAAGAAATAGTCCTTACCGGGCTCGCGGTTCTTAAGGAAATTCTGAAACCAAAGACTGCGACTGGAACAGTGATTGATGACGAGGTCCGCCATCAAATCATAGCGGGACGCGATCTCGCTGACGTCATTCCAGCTACCCAGGGATTCATTGACACTTGAATAGTCGAGTACCGAAAACCCATCGTCCGAGCTCCAGGGATAGAACGGCAGAATATGGACCCCTGTCAGTACCCCGTCCGTGTATTCGTCCAGAAAGCGTTTCAGGGTAACCAGCGGCACCTCGTTGTCACACTGCAGTGTTTCACCGTAGGTAATGACGATCGCATCTCGCTGGTCCCAGTGATTAACATGCTGCTGCGGCTCAACGATCGGGTCCTCCAGCCGCATAATCGACAAGAGCTCTGCCGTGAGCTGCTCAATATCCGGCGGATCATCGTGGTAGATTGCCCACAGGTGCTGTCTCACACGCTCCTTCAGGACCATAGCGGGATTAATCGCCTGCAACATAGCGTCAGCCCGCCGAAAATTCCGCGTGATCTGCCTCAACCGCTTCTTCGAGACGCTCCAGTACATCGGGAATCGCGCTGATAACGCGGGACCAACTGGGAATGAACGGTCTCTCCATCGGCCTGGCCAGAAACGCCTCGCCGGCTTTCATGATGTTCTCGGCAAACAATTCAATGGCCTTTTCCTCGGAGTGAATATCCAGCGAGAGGCCATTCATAACCGCGTCGTTGTGATAAGTCTCCACGAAGTCCAGGGCAATTCGATAGTAAGTGGCTTTCAGCGATCGGAAGGATTCGGTGTTGAAGGTTACCCCGCGCGTGGCCAGTTTACGAAACAACGCCTTGGAGATATCCACTGACATTTTGGACAGGCCACCAGAGTCATCATCCGCCGAGAGCTTCTGGTGCTTGTGGTCGTACACATCGGCGATATCGGCCTGGCATAGCCGATTGTTAGCGTAGTTGCGGTACATTTCCGAGAGCACGCCAATCTCCAATCCCCAGTCGCTGGGGATCAGGATGTCGTTCAGGACATCGCGGCGAAAGGAGAACTCCCCCGCCAGTGGGTAACGGAAGCTGTCCATGTAGTCCAGGTATTCCATATCGCCCAGCGTTTTCTTCAGGGCGCGCAGCAAGGGCGTGACCAGCAAACGGCTTACCCTGCCATTGATCTTGCCATCGGCGACGCGGGCGTAATACCCCTTGCAGAACTCGTAGTTGAAACGCGGGTGAGCCACCGGGTAAATCAGTCGCGCCAGTAGCGAACGTTCATAGGTAAGAATATCGCAGTCGTGCAGGGCAACCGATTCCGAACGATCGCTCGCCAGTGTATAGCCCATGCAGTACCAGACATTGCGACCCTTACCCAGCTCTTTGGGGGCAAGGTCCTGCTCCTGCAACATGGCATCCAGTGCCTGCAGGCGAGGCCCGTCATTCCATAACACGCGATGGTGCTGAGGCAGTTGGCCGAAAAACTTCAGGGCACTGCGATACTGTGCCTCATCAGCACGATCCAGCCCTATGACGATTTCCGACAGATAGGGCACCTTCACCAATTCCTTGATGATATTCGGCAGCGCCTCTCCCTCCAGTTCGGAATAAAGAGATGGCAGAATCAGCGCCATCGGCCGGCTTTTGGAAAATGCCTGCAGCTCCTTTTCCAACTCCTCTACTGGCCGCTGCGCCAGGTTGTGCAAGGTCGTGATGATGCCGTTCTGGTAAAAATCGCCCATGCCTTACTCTCTCTACTCTCTATGATTTGTCGCAGACAGCCATTGGGAAACACCCTCTGCCCAACCCACCGGCCCTAAGCCCTGGCTGCGAATCACATGCTCTTCCCGG
>CAZPVJ010000027.1:0-26425 GCA_964590005.1 uncultured Alteromonadaceae bacterium | reverse complement strand
TGTTGCGTTCAACGGAAATAAACGCGTTGTACTTCGCGCCGGTATCAATAGCCTGGTAGTAATCGTTGGGTGTGCCGGCAACAGTACCTGTGGCCAGCAGGAGTCCGGCCCAGGTGATTACCCCGCCGGCGGCCCGTGCATCGTCTTTATTATTCATAGTGATACCTCTGACAGGGGATTAAAAAGTATTACATAAAATGGCGTTTGTGTTTAGTATTCTGTATCAAACAGGGGGGGATTAATGGACCGCGAAAGCGCAGCCGCAGGGTCACTTAGCGAGGTAGCTGACGAAGTGAACCGGACGTCCGCCGTTGTCGCCGGTGTGGGCCTTAGCGTGGTGGCGGTGGCTGCCTTCCTGGTACTGCCTGTCGTGGTGGGCGCGGCGGTTGGCAGCCTGGGCCTCAATGAACAGCAGGTGGGATTCGTCGCCAGTGGCATCATGGCCGGCTCCGCCCTGAGTTCGATATTCACGATCTTCTGGATTCGCCGGGTGGACTGGCGCCGGGCGGGTTGCGTGGCGCTGGGCCTTCTGCTGGCGGGCCACCTGGGTGCCATGTTCACAGACACGGCGATGTTGTTTGGGCTGTGCCAGTTTACAGCCAGCCTCGGTGGTGGCGCTGCCTATTCACTGGCACTGACCTCGCTGTCCGACCACCGACACCCGGACCGTTGCTTTGGTTACTCCATTGCGGCGCAGGTGTCGTTCCAGGTCATCGGTATGCTGGCCTTGCCGGACCTGGTGTCCTACTGGGGCATGACCGGCTTGTTGGCGGTTTTTTCGGCGATGGCGCTTGCCGGTTTACTTCTCCTGGGTCTGTTGCCACGGTCCGGTGCCGACGTCGTTCACCAAGCAGTCGGTCGTAGCCTGTTGCGCCCCAGGGTACTGGCCGCACTGTTTGGCTGTTTCTTCTTCTTTTTCAATGTCGGTGTCGTCTGGACCTATATCGAGCGAATAGGGGCCGCCGCGGGTTTCGATGCCGGTACTATCGGCAACAGCCTGGCGATCGGCGTGGCCTTTGGCATACCCGGGGCGCTGGCTGCGTCCTGGTGCGGTAATCGCCTGGGCAGGTTGCTGCCTCTCGCGATTGGCGCAGCACTGGTTGTCGCCGCCCTGGCATTGTTGTTGGAAGAGGGGTTGGCAACCAACAGTTACATTCTGGCGTTGGTCTTGTATAACTTTGCCTGGAACTTTTCGCTGGCGTTCCAGTACGCCGCCGTCAACGCTGCCGATGATACCGGCCGCAGCGTGGCACTCGCCCCGGCATTTCACGGCGCCGGGGGAGCGGTGGGGCCGGCGGTGGCTGCCCTCTTGGTAACCACCGATGGTTTGACAGCGGTCAGTCTGCTGGCAGGGCTTGCCACGCTGTTGAGCCTGGTACTCTTTGTACTGGCGATCAGGCGCGCATGAGGATTGTTGAATATGGAGGAGGGTGGACAGATATGATGCGACAGCTGATGTGGCTTTTCGTGGTCTTCGGGATGAGTGCGGGAGCCAGTGAACCCAGCGTGGAAAAGGCCGCCAGTGAGAGTCTCATGAACGGTTTTCCGCCGCCCGTCGAGCAGCGTGTCACCCGCGCCAACTTTATGTTGCCACCCTACAATCGCTGGGCGTTCCAGCATCTGCGGGAATTGCAGCCGACCCGGGCAGTCAATCGCGGTTCCCTGCCTGTGTCGCCACTGGTCGAAGCACCGCTGGAGCTGGGTCAGCTGGCCTTGTCCCTTGCCGATGGCCGCAGCCTTACCCTTGATGCCTTCCTGGCTGAGTCCTATACCGACAGTTTTATTGTCCTGCATAAGGGTGCAATCGTCTTTGAGCGCTACATGAATGGGATGACGCCAAGCACACCTCACCAGATGTTCTCTGCGACAAAATCGGTTGTGGGTACGCTGCTGCTGTCGCTGATTGACGAAGAACTTGTTGTCGGTCGACAGCCGGTCAGCCATTACCTACCGGAGCTCTCCGAAAGCGCCTTTGGCGATGCCAGCGTGCAGCAGGTGCTGGATATGACAAACGCTATCGAGTTCAGCGAAATTTACGACGACCCCAACTCGGAAGTCTGGCGTTACGGATACGTGTTTAACGTCTTTCCAAGGCCCGAGGGCTATACGGGCCCTGTGTCCATTTACGACTACCTGTCCACGCTAACCAAGTCCGGCGACCACGGCCTCGCCTTTCATTACGTGACACCGAATACGGATGTGTTGGCCTGGGTCGCTAGCCGTGTTACTGGCCTGTCCCTCAGCCAGCTGGTCGAGCAACAGCTCTGGCAGTGGCTCGGTGTGGAACACGACGCCTACTTCTGGCTGGACGATAACGGCACGGAAATGGCGGGCGGCGGACTCAATATCACAGCCAGGGACGCGGCGCGCTTTGGCCAGATGATCCTGCAGGGAGGGCGCTATAACGACAGGCAGGTGATTGCGTCGCGGGTGGCTGCGCAGATACTTACACCCGGAAACCCCGATGGCTTCACCGAAAATTATCCCGACGATGACTGGTACGGAGCAGTCGCTTCGGCCTACCGAAACCAGTGGTGGACGTTCAACAATGCCCACCGCGCCGTCAGTGCCATAGGCGTCCACGGACAATATATCTATATCGACAAGAAGGCCGAACTGGTCATCGTCAAGCAGTCTTCCAGCCCGGACGCCGAGGGCGGTACAAATCTTGTGAACGATGTCGACGGGCCACTGTTATACCAGGCACTGGCGGAATACTTGCTGGAAATGCCTCCCGGGCAGCGCTAATCGATCGGTACCGTATCGCTGAAAAAATTTTGTCTGTCCTGTAACCATTTGTCCTCTACTAGCGAACTAGTAGTGGCAAACCCACTTACAGGAGAGCAACAATGTTTAAACCACTGATCACCGGCGCTGCGCTGGTTATGTCCAGCACCATGGCATTAGCGCAAACTGCCGAATATGAAGTTACCATCACCAACCTGACCCCGGGCCAGACCCTGACCCCCCAGCTGGTGATAACGCACGACATCGATTTTCGACTATTCACCCTCGGGGAACCCGCTAGTGAGGCGCTGGAAATTCTCGCGGAGGGCGGTGATACCGGGCCGGTAGCGGACGAGGCCGCCAATTTTGCGACCGACATCCAAACCATAGACGGCTTACTGGGTCCCGGTGAGACCAGTTCCGTTATCGTTATGGGGCCGGCGGAGCGCGGCTTCTTTACGGTCGCCTCCATGATGATTCCCACCAACGATACCTTTATCGCAGCCAGTCATGTGCGCCTGCCGGCCTCGGGTTCGTTGATGCGCAACCTGTTCGCCTACGATGCGGGTACGGAAGCGAATGACCAGAACTGTAACAATATCCCCGGCCCGCGCTGTGGGGGTGAGGGACATTCCCCCGATATTCTCGATAGCGATGAAGGTTTCGTGCATATCTCCAATGGTTTCCATGACCTGGGCGAAGTCGGAGACGACGGTGGCGAAATTCTTGGCCCCCAGGTTTACGATTGGCGGAACTCTGTGGCCAGGGTTGTGGTCAGACGCATCAACTGAGTTGATTGTATGCGATCCTCCGTCACCGCCTTTGGCGGTGACGGTCCACAGGAAGGTGATGAGCGCGAGACCATCTGATGTGCATGGTGAGGACGAGGGCCGCTGGGCAGCGCTGATGGTGGGTGCCCAGGCGGGTGACGAGCTGGACTATCGGCAGCTGCTGTCAGAACTCGCACCGGCGATAGAAGGGTATCTACGCTCAAGGTTCGGTTATCATGATTTCGTGGAAGATTGTGTCCAGGAAGTACTTATCGCAGTCCACGAAGCCCGGCACACGTATCAGTCGAAGCGACTTTTCAGGCCCTGGCTATTTGCGATTGTCAGACACAAAGCCATCGATGCTTTGCGGCAACAGCAGCGTCGCGACAAGCTGGCGCAATCTGAATGGCGCGAACGCGTCAGTACCGATCCATCCATCGCGCCTGCAAACCCCGAACAGGCAGTGGCATCGGGGCGTATGATAGCTGCCCTGGAGACACCGTACCGGGACGCTATCACGCTGACCAAGATCATAGGGCTGAGCAGCGCCGAGGCTGCTGCGGAGCTTGATATCAGTGTAAGCGCGTTGAAGGTCAGGGTTCATCGCGGAATTGGACGTTTGAAAAAAATGCTTGAGTCGGATCAGTTATGACGGACCGGGAAAATTTAATTGCCGCGTTGAGCAGCGACCTGGCGCCGGTTAAACCCACCGGCAGGCCGGAGCCCTGGGCCCTGGTTTGGTTGCTGGCGAGTGCTGCTTACGTGGTCGCCGTTATTCACGTCATGGGTCCAATAAGGCCCGAGGCTATGGAGCAACTGGCCACCAGTTCACGGTTTCTTGTAGAGATGCTGGTTGGACTGGCTGCTATAGCGCTAGTCTCAATCGCTACATTCAGGGCATCGGTGCCCGGCCTGTCTTCCCGCGCGACCGCGATTGCGGGTGGCGTGTTGATGTGCGTGTGGATAGCCGGTTTTATCGCCGGATTGGAAAGCCCTGCACTTGAACCATCCATGTCGGGCAAGCGGCACTACTGCTTTGTAGAGACTTTCATTTACGCTTTGCCGCCGGTTTTGCTGGCCTTTCTGCTGCTGCGCCGTTTTTATCCCATGTCCGTTGTGGGGATCGCGGGCAGCATCAGCCTGGCGGCGGGTATGCTGCCCGCCCTCTATATGCAGATAGCCTGCATGTATATTCCCGCGCATATACTGGCATTCCATGTGCTGCCCGGCTTCGTAGTGGCGGCAGCGGGAGGGGCTGTCGCCCTAGTCGTTGTTCGCAGGCGCTCGCGCGACAATACGTAGCGGTCCGCCGCTGCCTCCACCGATCTTCACGGGAAGGGCAACCACGTAGGCTCCGCGTGGGGGTAGCTGTTCCAGGTTGGCGACGTTCTCGAAGGCGGGGATGTTGCGCGTCATCAGTTCCACGTGAGCGGCAAATGTCGTGGACTTACCGCGATCTATGCTGGCGGTATCGATACCGATGGACTTAATGGCACGGCTTTCCGCCAGCCAGACGGCAGCCTCGGGTGCGAGGCCGGGGAACGACAGGGCCTGGGCACCCTCCTGGCCCCTCAGGGTAGTCCCCAGATAACGGCCTGCATCGGGCCAGTAAGCGCCAAAGCCGGTCCGCAACAGCACGATACTGCCTTCCGGGATGGCGCCGTATTGTTTCTCCCACTGCGTCAGGTCGTCTACTGAAACCAGGTGGTCCCGGTTTTCGGACACGGCGGCGCTGACATCGATGACAACCGCGTCGCCTATCAACTGCTCCAGGGGAATCTCGTCGACATGTCGACGGCCCTGGGCAAAGTGCACCGGTGCGTCGATATGGGTGCCCCCGTGTTCGGCGGTTTTGAAAGAGTAAGCCGAGTAGTAATAGCCTTTCTCGGTCATGCCTTCGTAGTCAGTCGTCAATTCAAAGGGTGCTGCGGTTGGCCAGAATACGGCTTCCGAGGACAAGGTGTGCGTGAGGTCAATCCAGTTGTCGGCCTTGCCTGGACTGGCGGCCAGAGCGAGGGTGCACAGGAAAAGGAGGGCTGGGGTTCTGGCTCTGGGCACGGCGTTGTCTCCCTTGGGTCGACGCCCCGGGTGCGCCGGGGGCGGTTGTACTAATCTTCCAGGTTAAAGGTTAGCCCCGCGTGTTCGACCAGGCGGGTGATGAGTTTTTCCCCCATCGCGGACGCGCTGGTATGGAAGCCCCCGGGCGTGTCGGAGCAATCGTTGAGCAGGCAGACTGCGCTTTCGGCAATCATCTTTGATGTGGAGCCGTAACCCGGGTCCATGTCACCGGTTACCGCCGCCCGCAATTCCTGACCGTCATCGGTGGTGCCGATCAGCAGCAGGTCGTAGTTACCCGCCTCGCGAGATTCCCTGGAGGGACCTTCACCGGGTTGGGGTACCCCGTCACCCACCAGTGGGTTTACGGAGGCCACCACTTCCGCGACCGCCTTGCCTTCTTCCCCGGGGCCACAGAGCGTCATCTCGTCATACAGGAAGTCGGTACCGTAGGGGTGTCCCAGGAGCTTGTTACTGCGATGCACGTTCTTGGTATTGATGGCGGCCATGATGAACGGGGCGACCCATTGGCCGGCCACTTCATCTTCATAGGGCTTGTTGTCCACCGGCTGGTCCGGGCCCTGGAAGTCGTCTGCCAGGCAGAACGGGTTGATCAGCACGTTGAACAGTTCCGGATTCTCGCCAATAGCCGCCATTGTCTCGTTGAGAGAGGCCGCGGTACCGCCCGAGAACTCGCCATTCATGGCCCGCACGCGCAACCGCACGCGCTGGCAGGGTTTGCCGAATTTCTTCCGTGCTGCGTTCTGCAGAAAGAGCACGCCCAGGTCTGATGGGATTGAGTCAAAGCCGCAGCTGTGTACGATACGTGCGCCACTCTCGACCGCAGCGTCGTGGTGGGCGGCGATCATCTGGTGCATCCAGACGGGCTCGCCGGAGAGGTCAACGTAATCGGTACCCAGCTCAGCACACGCTGCCACCAGATCTGAACCATAGCTTTGGTAGGGACCGACGGTGGTAATGATACACCGAGTATTCGCGACCATCCGGCGGATGGAGTCGGGATCGTTCGCGTCAGCTTCGATCAAGGCCGTACTTTCTGGCGCGCCGATCTCAGCTCTTACAGCTTTCAGTTTTTCGCCGCTGCGTCCAGCCATCGCCCAGCGTAAACCCTGGCCGTTCTTTAGCGACAAATATTCCGCAACGAGTTGGCCGGTGTAGCCAGTTGCGCCGTAAATGACTATGTCGTGCTCCCGATTGTCAGGCATATCTTTTGCTCCTTGATTGTGGTCGAGCGAGTATACCCGAGAATTACACCGGGCCGACGCTAATTGCCGTCGCTCTCAGGTAGCTCAAAAACATAGAGTGCCTGGCCGTTGGTGGGTTGATAGATTTCCGGGCTCACCACTGCGGTTAAGGCCCTGAAGACCCCTATGCCGGTGGGCACGGCGATGTACTGCTTTCCGTCCACGCTGTAAGTGATAGGGTAGCCATGCAACGGTGCTCCCAGCCTCGTCTGCCAGAGGGGTTCTCCAGTGTCTGTATTGAACGCCTTGAAGTAACGATCCACGTCTCCAATGAAGAGAAGCCCGCCACCGGTGGCCAAGGCACCGCTGAGAAACATGGCGCGTTGCTGGTAACTCCAGCGTTCTTCCAATGACTTCATGTCGAATGCTGACAACCTGGCCAGGTTTCCGTCGCTGCCGGGCATGGCATAGGTTCGACTGTCACCGCCATAGCCGCCACCACCGGGCTTGAGTTCGATGGCGCGACCAACCAATTCGGAGCAAAGCTGATGCAGCGGCAGGTACAAGGTTTGGGTGGTGGGGTCAGCGGCCGCAGCCTGCCAATTGTGTCCACCGTAGATACCCGGGCAGGCCGAAATAGTATCGTTGATGCCGGCATTGATGATGTCTTCGCGGTACCTGATTGCGCCCGTTTCTCGGTCGATAGATGCGTAAATCGTTTGCGGCAGTGTTTCCACAAGGTCCAGGAATTTCCCGGTTCGACGATCAAGCTTCCATAATATGCCGTCCTTACCTACGGTCAGCAGGGCAGGCGTGTCATCAATATCGACCAGTATCCTTTCAAAGCCTGTCTCCATGTCGATGGTTTCACCGGGGATGTGCTGGAAAAACCACTTTATTTCGCCGGTTGCGGGGTCCAGCGCCAGTGTCGAGTTGGTATACAGGGCAGCGTCGCTGGTCGACATGCCGCGACTGGCGGCGACCCAGGGTTTTGGCTGGGAAGTCCCTATGAAAAAAAGGTTTAGCTTGGGATCGTAAGAGCCGGCAATCCAGGTATCTCCACCTCCGCGTAACTCCGCGGGATGGTCTCCCCAGGTATCGCCATGGGGTTCGCCCGGGAGTGCGATGGTGGACGTTCGCCAGAGCTCCTTGCCGCTATCCGGGTCATGACCGGTGATGAAACAGCCGCCTGTCATGTAAAGTTCGCAGCCATTGATTCCGCTCAATACGACACCGCCGCCGATAATGGGCCCGCTAGTGTGGGTGTAGGCTTCGCGGTAGTCTGCTTTGCGGGTCTGCCACAGTTTTGTGCCGGTGCGCGCGTCCAGGGCTACGAGCGCGGCATCATAGGTGCTCAGGAATATCTTGTCCTGGTAAATCGCGATGTTGCGGGTTGGGCCACCCAGGGTCTTGGCTTCGGGCGGAAACTGGTGAGCGTACTCCCAGATCACATCCCCTGAGTCGGCCCTGATGGCCTGGATGACGTTACCGGGGTGCGTCAGGTACATCACACCATCGTGTACCAGCGGTGTACCCTGATTACTGCCATCGTGCATGGCCAGAACCCAGGCCAGCTTAAGTTCATTCACATTTCTTCGTGTTACCTGGCGCAGTGGGCTGTAGCCGGTGCCATCGCGTGTGCGTCGCCAACTGAGCCAGTCGCCGGGGTCTGGCTTCGCCAGCATGGTCTCGGTGACAGGTCGATAACTTTCTACGACTTGATTGGTGAAGCCGCCTTTGTTACGTGCCGCTGCCTCGATGGCGCCCGCGCCAGACCAGTTCTCCCAGGCCTCATCGTCCTCGTCTGACTGCTCTTGTAGCAATTGCGTGTAGACCTGGGGATCAATCGTTTCTGCGGCTGGACTTTCCCCGGCATTCACGGTTGCCACATAGTGCAGTATCTCCAGGTGAAGCGCATCGCTCAAAGCGCTGGGTTCGGCAGGCGGCATACTGTGCCTTACGTAGCCGAACAAGGCCTCCTCGGAACCCTGCCATTTCTCGTTGAAGGCCGCACCCTTAAGCGCGGTGCCGTGGGCGGATCCACGCAGGGTTGCGCCGTGGCATTGGCTGCAGTATTCGTCGTATGCGGATTTGGCCAAACCGCCTTTGCTGTTTTGGGACGATACCTGGCTGGGTACGAGCGCCAGCAGGAGTAGCGCATAAATTATCGGTGAGCGCATGTGATGTTCGTCCTCTTGCTGCGGAATTCCGGGCAGACAGAGACCCTGGATCAGGCCATCCGACCCTGAATCATCCGGGTGTCGGGATTCACCTGGCTGACGGAGTTTGTCTTTAACTTAACCCATTTATCTGGCTTGTCAAAAAAGTCGGCGGGAGTATAGTCGTGGCTCGTGTGATTGGAGTAAGCCTGTTGCCGCCACGCTGGTTCAAGCACTTACTGATAGGTTCGGCAGTGTCGTTTCTGTTGATTGCGGGCGCTGTCGTCACCGGGTGGCAGTTTGTCACAGCCCAACCTCACCGGCTGGAGCCCGTACTGGAATGGGCTGTCTCGCGCCTACTGAACAGGCCGCTATCCATTGGTGAGTTGCGGTCGGCGGAAATTAATCGCGACACTTACCTGTTGGCTTACGATGTTGCCCTGGCGAATCCCGACTGGGCCGAGGAAGAGCATCTCGTTTTTGCGCGACGCCTGTTGTTGCGAATCAATTTACCTTCTATCTGGCGAGACGGCCCGATCTTGATTAGCAGGCTCGAGCTCGAAGGCGTGAGCGCGAATTTGTTAGCCCCCCAAGGCCACCCAGCGTCCTGGGATTTCTGGCCTGACCGCGCCAAGGCCGAGGAGCGAGACGCGCTTGATCAGGCACCTGGCTTCCCGGTGGTGTTCCTTGAAGCGTTGATAGAAGACGGCAACATCTTGTATCGCGATAATGACCAGGATGTACTGGCCAGTATCTCGGGAACAGTGCAGGAAGATGAAGTAGGCAGGATGTTGCGTATAGATTTCGGCGGTGGCATCAATGACTTCCCGTTCAGTGTGGATGGAATGGTGGGGCCGGCCCGGTCGCTGGTGAGCGGGCGAAACCTGGGTCTGGATTTTGATGCAACGCTGGGTGGACTCACCGCAGCTTTTTCCGGATCGATAGCCGACCTGTCGAAATTGCAGAACCCCGAACTGACCATTGAAGTTAACTCCGAAACCTCCCGGCCGCTACTCGATATGCTGGGTATGCCCGAGGTGCGAGACGGCCCCTTACTGGTTCAGGCCAATGTAAGCGAAGTTGAAGGTACTATCGCTATTGTTGCCAACGGGGCGCTGGAAGAATTTGATTTGCGTGTCGAGGCTACGGTTGATGACCTGTTGTCCCTGGACGGTATCGATATGCAGTTTGAGCTGGATGGTCCCACTCTCAGTGAGCTGGGCTACATGTTCGACACGGCGGGGTTTCCCGATGTGCCCTACAGTATCGCCGGTGAGGCCTATCGCAATGGCACCCGTTTTGGAATACGCGGAGGGCGAGCAGAGGCGGGAGCTGCACGCCTGACGATTGACGCGGAGTTGCCCGAATTTCCCAGTATCGATGACTGGCAGGCAAGCTTTCAGATTGATGACTTCAATCTGGCTCTGGTGGCGCCTCTTTTGGGCATAACTGAGTTACCCCCGGCTCCCTATAGCGTGCGTGGTGTATTCCGATCCGACGACGACGGTGTCGAACTGATTGATCTTCGGTTAGAGGGGGATAATTCCACGCTGGCTGTCGACGGTGTGGTGGGAGAGGCACCTGACTATCGGGGTACGCGGTTGTCAGTAGCCCTCGAAGCAGAGGATATGGCGCGTTTCGGCCGGAACGTCGGTATGCCAAATTTACCGCCCGGTCCCTTTACGCTGTCTGCGGCGATACAGCGTAATAAGAGCGAATGGCGCATAGATGAGGGGGTGTTCGATGCCGGCATTCTCAGGCTTGAGGTAGAGGGGCAGATGGAAAATATTTTCGCCCCCAATTATTACAGCGGTCGTGCCCATCTAACCAGCGATGATCTTGCCGCAGCTATGTCTGCCTATGGCCTGGCGCTTGATTCGCTTCAGGGGTTCCCGATCGGGATCGAAACCGATTTTTCAAGCAAGGGTGGCGAGTTGACACTTGAAAACGCGGTGGCTGTTTCCGGTCGCAGCACGCTGTCGCTATCAGGAAAGATTGGCGACCCTTTGACACTGAAAGGACTCAATGTAATGGTATCCGGTAGCGGCCCTGATTTGACGGAGTTGCTACGATTTGGCGAAAAGTCCAGCCCTGCGCCGCTTCCTTTTGATCTGGTCGGACGTGTGAGCCGGCAGGAATCGGGCTTTACGCTGGATGGCCTGAAAGGCACCCTGGCCGGGGGTAATCTGGAACTGTCCGCTTTGTTGGCCACAGAGCCCGACTATGCCGGCTCATCTCTGTCAGTGTCCGCCGCGGGGGACGACCTGCGACAAGTGATGGGTCCCTGGGTGTCGTATGAACCGCCTGCCGAGCCCTATCGTTTGGAGGCCCAGCTGACCTACCAGCCGCCCCTGGTAATTATCCAGTCCGTACAAGGTGATATTGCGGGTAACAGGGTAGAGGGGGATTTTTCGATACAGGACGAGCAGGCCCGCAGCGGAGGTCGCGGGTCGTTAAAAATCAGCGGTGCCAGCACCCACAGCCTCTACAGTATTGTCGGGGTCGACATTGCTGATCGATTCCCCGACACGTCCTATCTCGTGCAAACCCAGCTGAGCGGCGGTACGCAAGCGCTTGCGCTCGAGCCGATAGCGGCCCGGGTTGGCGATAGTGATCTTTCGGGAAGCCTGTCCCTGCGCTTTGAACCGTCACTGCTGTTTCAGGCCGACCTGAAATCGGAACGCGTGGATCTAAGCTATCTTCTGCCTGACATTCCAGCGGAGCCAGTGGCGGCAGTTGAGGATAATCGAGCCCCCACCCCCGCGGTTGACGTGCTAACCGACGAGCTTACCCAGGCTGAGCTGCGCGAGCGTGTTATCCCCGCTACCAAGCTGGATTTTAGTTGGTTGCAAGGGCTGGAAGGTGATCTGGTCTACCGTGCTGACAAGGTTTACTTCCGGCCTGATAACCCGGGCACCATCTCTGTGCAACTGGATATCAAAAATAAAAAACTGACGGTGCGTGAGCTGAACTGGGACGGTCCTTTTGCCCAGGGTAAGGCGCGTGCCGCGGTAGTAAATCGGGGGTCGGTCAGCGACTTTGATCTCTATGTGCGTAGTCGCCGCATCCCGCTACTGTGGTTGGTGACAGAAGAGATGCAAAACGACCGGGATGCGGAGTACCGATTGCGCCTCAAGGGTACGGGAGCCAATCTGTCCGAGCTAGCAGCCTCCCTCGATGGAGGCCTGGCTTTCAGGGGTGGTGGCGGCCGGATGAACAACAAGGGCCTGGATATACTGCTGGGCGATATTGTCGGTGAAATCTTCGATCGGTTGGTGCCGACGACCCAATCAGAGCCTTATACCAATCTTATCTGCCACGCGGGTGCCATGGTGGTCAAGCAGGGCGCGGTAGAGCTTGCGCCGGGCCTTGCGACTCGCACCGACAAGCTTGATCTGGTGGCCAGCGGCAAGATTAACCTGAGTAACGAAAAACTGGATGTGGCCTTCAATACCCGGTCCCGTAAAGGTGTAGGCATAAGCGTGAGCAAGGCGATAACACCCTATATCAAGCTGGGTGGAAACCTGGCAAACCCCCAGTTGGCACTTGATGCAAAAGGCGCCGCGGTGTCTGGAGGGGCGGCGGTAGCGACAGGAGGCCTTTCCATTCTCGCCGAGGGTATGTGGGATCGCTGGGTTGCGACTGCCAGGGATCCCTGCCTGGTGCTTTATGAAAGCGCAGAAAAAGACACCAGGCGCAACTATAGACAGCTGCTTGAAGAGCCATCAGCGGCAGCGATGTAGCCAGGCGTCTCTGCTGTCAGTAGACATAGCTGGATTGCAGGCCCAGGGGCAGGCCGAGCGCCCAGTATCCGAGTAGGAACAGTGTCCACACAGTAATAAAAACCACCGAGTACGGCAGCATCAGCGCGGTAACGGTGCCTATCCCAGCGTCCTTTACGTAGCGCTGGCAATAGACCACTACCAGTGGGAAGTAAGGCATCAGTGGCGTAATGATGTTGGTGGTAGAGTCCCCAACACGATAAGCCGCCTGGCTCAGGTCCGGTGAGATTCCCAGTTCCATCAGCATAGGCACGAGGATCGGGGCGAGCAGTGCCCATTTGGCAGAGGCAGACCCCACAAACAGGTTGAGCACACCGGTAAGAATGACCACTCCGCTTATCGTTAGTGCCGCGGGTAAGCCCAGGCTTTTGAGGAAGGTGGCGCCTTTCAATGCCAGCAATACCCCCATATTCGAAGCCGAGAATGCGTAAAGGAACTGGGCAATAAAAAACATGATGACCAGGTAATAAGCCATGTTGTGCATCGCCTTGGTCATGCCATCAATGATGTCCTTGGCACTGTTCACCGTACCAGCAACTATCCCGTAGACGGTGCCCGGCAGCAGGAACAGGATAAAGATCAGCGGAACGATAGAGGCCATGAGTGGCGCCCCGCGTTCGGTCAGGGAGCCCGTGGCACCGCGCCATGCGGAACTCTCTGGCCAGGCGCTGGTGACAAGCACCGCAATACCGATAAGCATGGCCCAAAGAGCCGCTCGCAAGCCCCGGCGTTCTTTTGCGGTGAGTGCTTCGATCCCGGGTAAATCTTCAAGGTCACCGTCCAGCGACTGCTTTGCCAGCCCCGGTTCTATTATTCGATCCGTGACGAACCAGCCGAGCACGATGATCACCAGTGAGGAAGCTGCGGTGAAAAAGAAATTGTTCAGGGGGTTCAGGGATATGTCCGGGTCGATAATCTGTGCTGCCGACTGGGATATGCCCTGCAGCATGGGGTCTATCGCAGAGGGGATGAAGTTTGCTGAGAAACCACCTGATACGCCGGCAAAAGCGGCCGCAATACCGGCCAGGGGGTGGCGTCCAGCGGCATAAAAGATCACGCCGCCGAGAGGGATAACCAGCACATAACCCGCGTCTGCCGCTGTATGGCTGACGATACCGACCAATATGATCATGGGCGTGAGTAGCCAGCGTGCCGTCACATTCATCATTGCCCTCAAGGCCGAATTGATAAATCCCGTGTGCTCCGCCACACCGATACCAAGCATGGCGACCAGAACCACCCCGATCGGGTGGAAGTGCGCGAAATTAGTGACCATCTTGGAAAAGAATTGAGTGAGCGAGCTGCCGGATAGTTGGTTTATAACCAGCAGGGGTTCTCCGGTTCGTGGGTCGGTGACATTGAAGTCAACGTATGAAAGTGCCCAGGAAACCACCCACACAATAAAAAGCAGGGCTATGAACAACACGGCTGGGTCAGGCAGGCGATTGCCCGCGCGCTCTACGGCCGCCAGTGCTCGTTGACCGATGCCAACGTGTGGCCTTTTATCCGGGATGCTGTTGGTCACTGAACTCTCCCCATTCTTTGTGCATAAACCTTTCAAAGCACTCGACCAGCCTGGTGTCGAACTGCGCTCCTGCAGCGTTGATGATATAGGTCATAGCCTGGGCGTGGGTCATGGCTTTGCGATAGGGCTGCTCGCTGATGAGATCCTCGTAGCAATCAATAAGCGCAACAATTCTGGCCGCCAATGGAATTGCTTCGCCGGTCAGGCCTGAGGGGTAGCCGCTGCCATTCCAGCATTCGTGTTGTGATTCAAGGATTTCCCGGAAGTAGTGGAGGTAGCGCTGGGCTTCGACGTTTTCCGTTAGTCCTTCTAAGGCGAGTTTTTCTTCGGCGGAGGTAACAGCGAGGCTGGCGGTCTCCGCGTGGCGCTGGATCAAGGCCATTTCCTCAGCCGACAAGGTGTCATCGTGCAGGCGATCAGCAGGCAGCGAATCCATGCCTGCATCTCGCAGCGGCGCAGCGCGACTAATATGAGCGATTACTTCCGCGCTGAGCGCCTCGGCAAAGTCCGGATGCCTGGCCGCCTCGCTGGCGAGCCCGGCGGTAAGGCTCGCGACCCTTTCCTGTCGGGTAAGCGCCTGGCTATTGGCAGGTTTATCGACGCTGCCGACGAGCTTGCCAGCAATCAGACTGGCCGCCTCGCGAATTTTCTGCTGTTGCTCTGTCTTGGATTGGGCCGCGCGGTCGATTTCGATCATAGCGCTGGATACGAGGCTGCCCATGACGCCGGACAAGATGATGAAAAAGGAAGACGCATCCAGTAGCAGGCCACTGAACCTGAACATGGCATAGCCGAATGTAATCATCAGGACATTGAGCGATAGGGTCAGCCAGACTGAGGCGCGGGGCACCGTTTGCAGGAAAATGGCGAGTCGCGAATCGGTGCGGGGGACAAACCAGACCAGAAAGCAACCAATTGCCAGTATGCTGCCTATTTCCAGCCATTTCATCCACCACGGGCGCAGCAGGAACCTGCCATCAAAAAGAGACTCCAGCAGTTGCGCCTGGATCTCGATGCCGGGTACCAACTCACCCAACGCAGTGGTTCTCATATCGTGCAAACCGGAACCAGTCAGGCCAAGCATGACCAGTTTACCCTCCAGTTGCACAGGGTCCACTCTAGCCTCGAGGACGTCGATAGCCGACACATAACGATTGGCGTTGGCTTCTGCTTCAGCGTAGTGCAGCCAGACTTCACCGCCCGCCTGGGTGGGCACCGCAAGGTCCGCCACGCCGACGCTTGCTACACCATGACGCCCCACAACAACTTCCACAGCCGAGGATCCTGTCGCGATACGCAGCATTTCCATGGCCAGACCGGAGACGATTTCATCGCCTATCGCCACGATCAAGGGAATGCGCCGCACCACGCCAAACTCCAGGTCCACGCTGAGAATTGCCTGCCCGCGAGCGGCGGCCTGAAGTTCTGGCAGGCTGGCCAATACCGCTTCAAAGCGACGCACATAGGGTAAGGCGTCGCCGCCGGTGATACTCAGGGGCGCTGTGCGCAGTCCAGCACGGCTGGTATAGGTAGTGAAATCAAATCCGGCTGCGCCCAGGACCGAGGGTACTCTGCGCAGCGATTCTGCCAGGCGTGTTTCGTGACTTGGCAGGCTACGGAGCTGCTCGAGCAGGGCGGGCGATGTGCCGGGCGGCAGGTTGTCCGCGACCTTGTCGGGCGAAGTTTGGTCCGCCTCTGGCATATACATATCAAAGCCGATGGCAGCTGGCTGATAGAAATCTATCGCATCGATCAGTTCCGCCAGTTTATTGCGCGGCCACGGCCACTGGCCAATTCGGGCCAGGCTGGTTTCATCGACCGCGACGATCGTCACAGGCTGGGACATTGGCTGGCGTGGATAATACTTCTGGTAACTATCAAACAGGAACTGCCTGGCAGTGCGAAAGGGGCGGGTGATATCGCCAGAGATTTCTTCGACGGTGGGATCGGTTGGCAGTTCCGAGAGAACGCTCAAGCTGGTGGTCCAGAGCAGGATCACCAGTGCAACCGGCCGACCGCGGCCGTAGAGGAAAGCCCGTCGCAGCAGGCCGATTATGCTTTGCACGAAATTTACCTTTGCCGCACCGAGGCCGGCTCCCGTTGCGGCATCACCGGATACTTATTTCCACCCGCCGGTTGCGCGGTTCGGCGACCTTGTCCGCAGTGGCTACCAGGGGCTCGCGCTCGCCGCGGCCGGTGGCGTCCAGACTGATAGCCTCGACCCCGCTCTGTTCAATCAACCTGCGAACTGTTTCGGCTCTGGCCATCGACAGGGCATCGTTATCCTCGTCGCTGCCCACTCTGTCGGTATGACCGATAACGGTAATTTCCGGTGCTGGGCGGCCGCTGAGGTAGGCCTGCATTTCGGTAATGGTAGCCAGTGATTCGGCAGTGAGCGTGTCGCTGGAGCCCTGCTCAAAGTTAACGGTAAAGGAGCGTGGCTCGGGTGGCTTGGCGTTTAGCAACTCACCGAAGCGTGCATTCACGTTGCTCTCCGTCTCGACCCGGGTAGCAAGTTCCCCGCCTTCTTTAACATCGACCGTGGCATACGCAGAATCCAAAGTCTGTTCTCCGGCACTGCTGGTGATTACCAGTTCGCCTACGTTGCCGTCTTCGTCGGGTAGCAGGACGATGGTGTCTGTCACCGCGGGTGGTTCAGGCTCAGGTGGAGCGCTGTAGACAATCATCAGGTAGATGGCAAACAGCGGGGCAAGTAAAACTTCCATGTCGTCAGTTGTCTCCCTCTGCCTCATCCACCTCGATGATGAATTCTGTCCCTCTCACGCCCAGGGTCACGCTAGGTGTGCTGAAACGGACAGTGCCCGGGCTCGCCTTGGCGATTTTGCCTGAAATAACTGACAGGGAGCCCCGTTGCACGGAGGCGTCAACGGCACCGGCATGGGTGGTGGTATCGAAGCTGAATTTATTCAGGTCCAGGGTGGTATTGGGTCCCGCGGTAAGGCGGGTATTGTCGCGAAGAGTCAGTCCGACCGCACCATCAGCACCAGTAATGATCTGGTCACTGACTAGCACCTGGCTACCGACCGAGGCGGGAAGCGTACTGCCATCACGCGCAATGCTTGCTTCACCGCGACTGATTTTTATCGTGCCCGCTTCATTAGCATTGAGAAATGGGCTGGATAAGACGATGAGGAGAAAGGCTGCAAGGGAGAAGGGGCGCATAGACATCTCGCTGGATGAGTCGAAGACGGTACCAGTATAGAACAATGTAGCTGCGCCAGTCTTGTCTCGAGCCAGTCGGTCTCGCAGTCGCGGCTGCGCTAATTCAGCACGATATGCAGGAAGAGCAATACAAATACCGCATTGATGGTGCCAAAGTTGATTCGCTGGACGAGGTTGACGCGCTCCAGTCGCGGTAGGGCCATATACGATAGCAACCAGGTCAGTGCACACAGTACCCCGGTTCCCACCGGGCTGGTTAGCCAGCTCACCGTATGGCGCTCGCGCTAATACTGCCCCGCTTGGACAAACTCTGACCTGGTTGCCCGGGGTTTGCGATCTGCCTGGTGCGTGCTTCCATAGTGTTATCCAGAGTTGTTCGATGTCAGAACTGCCGACATCGGCGATAGCGTCATGGCTTTGATATTCGCGTCATTGATGTTATGCGATTCGCGACGCGGGAGCCAGCCGGGTGCAATCCTGGACGTCACGCGGTAGTCTGGGAATAATCCCGGAGACCAGGGGTGCGCCGAGCAGCGGTTGCGCCTGGATCCGTTTCCGATTCATCTGATGGAGCTTATATGTCATGAAAATTTTCTACGCGATGCTGTTGCTTTTGATCTTTGCCGTCCCGGCTTATGCCAAGGACAAAAACTCCTCGATCGAGGACGCGGTCAGGGACGAAATTCGCGAGGAACTTGGTTACGACGATAACAATAAAGGTAAGGGTCACGGCCGCCCCGATAACCCGGGCGAGCATGGGCGTGACAATGCCGCTGAAAAGCAGCGGGAAAACCCGGGCAAGGGCAGCAAGGGCGGCGACTCCTGGGAAGACAGGGTGAGCGACGTGTTTGATGACGACGACAAAGACAAAGACAAGGATAAAGATAAGAAAAAAGGAAAAGACAAAAAGAAGCAGTGAATCATTTTGGCCAGCGGTCTATCTAAATATTCCTGCCTTGAGCGTATGGGGGATATCGCGCAGAATGTGGCTCCACCCCCGTAACAGGACAAAGAAATGATCACGATACATCACCTTGGTGTTTCTCAATCGGACCGAGTGGTTTGGCTGATGGAGGAACTGCAGCTGCCTTATGAGCTCAAATGGTATGACCGCGGAGAGGACTTCCTGGCACCCGAGGAGTATCGCGCATTACACCCAGCAGGCACTGCGCCCATCATTACCGATGGTGACCTGGTAATGGCTGAATCGACGGCGATTCTTGAGTACATTTCCCAGCGCTATGGCGACGGGCGGCTGTCGGTGCCGGTCGACGCCCCCGACTATCCTCACTACCTGTTCTGGATGCAGTTCAATAATAATCTCCAGACAACGCTGTTTATCAAGATGGCATACCAGTCTGCCGGCGGTGAGCCAGACGCCGATAACCTGATGATGACGACCACGCTGCGCAGGGAAGAGGGCCTCTACCGGGCACTCGAGGAGAGGTTAGGTGAGTCGGATTACCTGGGCGGCCCCGAATTCAGTTGTGCCGACATTATGTCCTTGTTCAACCTGACCTCTCTGCTCGGGCTTGGCGCAAGGGCCATCGACGACGGCATGCCAAATACCCAGGCGTACGTGGAGCGGGTCAGCGCAAGACCTGCTTACCAAAAGGCCATGGAGATAGCTGGACCGGAAGCCAGTCGTCCCGACTAGGCTCCCGGACGGTCACTCACCCCATGCGGTGCAGTGCGCAGATTTTGTTGCCAGAAGGGTCTCTAAGGTAGGCCAGGTAAAGCGCACCCAGTGCACCTTCGCGCACCCCGGGCGGATCTTCGCAGCTGGTGCCACCGTTGGCGGTGCCTGCGGCGTGCCAGGCATCAGCGGCCTCCGGTGAATCTACTGCAAAACCTACCGTGCTGCCGTTGCCGGCAGTGGCGGCTTGACCGTCAATGGGTACCGAGATAGAGAAGATGCCGGTGGGCGTAAAGTAGAAGCAACGCCCTTTCTCGTCAAAGGTACCTGGCTCATAGCCCAGTGCGCCCAGTACCGCGTCGTAAAATGTTTTGGATGCCTCCATGTCGTTGGTGCCGACCATGATGTGACTGTACATAGCTGAATATCCTTGCTGTGTGTTTGGGGAATCCGAGTGTAGATCAACGGCGACGGCTGTGCCAGCTATGGCTGCAATCGGGGTCACTCCCGGCTAGAAGGAGGGTGATTTGCCCGGATCCCGTGACCGCCGGCTGCGCGGTAGTCTATCGCGAACCGATAGCGCGCGTTGCCTTAGAGCCCTCGCCGGACTACCCGATATCTGCCAGAACCGCGTTGCCTTCTTGCTGTTTTGGGGCCTGCTCCAGCCAGCGATCCAGCAGGGAGTAGGCTACCGGAACAACAACCAGGGTCAGCAGTGTTGAGGACACGACCCCACCAATAATGGCCACCGCCAGTGGCCCGTATTGTCCTGATCCTGCCGCGACACCGACCGCGGCGGGCAGCATGGCCAGCACAATGGTCATGGATGTCATCATAACCGGGCGCATGCGACGAGGGCAGGCTTCGAGTATTGACTCCCGCGTTGCCATGCCGGAGCGGCGATACTTGTTGATCAGGTCCACCAGCAGGATGGAGTTCTTGGATACCAGGCCAACCAGTAACACCAGGCCGATCATCGAGAATATGTTCAGGGTATGACCGGCAAGCCAGAGCGCAAAGACGCCACCAACGATCGCCAGTGGCTGGGCCAGCATGATGAGGGCTGGCTGCAGGAAAGAATTGAACTGACTGGCGAGCACCATGTAAACGAGTATAAGTCCAGTGACAAACACGAAGGCCATGCTGGTACCGGATTTGCCGAGTTCCCTGGCTTGACCGGAAAATTCGACATTGTAGCCAGGAGGTAACAAGCCCTCGCCAGTCTGGCTAAAGATTCTCACGGCTTCGTCGAGCGCCACCTCCGGGTTGGAAGTAAAGCCCGCACTGTATTGCAGGTTGGTGCGTTCTATCAGGGCCGGACCGACAGATTCCGTGACGTCGACTACTGAGGACAGAGGCAATAATTCGCCATCGGGTGCCCTTAGATAAACATTTTCAATATCCCTCGCGTCCCGCATACCATCGCGGGTGGCTGCTACCCGGATATCATGTCGATCGCCATCGCCGGGTAGGCTGTTGTACTTGGCGATGTCGGCGCCGCCGGCCAGCACCCTGACCGTATCGCCGATCTGTTTGGTGCTGATTCCGGTATTTCTTGCCCTGGTGCGATCGATTTCAAAGTTAAGCTGGGGTCTTGAAAGCTCCAGACCAAGGCGCAACTCCCCCATGCCGCCATTGTCCTGCAATCTTGTATACATGGTCGTCGCGTAACCCGCAATCGACTTAAGGTCAGGCCCGGTTATGCTGCCCTCAAACGGGGCAGAGGACATGGAGGCGAACATTGGGAACGGATTGACATAGGTCTCTACGCCCGCAATGGCCTTCAGCTCATTGCGGACCCTCGCCATGATCTCAAATTGATCGGCCTCGCGCTGGTTTTTGGGATGCATGCTAACGAGCAACAGCGCTTCGTTGACATCGTCGCTGTCCCTGGCGCCGACCACGGTCAGAACCGTGCTGACCTCCGGAAGTTGTCGCAGAATGGATTCGGTTTCCTCAACCTTGCGGGTCACGTAGTCGATAGAGGTGCCCAGCGGGGTCTTCAGCTGTATCTGGAAGCGTGACTCGTCATCGGGGGGGAAGAATTCAGCGCCCAGTCGGGTCATGAACCAACCCGATGAGGCGACGATCGCCAGGCTGATAATCAATATTAAGCCGCGATTACGTAAACAGACAGCCAACAACCTGGCATAGCTTCTTTCCAGCAGACGATGCCCGGCTTCGATCGATGAGGTCACAATATTTGCTGGCGGCTGATAGGCCTTGAGGTATCTCGCGCAAAGCGCGGGTGTCAGGGTCAGCGAGACAAACAGCGACACCGCGACCCCTACCGCCACTACAACTGCGAAGGAACGCATGAAGATGCCCACCATGCCTTCCATGAACACCACCGTGCCAAATATGCAGAGCAGCGTGAGTGACGCTGCCATAACGGGTAGAACCACTTCTTTTGTACCCTGTATCGCCGCTGTTTCCGGGTCGACTTTGCCCGTCTCGTGTTGCCGCTGGATATTCTCCAGGACCACAATCGCGTCATCGACGACGACCCCGATAAGCAACAGCAGCGCTGACATCGTCAACATATTCAGGGTGAACCCGCTGAAGTAAATAACCATCATTGCGCCCGCCAGGGACACCGGGATTGCGGTACTGATTATCAGTGTGGCCGGTACATTAAGCAGGAAAAAGAACACAACCACTGCCGCCAGTATCGTACCTTCCACCAGGTGGCTCTCCAGCGCGGAAATGACTTCACTGATGATGTCGGACTCGTTGGTGGCTACCAGTAGCGTGATCCCGTCGGGCAGCTGCGGTCGAATATCCTGTGCAAGCTTTTTCTCTACAGCCTCTACGATGGCCACGGTGTTGGCAGACTGCACCTTGCGGATGCTGACCACAACGCCTTCTCGTCCGTTCAACCGGGCCATGGCGCGCTTGTCCGCCAGGCCATCAGACAGGTGGGCGATATCCCTGAGTTTAACAGGGACCTGATCACGGGAGACCACCACCAGTTGGCCCAGTTCCTCGATACTGTGGTACTCCAGGTCGAGGTGCAGCAGTTTCTCTTGCGTGTCGCCTACCAGGTAGCCGCCCGGTAACTGCACGTGTTCACGTTCAAAGGCTGAAATCACGTCGTGCGCCGTTAGTCTCAGGGCCGATAGCCTGTCGAGGTCCAGGTCGACACGGATTTTACGTTCCCGTCCGCCGCCAACGACTACCTCCCCGACGCCATTGATGGACTCAAGAGATTTCATGACTTGTTCATGGGCGACTCGACTCAGCTCGCTGAGGCTTCTGTCGCCGGTGATAAACAGGCGAATGACCGGCGATTCATTCGGATCAAGTTTTACCACCACGGGACGTTCAGCTTCGTGAGGCAGGTCGTTGAGCACCTGATTTACCTTGCTCTGGGTTTCGTTAAAGGCCACGTCAGAATTTTTGGTGGTTATAAAGCGAACAAAAACCCGTGAGTGGCTCGGCCGTGATACCGATTCGATCGAATCGATACCCGAGACTGTGTTAACCGCTGACTCAATAACACTGGTAACACTGCTGTCCATGATCTCGGGGCTGGCACCAGGATACGCTGTGGTGATGGCAAGGGCAGGGGGGTCAACGCTAGGCATACGATCGGTACCGATACTTCTCGCACCAATGGCACCGAACAGGATGATGGCTGCACTGAGCATATAGGCAAGAACCCGGTGCCTGACGCAAATCTCGGCAAGATTCATGGCGCTGTGCCTTCAGTCGCAAGGAGACTGCCCTCGGCGAGCAGTGACGCCCCTTCGATCACGACCCTGTCGGTAGCCCGCAAACCGCTAGTGACTTCAACCCATTCCGTTTCCTGCCAGCCCAGGGTAATCGGTCGGGCGGAGGCCCTGCTGTTCTCTGCTACGAACACAACGTCGCGCCCATCGCGCACCACCACGGCCAGTCGTGGCACAGTCAACGCGTTGCTTTTACGTGATAGCTCCAGTGTCGCGTCAACACTACTCCCGGGATACCAGCCCCCCGGGTTCTCAAATTCCACCAGGATCTCAACCGCCCGGTTGGACGCCCGTATCCGGGGGTTCACCTGGGTTACCCTGCCCAGTGCGGTATTACCCGGAGACGCTGGTGAGCTCAGTTCGACTATCAGCCCAGCCCGAATCGACGAGGCGTCCCGCTCGGGGAAAGCTAACCTGGCCCGCAACCTGTCGGTAGATACCAGGTCAAACAACGGCTGCCCGGCGGACACGTAGTCTCCCAGCGACACGTGACGATGCGCTATGGAGCCAGCGTGCGGGGCTTTTACCTGGGCCATAGAGCTCATATGGGCCGCGTGCTCCCAGCGCTTTTGCGCGACTTCCTGCTGAGCTGTCAACATGCGAAGCTGGTCCTGTTGATCCTCCAACTGGTCCTTGGAAACTGATTGTGACCTGGCCAGCTGTTTCAAGCGGTCTACTTCACTTCGCTGGTTTTCAACCTGGATGCCGATGCGTTGAAACTCGGCCCTGGCCTCGGCGGCTTGTATCTGGTGCAAACTGTCGTCAATACGCGCCAATAGCTGCCCGGATTCGACGCGAGTGCCCACGTCGGCTGACAGCTCGGTGATGCGGCCATTGGTCTCCGCCGAAATTGTGGGGCTGCTGATACTCTCTACACCACCCAGGGCGGTTAAGACATAGGCAATCTCGCGGGCTTCCGGCGTGGCGGTACTGACTCTGGTCGCCCTCTCGACAATCTCATCCTGGGTGTCATTACTGGAATCCCCGCAGGCGGACAATAGGCTCATCCCCGTCGCTAGCATCAGTAACAGTAAGCGGTAGGTCATCAGCGCCCCCTTATGCCGTGCAATAGAAGGCTGGAAATATGTTCGGACAGGGTCTCCAGGGATTGGTTGTCACCGGGATTTCCAGGCACCAGTTCGGCCAGGCTTCTCACTTCCAGGTGATGACAAATGAGACCTAGCATTGAAAAGATAAACAGATGTGTATCCAGTTGACTGTCCAGCTCCCGGCAGATTTGGGCAATGCTACCCATCAGGCCTGAAAAAATATTGTCGGCCAGCATGGCCAGTCTTTCGTCGTTCGACTCTAACAACTCTCGCAGGTACAGCTGCCTGAAGGCGACGTCTTCATCGGCCATTACCACGATGCGACGGACAAACTCACGCAGCCTGGTTTCAGGCTCTACGATTTGTCCCAGTCCCGATATGGCTGGCTCTGTTTTTTCTTCGAAGTGTTTCGCCAGTGCAGCCTCGTACAGGGCCATTTTGTTCGGGAAGTGGTGGTAGATCGCTGCCTGGGTCATTCCACTGGCGGCGGCGATACTTCGCATGGAGGCGCCAGAATAGCCCTTGTTGGCAAACTGTCGGGTGGCAATGGCTAACAGGCGAGTGGACGCAGCTGTCATGAAAATTCCTACTGAACGTTCGTTTAGGTATGGTAGTTGCTCGCCATAGACGAGTCAACAAGGTGGGCGCGGGGTGGGGGTGGTCGTGAAATGCGGTATATTGGCGTGACGACCACCCAGCTTTATAGAGGCCACCATTGCACTTCGTTCTTCTGTTTTTTGCCGCTGTTGACCTCGGATTATTGGCCTGGACATTCAGGACGGGCGATTCCTCAAGCCCGCGCCTCTGGCTGCTCCGTTTTATGCTGATCGGGATGTTTTATGACAACCTGGTGCAGGGCGTGGGCAACTGGTTTATCGCGGAGTCCTGGTATGCCGCTGCCAACGTGCCCCGGTTTGTCCTGCATGCGGCGGTGCTGCCTTTCCTCACGCTCTTTGCATTATCCATAATGCGCTCGGCTGGAGTGGTCCTGGCGCGTAACGTGTTTTTTGTCGCGTTCTGCTGGTTGTTCACCGTCTGCGCCCTGGGCTGGGGCCTGTACCACGAGGTCTACCTGCTGGAGTTGCAGAGTAAAACAGCCATGGGCGTCATGAAGATGGGCAGCGTGTCCAGTCTTCCGCCGATCGCGACGATTCTTACCAATGTCCTGGTGCTACCAATGGCGGCTGCAGTGTGGCGGCGATCCGGGTGGCCCTGGTTCTTCGCCGGAGCGCTGTTCATATTTATCGTGAACGGTGCGACGGGTGCGCAGCCCTGGGGCTTCCTGGTGGGTAACTTTGCCGAGGTTGTTTTCATGCTGGCGCTACTTCAGACGCACTGGTCATTTTGCCGTCGTCCTACTCTGTGAATTGCACAAATCGAAAGCGCTCCCTAGAATGGCGCGATGCCTGAATCCAGCCACCGCTCGATAGTCCAGAATGCCTACGTCGTTAACGATGTAAGGGTAGCGGCCAGGCGTATGATCGAGCTGTGGGGGGCAGGTCCCTTTTACCTGTTTGAACATATTCCCCTGACGGAGTGCCTTTATCGCGGTGAGCCCAGCGAGCTGGATCATACGTCCGCCTACGGCCAGTGCGGTGGCGTTATGCTGGAGCTGGTTCAGCAGAATAATGACGGCCCCTCGGCATTTCGTGATCTGTATGGGCCGGGAGAAGAAGGCCTGCATCATGTGGCAACGTTTAGCGCGGATATTGAGGCGGAGATCGCGCGTTATGAAGCGCTGGGTTTCGCCGCGGCTACCGTGGCGACTGCGGAAGCCGGCACGCGCTTTGCCTACATAGATACCTCAGCCGTGCTGGGACACATGACGGAGATCTACCAGGATGAGCCTAACCTGCGTGACTTCTACGCCATGGTTGCAGCCGAATCTCAGAATTGGGACGGAGCAGACCCCATAAGGCTACTGGCATGATGCCAGGCCACTGCGAAAAGGACTTTTTAAACCAGAAGGATAATCAGAAATGACAGAGCAAGCCGTAAATTATGATGACGTGAAGCGCTACCGCCTCGATCCCGAGAGGGAAGAGGAGCTGGTAAAGGTCGGGGGCGAATGTACCTTCATCTGGGCCAACAAGGCAGGGCATCCGCTGGGCGTGACGACCGCCTATGTTCCCAGTGGTGGCAAGATTTGGATGACAGCGACGCGTGAACGGGTAAGGATCAAGGCCATTGCCCGTGATGGTCGCTCATCAATCGTGATTACCAGCAAAGGCACCCCGATGGGTGGCGGCAAAACCGTGACCTACAAAGGCCATACGGTTATCCACGACGACCGCGAAACCAAGCTGTGGATGTACGGCTTGCTGGCCGCGGGTATGGCGGAAAATCGCGACGATGAAGGTAACGAGTTTACATCCGGCATTGACCCCGCCATGTTTATTCGATTCCTGGACACGCCCGAACGGATCGTCCTGGAGTTTACGCCGGAGATGTCAATTCCCTTCGATGGCGACAAGATGGCGCAGGGAACGGCACAGGCCTATGCGGAATTTGCGGCAGCTGATGCGAAGGCTGAAAGCTAAGATGGGATAGGGCGCGATCGGCGCGGGCCATAAGCCACGGCGGCGATCCAGCTCTATGGAAGC